>NZ_JBIAIQ010000004.1:205013-556274 GCF_042871525.1 Streptomyces sp. NPDC005784
TCAGCGGGCCCCCCCCGCGCCCCCCGGGGGGGCCCCCCCCGGGGGGGGCCCCCGCCCCCCGCCCCCCCCGCGCCCCCCCGCCGCCCCCCCCGGGGGGGGGGGGCGGGGGGCCCCCCCCCCCCGGCGCCCAGGAGCCTTGCGTGTCAGGACGGCGCGATCAGACTAGATCGTGGCCGTGTCGATCACGAAGCGGTAGCGGACGTCGCTCGCCAGCACCCGCTCGTACGCCTCGTTGATCTCGGTCGCGTCGATCAGTTCGATCTCGGCGCCGAAGCCGTGCACGGCGCAGAAGTCCAGCATCTCCTGGGTCTCCTGGATACCGCCGATGCCGGAGCCCGCGAGGGTCTTGCGGCCGCCGATCACCGAGAAGAGGTTGAGCCGGACCGGCTCCTCGGGCGCGCCCACGTTCACGAAGGCGCCGTCCGTCCGCAGCAGGGCGAGGTAGGCGTCCAGGTCCAGCGGGGCGGAGACGGTGGACAGGATCAGGTCGAACGTGCCGCGCAGTTCCTTGAAGGTCTCCGGGTCGCTGGTGGCGTAGTAGTGGTCGGCGCCCAGCTTCAGGCCGTCGTCCTTCTTGCGCAGCGACTGGGAGAGGACCGTGACCTCGGCGCCGAGCGCGTGGGCGATCTTGACGCCCATGTGGCCGAGACCGCCCATGCCGAGGACGGCGACCTTCTTGCCGGGGCCCGCGTTCCAGTGCTTGAGCGGGGAGTACGTGGTGATGCCGGCGCAGAGCAGCGGCGCGGCCACGTCGAGGGAGATGCCGTCGGGGATGTGCAGGGTGTAGTTCTCGTCGACGACGATCTTCTCGGAGTAGCCGCCGTAGGTGGGCTTGCCGTCCTTGCCGACGGAGTTGTACGTGCCCACGCCGCCGCCGGTGCAGTACTGCTCCAGACCGGCCTTGCAGTTGTCGCACTCGCGGCAGGAGTCGACCAGGCAGCCGACGCCCACACGGTCGCCGACCTTGAACCTGGTGACGCCGGAACCGACCTCGGAGACGATGCCGGCGATCTCGTGGCCCGGCACCATCGGGAAGGTGGCCTCTCCCCAGCCCTCGCGGGCCTGGTGGATGTCGGAGTGGCATATGCCGGCGAACTTGATGTCGATCAGGACGTCGTGCTCTCCGACCTCGCGACGCTCGATGGTGGTGCGCTCCAGCGGAGCCTTGGCGGCGGGAGCGGCGTACGCAACGACAGTGGTCATGCCGGGGTTCTCCTCGGGAGGGGGGTGGAACGTGCCCGGCTGTCTTCCGTCGGGCACGGCAATCAGCCTGCCCGATCCCCCAGGATTCACCCAGGCCACGGCTCTGCGTACGTCCGCTGGTCCTACCACTGGCGGGGTCAGGCTCCGCAGCGTACGACCGTGAATACTGGATGGATGGATGAACAGCTTTCTGTGGGGCCCGCCGGGGAGTCGGCCCACCCGCTGGACCGGCGCGCCGAGCTCAGCGAGTTCCTGCGCAGCCGCCGCGCCCGGCTGAAGCCGGAGGACGTGGGGATGCCCGACTTCGGGCGGCACCGCCGGGTGCCCGGGCTGCGCCGCGAGGAGCTGGCCCAGCTGGCCGGAGTGTCCGTCGCCTACTACACGCGCCTTGAGCAGGGCAACGGGCGCAATGTGTCGGCGGAGGTGCTGGACTCCATCGCGCGGGCGCTGCGGCTGACGGATGCCGAGCACAACCACCTCACCCACCTCGCGAAGCCCAAGCAGCACAAGAAGAAGCAGGCGGCCCGGCCGCAGCAGGTGCGCGGGGCCCTGCGTCAGCTGCTCGACACACTCGACGGCGTCCCGGCCTACATCACCGGGCGGCGCTCCGACGTGCTCGTCTGGAACCGGATGGCCGCGGCCGTCTTCGGGGACTGGTCGGAGCTGCCGCCGCAGGAGCGGAACTGGGCGCGGATGGTCTTCCTCCGGCCCGAGTACCGGGACCTGTTCGTGGAGTGGGAGCAGAAGGCGATCGACATCGTCTGTCTGCTGCGCATGGACGCGGGCTGTCATCCGGACGATCCGCGGCTGGCCGCGCTGGTCGGGGAGCTGTCCCTGAAGAGCGAGGACTTCAGGCGGCTGTGGGCGACGCACGACGTGAAGGAGAAGAGCCACGGGGTGAAGCTGCTGCGGCATCCCCTGGTGGGCGACCTCGCGTTGCAGTTCGAGTCGTTCCGGCTGGTCGGCGACACCGAGCTGGCGCTGGTGACCTATCACGCGGAGCCGGGGTCGAGCTCGGCGGAGGCGCTGCGGTTGCTGGCGTCGTGGGGAACGGACGCGACCCGCGCGGGCACGTCCTCACCCCAGCAACCGACATCCCAGTAGCCGACACCCACCCCGGCAACCGACAACCCCGACACCCCGGCAACCAGTCCTCGGATCGCAGATCACGGCTCACGGCTGGTACGGCGGTGCGGCCCCCCAGGTCCACTTCGGTACCGGCTGCTCCGCCGGTGGCTTGGCGTCCGGGCCGGAGTAGTGGACGGCCAGCCGCGTGCCCCACTCGGTGTACGCGAGGAAGGCGGAGCGGAACTCGGCGTCGGTGGGAAGGCCCGCGTCGTCGGCGGCGTCCTGGATCAGGTTGACCCAGCGGCGGCGCTGGATCTCCGTGATGCCCTTGCCCAGGTGTTTGGCGACCATGTGGCCGTGACCGCCCTGGGTCTCGGAGTACGCCGGCGGTCCGCCGAAGACCTCGCCGAGCCAGAGGGCGACGTGTACGGCGTGTTCGGGCGCGAGGTCCGCAAACAGGGGCGCGAGGAGGTCGTCCTTGAGGACCTTGTCGTAGAACGCCTCCGTGAGGCGGGAGAAGGCCTCGGCGCCGCCCGCCCAGGCGTAGAGCG
Organism: Streptomyces sp. NPDC005784; assembly: GCF_042871525.1. Classification (NCBI taxonomy): domain Bacteria; kingdom Bacillati; phylum Actinomycetota; class Actinomycetes; order Kitasatosporales; family Streptomycetaceae; genus Streptomyces; species Streptomyces sp. NPDC005784. The sequence continues at coordinate 207,836 of NZ_JBIAIQ010000004.1, forward strand.
TGGGCACGGAGGCGCCCCGGCCGCGCACCGATGTCGGCTTGTAGTGGCGCATCTCCTCGATGCTGCCGATGTAGGGGCGGATCTCGGCGAGGAAGTCGGCGAAGAGCTCCGAGTTGCGGAAGCCCTCGACGTGGTCCTCCGTCGAGGTCCAGGTGATCCTCAGGACGAAGTGCTCGAAGTCCTCTTCACAGCGCGCGAGTTCGTAGTCGACGCACTGCGGGGCCGCGGCGAGCTGCACGGCGGCCCGGGTGTAGGCGGCCAGGAACTCGGCCGACTGCTGCTCGGGAATGCGGTAACGGATGTATTCGACTGTCGAAACGGTCATGTCCCCACACAAACACGAACGGCCACCGGAAGCTCTGTTTCCGGTGGCTCGTTCGCTGCGGGCTCACTTCCCCCGCCGTGTATCGGGGACCGAGGTCGTCGGCCCGTCCCCGCTACGCTCCCGCGTTCTCCTTGACGGTGATCTTCCCCTTGCGGATCGTCGCGACGCGCGGGGCCTTCTTCGCGATCGAGGAGTCGTGCGTGACCATGATGAAGGTGAGCCCGTGCTCCTTCCACATGGCTTCGAGTACGTCCATGATCTCGTCGCGCATGGACTCGTCGAGGTTTCCGGTGGGCTCGTCCGCCAGCAGGACCTTGGGCTGCTTGACCAGGGCGCGGGCGATGGCCACACGCTGCTGCTGACCGCCCGACAGTTCGGCCGGCAGATGTCCGAGCCGCTCGGAGAGCCCCACGGACTCCAGTGCCGCGGCGGCCCGTTCACGCCGCTCCCTCGCCTTCACGCGCAGCGGTACGAGCGCGGTCTCGACGTTCTCCTGGGCGGTGAGCGTGGGGATCAGGTTGAAGCTCTGGAAGACGAAGCCGATGTTCTCGCTGCGGACCTTGGTGAGTCTCCCCTCGGACAGCTTCGCCATGTCGGTGCCGTCGAGTTCGACACTGCCCGCGGTGGGACGGTCGAGCCCGCCGAGCATCTGGAGGAGGGTGGACTTGCCGCCGCCGGTGGGGCCCTGGATGACGAGCCGGTCACCGTCCGCGATCGTCAGGTCGACCCCGGCGAGCGCGTCGATCGTTTCCTTGCCCCGCTTGTAGCGCTTGGTGACGCCTCTGAGTTCGTACATGGTGCAACTCCTGGGATACGTAAGTACGTAAGGGGCGGGGCTTATTCGACGCGGCGCAGGGCGTCGGCGGGACGCAGCCTGGACGCACGCCAGCCGCCGAAGGCGCCGGCGATCAGACCGCCGGCGACGGCCAGGGCCACCGCGACGACGATGATGTCGACGCTGACGGGCGCGGTGAGCACGACGTCGAGGGTCTTGGCGGCGGTCTGCCGCCCCGGGCCGCCGAAGCCGCCTCCGCCGAAGCCTCCGCCACCGCCGGGTCCGCCGCCCTGGCCACCGCCCGTGTTCCCCAGCTGTGCCTGGAGGTTGGGGCTGATCTCGGTGACGACATAGGCGCCCGCGAGGCCGAGGGCGATGCCGAGGGCGCCGCCGACCAGGCCGTTGACGATGGCCTCGCCGACCACTTGCCGGGTCACCCGGCTCGACTTCCAGCCGAGCGCCTTGAGGGTGCCGAACTCGCGAACCCGGCGGGAGACGGCGGAGGAGGTGAGCAGACCGGCGACCAGGAACGCGGCCACGAGCACCGCGATCGACAGCCACTTGCCCACGTTCGAGGCGAGGTTGGAGGCCGTGGACAGGGAGCCGGAGACGGTCTTCGCGAGGTCCGCGGAGGTGGTGACCGTCGTGCCCGAGATGTTCTTCTGGATGGTGGTCTTGACGCCGGAGATCTGCTGCGAGTCGGACGCCTTGACGTAGATCGTGGTGACCTTGTTCTTGGAGTCGCTGAGCGTCTGCGCCTGCTGGAGCGGGATGTAGAGGTTGGCCGCCGCGTCACCGCTGTCGGGTGTCGCGATGCCGACGATCTTGTACTTGACGCTCTTGATGGTGACGGTGCCACCGACCTTGAGCTTCTTCTCCTTGGCGTACGACGTGTCCGCGACGACGACCTTGGCGTTCGTCTCGGAGGTCTTGAACGTACGACCGCTGGTGATCTTCGACGAAGTCAGCGGGCCCAGGGCGGGCTTGGTGACGTCGGTGCCGAACACCGAGTAGTTGTTGACGTCGAAGTTGGCGCCGCCGCCCTTGACGGTGCCCTGCGGCGAAGGCTGGGCGCCGCCCCGACCGCGCTGCCCGCTACCGCTGTTGGGGTTCTGCTGGAACTGCCCGCGGGTGAACTGGCCGTTGATCCGCACGACTTGGAGGCTCAGTCCGCCGACGGCGTCCGCGACGCCGTTCTGGGAGTCGACCTTGGCGACGGTCGAGGAAGCCAGGGTCTCGAAGCCCCGGACCATGACGCGGTCGCTGCTCTGCTCCTTGTCGGAACCGCTGTCGTTCGCGTCGAAGTTGAAGCGCGGGCGCTGGCTGGTGCTGGTGGCCGGCGCGGCGGCCTTGGTGACCGTCATGTCGGTCCCCAGCCCGTACAGCGACTGGAGGACCTTGCCCTGGGCCTTCTCCATGCCCGAGGACACGGAGCTGACCACGATGACCAGGGCTATGCCCAGGGCGAGCCCGGAGGCGACGACGAGGGCCGCCTTTCTGCGGCGGCGCAGTTCGCGCCTCAGGTAGGTGAAGAACATGGCCGCAAGCTAGGTACGGCGCGTGATGAAGGCATAAGGCCGAAATAAGAGAATGATGAGAAGGCTGTGGCCGGGCCCAGAAATCTTTGAGAAACGCCGATGCGGCGGCAGCCCGTGGGGGCCGCCGCCGCATCGGCGTCAGGTGGTGCCTCGGTATCAGACGGCCGAACCGGCCTTCCAGGCCGCCCAGTCCAGGTTCCAGCCGTTGAGGCCGTTGTCCGGGGCGATGGCCTTGTCGCCGGTGTTCTTGACGACCACGACGTCACCGATCAGCGAGTTGTTGAAGAACCACGCGGCGGGCGTGTTGGGGTCGCCCGCGCCCTTGGTGTCGGACAGACCGACACAGCCGTGGCTGGTGTTGACGGAGCCGAAGACGGACTTCGCGCCCCAGTAGTTGCCGTGGATGAAGGTGCCCGAGTTCGACAGACGCATGGCGTGCGGCACGTCCTTGATGTCGTACTCGCCCTTGCCGTCGTTCTTCTTGAAGCCGACCGTCGAGCCGTCCATCCGGGTCTCCTTGAACTTCTCGGAGATCACCATCTGGCCCTGGTACGTCGTGTGGTCCGGAGCACCCGCGGAGATCGGGATGGTCTTGACGACCTTGCCGTCCTGGGTGACGTTCATCGTCTTGGTCTGGGCGTCGACGATGGAGACCTGGTTGCGGCCGATCTTGAAGGTGACCGTCTTCTGCTGCACGCCGTAGACACCGCTCGCGCCCTGGACACCGTCCAGGTTCAGCTTGAGGGTGACGGTGGAGCCGCCGGTCCAGTAGCTCTCGGGGCGGAAGTCCAGGCGGTTGGCGTTGAACCAGTGCCCGACGACCTCCTGGCCACTGCTGGAGGAGACGGTGATCCCCTTCTGCACCGCGGCCTTGTTGGTGATCGCCTTGTTGAAGTTGATCGAGACCGGCATGCCGACGCCGACCGTGGAACCGTCCTCCGGCGTGAAGTTGCCGATGAAGCTGTTGGCCGGGGAGACCGTGGTGAACGACGCGTTCTCGTTGGCCGTGCGGCCCGCGGAGTCGGCGGCCACGGCGGCGATCTTGTACGTGGTGGCGCGGGCCAGTTGGTTGAGGGGCTTCCAGCTCTTCTTGTCCGCAGATATCTGACCGGCGACGGCCGTGCCGGACTCGGTCTTCATCGAGACGGACGTGAGCGAGCCCTTGCTGACCGTGACCGCGGTGCCGTTGTTGATCGAGGCGTTGTCGGAGCCGTCCGCGGGCGTGATCTTGATCAGGGCCTCGGAGGTCTTCTTGGCTGCCGCCTCGTCGACCTTGGCCTGCGACGTGGGGTCGCCGCCGTCCGACGCGCCGGCCTTGCTTCCGCCTCCGCTGCACGCAGAGAGCACCAGCACCCCGCCGAGCAGTGCGGACGCGGTCATCAGACCCTTGCGCCGCTTACTGTCCGTCATCACACGCTTCTCCATCGTTGCCGAATCACGAAAGGACCACGGGAGCCCCGTAAGTAGAGTCAACGCCGCAACCGGTTCACCCCGTTCCACTTCCCGTGGAAGTGTGGCCCACGCCACGCCCACCGCGCACGGACACGCGGACCGAAGTGGTGCGGGGGTGGGCAGTGCGTCACCGGACACGAGGAACCCCGGACGGCGACTGCCGGCCGGGGTCACACTTTTCCCGAACCGAGTCAGCCGTGCGCGTCTTCCTCGCCGTCCTCGTCAGCATCATCCTCGTCGATGTCCCAATCCGGCGAATCGGGATCGTAGTCAATGGGCTCACTGCTCCAGGAAGCCTGGGCGAGTTCGATCCCGGGCACCTCACTGACCAGGTCGAACGGGTCCACGAGATAGGCCAGGGCCTCAGCCGTGTCTTCCGTCACTGCGCCCTCGGCGTGCGACCGTTCGTCGGCCGGCATGTCCGCGTCGTCGCCGATCCGGCGCAGCGCGGCCTTGGTGACGGCGTCGGCGTCATCGATTTCCAGCACAAGTTCGACACGAAGCCGGACAAACTGTGATGTCTCAGGGGTACTCATGGGAGGGAGCGTACGGCCCATGGGATGCGCGACTTTCCCGCGACCCGCGCCTTTCATTAGCATCGCCCCACACGGCCAATTCGCAAGCGCCACAAGGGGATCGATATTTCGTGTCCGCCGCACGTCGATCGTTGCTGACCGCCACCGCAGCGGGGACCCTCCTGGGTGCCCTGTGGTTCGTCCCGTCCGCCAACGCGACCCAGGACGTACCCACTCCGAGCGCGACGGCGCCGATATCCGCACCGACGGTCACCACCACGGCACGGATATCCACGGAGTCGGTCACCGGGGCGCACACGCTGTCCGGGGGTGACGGGACCAGGCTCGCCGACACCGGCGCCGTGGACACGACGCCGTATCTCGTCGGCGGCACGCTCTTCCTCTGCCTCGGCGCCGGATTCGTGACGTACTCCGTGCGCCGTGAGCGCATGATTGCCTACTGAGCGCATCGACCGCGCTCCGGACAACCCACAGGGAAGCCATGCGAGAGCTGAGCGAGCTGACCGACGTCGAGGAACCGGCCTGGCCGCTGCTGTCCAAGGCGCTCGCCGCCAGCGGGGTGTCCATGGAGATACCTCCGGTGGACCCCGAACTTGGCCGTGCGAGCCTGCACCAACTACAGATCACCGCGCGGTCCTGGCTGGGCGGGATGGTGCTCAACTGCGGCGGTGTGGTGCTGGACAGCGGCTGGCTGCGGATCTACGGCAGTCCGGGCGAGGACCTGCCGACGGGGCTGCCGGGCGGCTCGACGGACCTTCCCTCGCTGGCCGAGGTCAACGGATTCCCCGAGCGGTTCGATCCGGACTGGCGCCCACGGGACGGCGGACTCGTCGTCGGCCACGACGTACTGGGCGGGGCGTTCGTGCTCAACGGCGCCGACCCGGAGTCCGTGGGGCGTCCCGGGCATCCCGGCGAGGTCGTGTACTTCGCGCCGGACTCACTGAAGTGGGAGGCGCTCGAAGTCGGACACGGAGCATGGCTCCAGTGGTTCCTCAGCGAGGGCACGGACCAGTTCTACGACACACTGCGCTGGCCCGGCTGGCGCGCCGAGTCCGGCGCCCTGACGGGCACGCAGGGGTTGTCCGTGTTGCCGTTCCTGTGGTCGGCGGAGGCGCGACGCGACCTCATGTCGACGAGCCGCCGCGCGGTGCCGCTGGCCGAAATCCTCAGCCTGCACCGGGACTTCGCCCTCAAGCTCGACGGCGTGGACCCCGGGTTCCTCGGCGACGTCTGAACCCCCGCAACACGCAGCCCGGTTCCCGAGCGCCGCACGAACCACGACAACCGCGGTCCGAAGTCGACCAGTTGCGACCGGTCACGACTGGGAACGGCCAGGGCCGAAGGCCGGGCATGCGGCGAAGGCCGGGCATGCGGCGAAGGCCGGGCATGCGGCGAAGGCCGGGCATGCGGCGGCCCCGCGTCCCTGAGGGGGCGCGGGGCCGCCGCGAAGCCGAACGGATCCGATCCGGTCAGGCGGCCCTGCGGCCGCCACCGCTCTGGCCGCCGCTCTGACCACCGCGCTGCGGAGCACGCCCGCGACCGCCGGAGCGACCGGCACCCGCGCCGCCACCGGCCTCCGTACGACGACCCGCGCTACCGCCGGCCTCCGTACGACGGCCCGCGCCGCCACCGGCCTCCGTACGACGACCCGCGCTACCGCCGGCCTCCGTACGACGGCCCGCGCCGCCACCGGATTCCGTGCGACGGCCTGCGCTGCCGCCCGCTTCCGTACGACGGCCTGCGGCCGCTCCGCCCGTGCCGGTGCGACGCCCGGTGGCCGCGCCACCCGCCGCGCCGCCGGTGTCCTGACGTCCGCCGCGCTGCCGGCCGCCCTGGCCGTCCGACCCGGCGCCCGAGCGCGTGGCCGTGCCGCCGCCCGCGACCGAAGGCCGCCTGGCGCCGCCCCCGGTGGGGGCACGGCGCGCCTTGGGCCGCTGCTTCGGCTGCTCGGCCTGCTGCGGGACCTCGATGACGACCGGGACCCCGGAGGGCTCGCGGGCGCCGGTGAGGCGGGCGAGTTCCTCGTCGCTGGACTTGACGCGGGCGGTGCGCGGCGTGATGCCGGCGTCCGCCATCAGCCGGGTCATCTCACGCTTCTGCTCGGGGAGCACCAGCGTGACGACGCTGCCGGACTCTCCGGCGCGGGCCGTACGGCCGCCGCGGTGGAGGTAGTCCTTGTGGTCGGTCGGCGGGTCGACGTTGACCACGAGGTCGAGGTCGTCGATGTGGATGCCGCGGGCCGCCACGTTGGTGGCGACGAGCGCGGTGACCTGACCGGTCTTGAACTGGTCGAGGGTGCGGTTGCGCTGCGGCTGGCTGCGCCCGCCGTGCAGGGCGGAGGCCCGGACACCACTGGCGAGCAGCCGCTTGGTGAACCGGTCGGCGCCGCGCTTGGTGTCGACGAAGAGGATCACCCGGCCGTCGCGGGCGGCGATCCGCGTCGCGACCGCCTTCTTGTCGGTCTCGTCGGCGACGTGCAGCACGTGGTGCTCCATGGTCGTCACCGCGCCCGCGGACGGGTCGACGGAGTGCACCACGGGGTCGGTGAGGAACATCTTGACGAGCTTGTCGATGTTCTTGTCGAGCGTGGCCGAGAAGAGCAGCCGCTGACCGCCCGGCTCGACCTGCTTGAGCAGCGCGGTGACCTGCGGCATGAAGCCCATGTCGGCCATCTGGTCGGCCTCGTCCAGCACGGTGATCGCGACCTGGCCGAGGGCGCAGTCGCCCCGCTCGATGAGGTCCTTGAGCCGTCCGGGAGTCGCCACGAGCACCTCGACGCCGCGGCGCAGCGAACCGGCCTGCCGGCCGATCGACATCCCGCCGACGGCCGTGGCCACGCGCAGGTTGACGGCGGTGGCGTACGGCGTGATCGCGTCGTCGACCTGCTGGGCGAGTTCACGCGTGGGGACGAGGACCAGGGCGAGCGGGTGCCGCGGCTCGGCACGGCGGCCGGCGGTGCGGGCGAGGAGCGCGAGCCCGAAGGCGAGCGTCTTGCCGGAGCCGGTGCGTCCCCGGCCGAGCACATCGCGCCCGGCGAGGGAGTTGGGCAGCGTGGCGCCCTGGATCGGGAAGGGATCGGTGACACCCTGGGCCGCGAGGGTCTTCGTCAGGGCGGCCGGCATGTCCAGCGCGTCGAAGGACTCGACGGCGGGCAGCGCCGGTGTGACGGTCTCGGGCAGGGAGAACTCCTGCGGCGGCGTGACCTTGCGGGTGGCGCCACCTCGGCCGGCGCCCCGGCCTGCGTTCTTCGCGGAGCCGGCGGTCTGCGCGGCGCGTGCGTTTGCCGGCCGCTTACGGACGGGACGTTCGGATCGAGTCATGCTGGATCTGGATTTCCTTCCTGGGCCCCACGGACTGCGCACACAGCGCTCACCGACTGCATGAGCTGTCACAGCGCTGAGCCGGGACCCGCACCCGAAGGGGCGGGACCCGGCTCTGGAAAAGCGCGCCTCGAACTAGGCGGGGAGGATGTTCTCCGCCTGCAGGCCCTTCTGGCCCTGCGTGACCTCGAAGGAGACCTTCTGGCCCTCGACGAGCTCACGGAAGCCGGAGCTGGCGATGTTCGAGTAGTGGGCGAAGACGTCGGGGCCGCCGCCGTCCTGCTCGATGAAGCCGAAGCCCTTTTCCGAGTTGAACCACTTCACGGTGCCAGTAGCCATGTTGTTCTCCTGAACAGGTAGTGGGCCCCCATCCGGAGATGCACCGGGTAATGCCGGAGATGCCGGTAAAACAAAACGCGCCTGCGGAGGATTCCGATCAGGCGCACAAAGTAAATGGGTACCAAAAACGTATCAATGAGACAGTAGCACACGCTGGGGCGAGGGTGCGAGGCGAGGTGCCTGGGCCTGGCACGTGGGCCGGGGAGTGCCCGGCCCACGTACGACGGAACACCGTCGGTGCAGGTCCTACAGGGTCCTACAGGTCCTAGGCGAGCGGGCCGGTCACCGGCTCCACCGCGGCCACCACGCCGCCCGCGCGTACGAACGCGTCCGCCGCCGCCAGGTCGGGGGCGAGGAAGCGGTCCGGGCCGGGGCCCTGGACGCCGGCCGCGCGGACGGCGTCGATGACCGCCCGTGACGCCGGGGCCGGGGCCAGGCCCTCGCGCAGTTCGATGGCGCGCGTGGCGGCATACAGCTCGATCGCCACGATGCGGGTCAGGTTGTCCACGGAGGTACGCAGCTTGCGTGCGGCCGACCAGCCCATGGAGACGTGGTCCTCCTGCATGGCGGAGGAGGGGATCGAGTCCGCGGACGCCGGAACGGCGAGCCGCTTCATCTCGCTGACCAGCGCGGCCTGCGTGTACTGGGCGATCATCAGACCCGAGTCGACGCCGGCGTCGTCCGCGAGGAACGGCGGCAGGCCGTGCGAACGGTTCTTGTCGAGCAGCCGGTCGGTACGGCGCTCTGCGATGGAGCCGAGGTCGGCCGCCGCGATGGCGAGGAAGTCCAGGACGTAGGCGACCGGGGCACCGTGGAAGTTGCCGTTCGACTCCACGCGGCCGTCGGGCAGCACGACCGGGTTGTCGACGGCGGAGGCCAGCTCGCGCTCGGCGACCGTACGGGCGTGCGCGAGGGTGTCCCGGCCGGCGCCGGCGACCTGCGGGGCGCACCGTACGGAGTAGGCGTCCTGGACGCGCGGGGCGTCGTCCTGGTGGTGGCCGGTGAGTTCCGAACCCTTCAGCACGGCCAGCATGTTGGCGGCGCTGGCGCCCTGGCCCGGGTGCGGGCGGATGGCGTGCAGCTCGGGGGCGAGAACCTTGTCCGTGCCGAGCAGCGCCTCGAGGGAGAGCGCGGCGCTGACGTCGGCCGACTTGTACAGCATCTCCAGGTCGGCGAGGGCCATGACCAGCATGCCGAGCATGCCGTCGGTGCCGTTGAGGAGGGCGAGGCCCTCCTTCTCGCGCAGTTCGACGGGGACGATCCCGGCCTCGGCGAGCAGCTCGCCCGCGGGCCGCACGACTCCGTCGGGACCCTCCGCGTCCCCTTCACCCATCAGGGTCAGGGCGCAGTGGGACAGCGGCGCCAGGTCGCCGGAGCAGCCGAGCGAGCCGTACTCGTGGACGACCGGGGTGATGCCCGCGTTCAGGATGTCCGCCATGGTCTGCGCGACCTCGGGCCGCACGCCGGTGTGCCCGGAGCAGACGGTCTTGAGCCGCAGGAACATCAGCGCGCGGACCACCTCGCGCTCGACGCGCGGGCCCATGCCGGCGGCGTGCGAGCGGACGATGTTGCGCTGCAGCTGGGCGCGCAGTTCCGGGCTGATGTGCCGGCTTGCCAGGGCGCCGAAGCCGGTGGAGACGCCGTAGACGGGCTCCGGCTTCGCGGCCAGCGCGTCCACGATCTCGCGGGCCGCGGCGAGGGCCGCCACCGCCTCGCCGGAGAGCTCGATCCGGGCGCTGTCGCGCGCCACGGCGAGAACGTCGGACGCGGTCACTCCGGACGTCCCCACCACCACAGTGTGCATATCCATATTCAGGAGCGTACGCAGTGAATTCGATGATGTCACTAGCGGGTGACCGGTTGGCCCCTTACCCCGGCGCACGTCACAGCGGACACCCGCGCCGCCTCACGGACGGGACCCGATCACCGACGAGCCCGCTCACATCGTCATGGCGTACGAGGCCTGTCGTACCGTCATGACGTACGAGGCCGGTCGTACCGTCATCGCGCATGAGGGGTCGTGCCGTCATCGCGCACGGGGTCGGTCGTGGCGTCATCACGCACGGGGCCGGTCGTGCCGGCCGCGGAACCTGCGGCGTTCGCCCACCGTGGGCGACGGTGCGTCCGCCAGGCGTACGACGGGATCGTCGGGGCCCTCGCGCCCGGCGACCACGGGCTTCGCGGCCCGGACGGCCTTCGCGCGGTACTGGGCCGCGTCCGCCAACCGGAACAGCCGGCGCGCCGACCGTACGGGGCCGATCGGGTCCTCGGTCGAGGCGACCCCGCACGCCACGCCCTCCCCCAGCTCCAACTCGGACGCGCGGCGGCAGAGTTCGTCGGCGATACGGACCACGTCGTCCGCCGGCGGGCCCACCGCCAGCAGACAGAACTCGTCGCCACCCAGCCGCGCGGCGAGGGTGCCAGGGAGCATGGCCCCGCACAGGGAGAGCACCGACCCGAACCGTTCGAGGAGCCGGTCGCCGACGGCGTGCCCCCGGGTGTCGTTGACGCGCTTGAGCCCGTTGAGGTCGCAGACGACGAGACTGACCACGGCACCGTCCTCCTTGTGCCGCTCGACGGCCTCGTCGAGACGTACGTCCACGGCGCGGCGGTTGGCGAGTCCGGTCAGGGCGTCGGTGTAGGCGAGGCGCCGGGCCTCCTCCAGGCGTTCTGTCTGGGCGATCCCGGCAGCGACGACGGAGGCGAGGACGGTCGCGAAGTCGGCGTCGGCCCGGCCGAAGACGGGGGCGCCGGCCGGACGGGCCACGTACAGCTCGCCCCAGGCCCGCCCGTGCAGCACGATCGGCGCGACGACACAGCAGCCGCGCCCGCGCCTGCGCAGCGCGGCGACACGCTGGTGGCAGTATCCGGCGGGACCGGCCGCCGGGCCGTCGGCGGTCTCGACCCAGGCGTTGGGCCCGCCGCCGCCCGCCCATCGCTCGTGCAGGAACTCGGTGATCTCCGGGAACTGGTGCACCGGGTACGCCTCCCCGTCGGGGAACTCGTCCTCGTCCGGGGCACGGTCGCCCACGTTGGCGAGCACCCGCAGCCGGCCGAGTTCGCGCTCCCACAGGGAGAGCGCGGCGAAGCTCCCGGCCAGCGCGTGACACGCGCCGAGCGCCGCGGCCCGCCACGACTCCCGCGGGGTGCGCGCCGCCGCCATCCCCTGCGCCAGCGTCACCACGGCCCTCAGCCGACTGTCCTCACCCATCACCCCAGGCTAGGGATATTTGCCCATATTCGGGACATTTGTAGGGCGAACAGGGGCCCGGGCCGCGAGGGCCGAACCAGGGAACGGGCCATGGACCGTGCTGCGGCCCGAACCAGGGAACGGGCCGCGGACCGTGCCGCGACCCGAACCGGGAGCGGGCCGGAAAGCGGCGGACCAGGGAGGGGTTACTGCCCCGGCCACTCCGGCTTGCGCTTCTCGTTGAACGCTGCGACCCCCTCCGCCCGGTCCCCGGAGAAGGCGACGGACCGCCAGGCCGCGTCCTCGACCTCCAGGCCTGCGCGCAGGTCGAGTCCGTGTCCGAGCCGCAGGGCGCGCTTGGCGGCGCGCAGCCCGACCGGGGAGTTCGCGGCGACACGGGCCGCCAGTGCGAGCGCTTCCGCCCTGTCCTGCCCCGCCTCCACCAGCTCGTCCACCAGCCCCAACTCCCGCGCCTCGGCCGCCTCCAGGCGCCGCGCCGAGAAGATGAGCTCGGCCGCGCGCGCGGCACCGACGCGGCGCGGCAGCAGCTGCGTACCGCCGCCTCCGGGGATCACGCCGACGGACACCTCGGGCAGGCCGACGACCGCCGTACGGTCGGCCACGATCAGGTCGCAGGACAGCGCCAGCTCGAACCCGCCACCCAGCGCGAAGCCATGCACAGCGGCGACGGTCGGCATCGGCAGCTCCAGGACACCGGTGTACGCGGCCCGCGCGACCGGCCGCTGACGCACCAGCTCGGCATCCGTGAAGGAGTTGCGCTCCTTCAGGTCGGCGCCGACACAGAAGGCACGCTCGTGGGTGGAGGTGAGCACGACCACGCGTACGTCCCGGTCGGCCGCGAGGGCGTCGCAGGCACCGGCGATCGAACGCGCCATGTCCGTGGACACGGCGTTCATGGCCTTGGGCCGGTCGAGGACGAGCTCGGCGACGTACCCATGCCGCCGTACGGCGACGAACTCCCCGAACCTCCGCTCGTCCGACTCCGTCCCCTGGTCCGCCCCTTGCTGCGCCATGACACCCTCCCGGTTAACGCGGGTTAACTATCGACGCCCCGATCATCGCAGCCGAGGCCGTCCGGCGAAACCCGCCCCCTCGTGCCGCACCTACTCGTTCGAGTGACATACCGCCCAACTCCGTTTCTCCGCCCCCAGACCGCGCATAACCTGCGCACCGCCGCAGCGCATTCGGGACACCGGCACACCGGGGAGGGACAACCATGACGAACCGCGAAACACCGCAGGCCACCAGCACCCGGCCGGGCCCGCGACCCACACTCACGCGACCGCCGGCCCCGAGGCCGCCGTCCGAGGCCATCGCGCCCGGCACCTCGCCGGGCTGCCCGCCACCGACCGGCACAGCGGCACCGTCGAACTCGGCGGCGTCCCGCGCCACGGCAGTGGGCCCCCAGCGGTCCCACTCCACGGCGGCCGGGGCCACGACGGCCGCCGCACCACCGGCGAATACCCAGTGGATCCGCGTCACGCCGCTCAGCAGGGCGATGTCCGCCCCCAAGCCGCTCAGCGCCACCGCGTTCGGCGCCCTGAACGCGCGCACCGTGCGAACGACCACCGTGCGGACGGGCACCACCGGGTCCGCCACCACGAAGAACGACGTGACGCCAGCGGGGGCCACGACGGGCGGCGCCGCGCGGGCGAACAGCTCAGGGGTCATGGCGGTCGGTGCCGCACCGACCGGGAGCGTGAACACCGGGGCCGGGGCGGTTCGGCCCGCCCCGGCAGGAGCCACGAAGTCCGACACCACGGCCACCCGACCCATGACGGTCGGCGCAACGACGTCGGGCGTCATCGGCGCACAGGCCACGGCGACCCGGCCCGCACCGGCGGCCGGCACCGGGAAGGCCGGGGCGGGAGCCGCGGACGCAGACGTCAGCGTCGCTGAGACCAGCGGCCCGGAAACCCGGGCTGCGGCAACTGGAGCCACGGCGGAGTCCGGCTCCGGGGCGGCGGGCTCCGGGAGTGCCGCGGCCCTGCCGGCCAGGGCCGCAAAGATCTGGGCCACCGCGCCCAGAGGGCTGACGGCCGGCGTCGCAGCGGCCGCGCGCGCACGCGGGGCCGGAACGGCGACAGGCGCTCAGGTACCGGGGGCTCGGGCCGCGACAGGCGCACGAGCCCAAGGGCAAGGGGCCGAGGCTGCGGCGCGCACGAAGGCCCGGGAGACCGACGCCACGGCAGCCGTGCAAACACGCGGGGCCGGGGCTGCGACAGGCACTCAAGGGGCTCCGGACACCGGGGCGGCGGCCGGCGCTCAGAGGGTGGAGGCCGGGGCCGCGACAGGCCCCCAGAGGCCGAAGTCCGAGGCCGAGGCAAGCACCCAGAGGCCGGAGGCCGGGGCCGCGGCAAGCACCCACAGGCCGGAGGCCGGGGCCGCGACAGGCATCCACAGGCCGGAGGCCGAGACCGCCGCAAGCACCCACAGGCCGGAGGCCGGGGCCGCCGCAGTTGCTCTGAGGGTGGAGGTCGGGGCGGATCGCGCTGGTCGGGGGCGAGGGATCGTTCCGGCACCGCGGTCGTCCGGCCTCCGCGGGCCCGCGGAGGCCGGACTCAACGACCCCGCACCCGTCCGGCTCCGTGCCGGCCGGGGCCGGCACCGCCGACCCCGGCCGCGCCGGGTGCTCTTCGCCGTAGGAGGACTCGCGCTCGCCGCGGGAGTGCTGAGCCTCGCCCGGATGACACCGGACTCGGTGACCGGGGGCGGAGGGAACACGGAGGCGGAGCCGGTCGCGACGGCCACGGACAACGACGCGGCGGGCGACGCCGTCCCAACCGTCGAGGCCATGCCCACTCCCTCGCACCCCGGGGCCGCACCGGCGAGCGCCGCGATGGGCGGGACGAGCCCGGCGCCCACCTCGGACGCCGGCCAGATCCCGGCGTCGATCCCGACGACCCCCGCCGTCATCCCGGCGGCCCGCGGCGAGGCCCCCGTCACCACCGCACCGGGCAGCACCGGCATCCCCACGGCCCCCATGACGACACCACCGCCCCGGCCGTCGACGCCGACCCCCACCCCTACGGCCCCGCGGCACACGCCGTCCCCGACCACCCCCGCGCCGGCGCCGCCGCACCAGCCGCCGGACGTGTGCGTACCGATCGTAGGAATCTGCGTGAACGGGTTGCTGTCACCCGGCCACGGCGAATGACCCGGGCGAGGCGCCCGGCGGGCAAAGCTCGACACGGCTGGACACGCCACAGCCGTGCCCGGCAAAGGCCCTGCTCGTAAGGCCTTACTCGGCTCCGTTGAGGGGAAGTCTTACGTCTCGTTGGCGCGGCGGGCCAGCAGCCACGGTTCGATGACGCCGAGTCCGCGAACGGGCCGCTGCCACATCGGCTGGAGCGCGAAGCGGTACGAGGGGGGTTCCTCGCCCTCCTTCTCCGCCGTGGCCGCGGCCTCGGCGGCCTCCGCCTCGGAGGCGGGAGCGTCACCGGTGCGGGTCAGCTCCTCCGCGAAGGCTCCGTCGACGAGGACGGAGTCGCGCGGCGCTATCGACGTGAGGCGGCTCGCCAGGTTCACGGTCGTACCGAACACGTCGCCCATCCGGGTGGTCACCGTGCCGAAGGCGATGCCGACGCGCAGCTCCGGCATCGTCTCGTCGTTCGCCATCGTCTCGATGAGCCGCAGCGCGATCTCGGCGGCGACACCGGCGTCGTCCGCGGAGTAGAGCACCTCGTCGCCCAGGGTCTTGATGAGCCGGCCCCCGTGGGCCGCCACCAGGTCCGCCGCGGTGGTCTCGAAGGCCTCGACGAGCTCGCCGAGCTCCTCTTCCTCCATGCGGCGCGTCAGCCGGGTGAAGCCGACCAGGTCCGCGAAGCCCACGGCGAGGCGGCGGTCGACCATCTCCTCGTCGTCCGCCGCCTGCACGACCCGGCCGGTGGCGGCGGCGAGCTGGCGGCGCCAGACGTAGACGAGGAACTCCTCCAGTTCGGGCAGGAGCAGCTCCATCAGGGGGTACGTCACCTCGGTGCGCGTCATCCCCGGTTCCGGGGGCTCGGTCAGACCCTCCAGAAAGGAATCGATCTGCCATTCGGCCAGACGGGCGGTGGTCTGCCCGGTGGACCGGGCGACCTGGACGGCCATGGCCTCGCTCAGCAGGCCCGCCTCGACGAGACCGGCGAGGCGGCGCAGAGCCAGTACGTCCGCCTCGGTCAGCGCCTTGGCCTGGCCGATGTCGGCGAAGCCCATCGCCCGCCAGAAGCGGGAGGCCAGCTCCATGGAGACGCCCGCGCTGCGGGCCGCCTGGAACGGGGTGTAGCGCCGCTCGGCGCCGAGGATGAGCCCCTCCAGGCGGAGTGCGAGCGGGTCCTCCCCGGAGTCCGGCTCGGC
Organism: Streptomyces sp. NPDC005784; assembly: GCF_042871525.1. NCBI lineage: Bacteria > Bacillati > Actinomycetota > Actinomycetes > Kitasatosporales > Streptomycetaceae > Streptomyces > Streptomyces sp. NPDC005784. The sequence goes on from NZ_JBIAIQ010000004.1 coordinate 223,670, forward strand.
CTGGGGGTCCACCCGGCCGTTCGCCTCGTGCCGCGCGTCGCGCCGGACGTCCGGCCGTGCGTCGGCCCGGTCGTCCCAGCGGTCGTCCCTGCGGATGTCGCTCCCCACGTCGAAGTGGTCGTCCCTGTGGATGCCGGTTCCCGCGTCCGAGCGGTCTTCCGGGCGGTGGTCCAAGCGGTCCCCCGGGCGGGTGCCGCTCCCGGCGTCGGGGCGGGCGTCCTGCCGGGCGTCGCCGTCCGCGGCGGCCCGTGCGGGTGTCGCGTCCGTGACCGGCCCGGCGGTACGTCCCGGCTCGCCGTCGGGGGCGGGGTGGGCGCCCGTGCCGGAGCCGGTGTCGTCGACGGTCACTCCTGCTGCCCTTCCGATCTGCCGTGGTCAGGTATCGACCGCGCTCAACTCTACGGCAGGTGTGCGCTGGCTCACTCCCGATGGCGCGACCGAGGTCGGAGACGGTGCCGAGGGCTCACACCGCCCGTCGGCCCACGCCGTCACACCGCCCACGGAACCATCCCCTCACACCCTTCGCAGACCCATCCGTCACACCGCCCCCGAGCCACCTCTTCACACCGCTCGCGGACCGATCCCTCACACCACTCGCAGAGCCATCCCCTCACACCGCCCGCAGATGCACCACGTCCCCGGCTCCCACCGGCTCCTGCACGCCGTCCTCCGTCGCGATGACGAGCCGACCGTCGCCGTCCACGGCCACCGCCTCCCCGACGAGCGACCGGCCTCCCGGCAGCTCGGCCCTGACCGTGCGCCCGAGCGTCGCGCAGCCGGTCGCGTAGGTGGCCTGGAGCCCGGAGGCCGCGGGATCGCCTGCCGCGTCGCGCCACCGCCCGTACCACTGCTCAAGGGAGCGCAGTACGGCCCGCAGCACGGTGTCACGGTCCGTGGTCGTCGCACCCGCGAGCGCCAGGGATCCGGCGCCCGGCACGGGCAGCTCGTCGGCGCGCAGCGAGACGTTGATGCCGATGCCGACCACGACCGCGTCGGTGCCCGCGCGCTCGGCGAGGATGCCGCCGACCTTGCGTTCCTCGCCGTCCACGGTGACCAGCAGGTCGTTGGGCCACTTGAGTGACGTGTCGACCCCGGCGGAGCGCGAGAGCGCCGTCGCGACGGCTACGCCGGTGAGCAGCGGCAGCCAGCCCCAGCGGGTCACGGGAACGCCGACGGGCTTCAGCACCACGGAGAAGAAGAGGCCCGAGCGGGCCGGTGCGGTCCACTGGCGGTCCAGACGGCCGCGCCCGGCGTTCTGTTCCTCGGCGACGAGGACGGCGCCCTCGTCGGCGTTCTCCTTGGTGACGAGGCCGACCAGGTCCGAGTTGGTCGACCCGGTGCGCTCCACCACCTCCACGTCGCACCAGAGGCCGTCGTCGCGGACCAGCGCCCGGCGCAGGGCTGCCCCGTTCAGTGGTGGACGGTCCAGGTCGGACCACCGATTGTCGTTCGCGTCTGCTGCATCTCGCGGCGTCATGCAACCCACCCTAGGTGTGGTAAACGCCGCACTGCCGATCGGTAGGCACGCCACTACTCTACGGATGAGTAGCAAGCCCCCCTTCTGAGCACCTGATTTCCCACGTCCCCTTAGAGCAGGCAGGGAGCCGCACCCCGATGTCCGAGCCGGAAGAGCTGCAACACCCCGACATCCACACCACCGCGGGCAAGCTCGCGGATCTGCAGCGCCGCATTCAGGAAGCGACGCACGCCGGCTCGGAGCGCGCCGTCGAAAAGCAGCACGCCAAGGGCAAGTTGACGGCTCGTGAGCGCATCGAACTGCTGATGGACGACGGTTCCTTCGTCGAGTTCGACGAGTTCGCGCGGCACCGGTCGACCGACTTCGGGCTGGAGAACAACCGCCCTTACGGCGACGGTGTGGTCACCGGCTACGGCACGGTCGACGGGCGCCCGATCGCCGTGTTCTCCCAGGACTTCACCGTTTTCGGCGGTGCCCTCGGCGAGGTCTTCGGCCAGAAGATCATGAAGGCGATGGACTTCGCGCTGAAGACCGGCTGCCCGGTCATCGGCATCAACGACTCGGGTGGCGCGCGGATCCAGGAAGGTGTCAGCGCGCTCGGCATGTACGGCGAGATCTTCCGCCGCAACACGCACGCGTCCGGTGTCATCCCGCAGATCAGCCTGGTCGTCGGCCCGTGCGCGGGCGGCGCGGTGTACTCCCCCGCCATCACCGACTTCACGGTCATGGTCGACCAGACCTCGCACATGTTCATCACCGGTCCGGACGTCATCAAGACGGTGACGGGCGAGGACGTCGGCTTCGAGGAGCTGGGCGGCGCCCGTACGCACAACGCCGTGTCGGGCGTGGCCCATCACATGGCGGGCGACGAGAAGGACGCCATCGAGTACGTCAAGCAGCTGCTGTCGTACCTGCCGTCCAACAACCTCAGCGAGCCCCCGGTGTTCCCGGAGGAGGCGGACCTCACCCTCACGGACGAGGACCGCGAGCTGGACACGATCGTGCCGGACAGCGCGAACCAGCCGTACGACATGCACACGGTGATCGAACACGTCCTGGACGACGCCGAGTTCTTCGAGACGCAGGCGTTGTTCGCGCCGAACATCCTCACCGGCTTCGGCCGGGTCGAGGGCCACCCGGTGGGCATCGTCGCCAACCAGCCGATGCAGTTCGCCGGTTGTCTGGACATCGACGCGAGCGAGAAGGCCGCGCGCTTCGTGCGGACGTGCGACGCGTTCAACGTGCCCGTCCTCACCTTCGTGGACGTGCCCGGCTTCCTCCCGGGCGTCGACCAGGAGCACACCGGCATCATCCGCCGCGGTGCCAAGCTGATCTACGCGTACGCCGAGGCGACGGTCCCGCTGATCACGGTCATCACCCGCAAGGCCTTCGGCGGCGCGTACGACGTCATGGGCTCCAAGCACCTGGGCGCGGACCTCAACCTCGCCTGGCCCACCGCGCAGATCGCGGTCATGGGCGCGCAGGGCGCGGTGAACATCCTGCACCGCCGCACCATCGCGGCCGCCGAGGACCAGGAAGCCACCCGGGCCCGGCTGATCCAGGAGTACGAGGACACGCTGCTGAACCCGTACACGGCGGCCGAGCGCGGCTACATCGACGGCGTGATCATGCCGTCGCAGACCCGCTCCCACGTCGTACGCGGCCTGCGTCAGCTGCGCACGAAGCGGGCGTCACTGCCCCCGAAGAAGCACGGCAACATCCCGCTCTAGAACCCCGCAGACCCGGATCCTGGGAGCAGACATGACGATCAAGGTCGTACGGGGCAATCCGACCCCGGAGGAGCTGGCCGCCGCACTGGCGGTGGTTCGGGTACGCGCCGCGACGGTGGCATCCGCCCCGTCCGGCGCGTCCGGGCCGCGTGACTCCTGGTCCGACCCCGCCCGCATCGCCGCACACCGGCTCCCGCAGCCGGGCCCGACGACGTGGGGCCGGAGCTACTGGCCGGGCTAGGGACTGTCCCGTCCGGGCCGGGCCAGGGACTGCCCCGGCCCGGCCCGGACGGCGGAGCGTGCCGCGGTGGAAGGCACTTCACGACCGCACCTGAGACCCGTTTTCACAGGATGTACGCAAGTTGAGTACGCGTACTCAGGCGCCCGGCGGCCCCTCCGTCGCACGATCGGGGGCATGCTGTGGTCCGACCCGGAGAACGAACCCCCCAAGGATCTCCGCGACATGCAGGACATGTTGCGACGCCTGGGCGTTCTCCTTGCAGTGGCCATGGTGGTCGCGATGACCCTGGTGGGCATCCGCTGACCCGGCCGACACCAGAGGTCCCGCAGATCCGGCCGACACCAGAGGTCCCGTCGATCCGGGCCGCGGTCGGCATCACCACCGCCCGCCACGCCCCCGTCGAGCGAACGGCAGCCGAGGCAGGGGTCGATCGGCGCCGATACCCTGATCGCATGACCGATCAGCCGCGCCGCCGTCTCGTGCTCGCCTCACAGTCCCCCGCCCGGCTCAACCTGCTGCGGCAGGCCGGACTCGCCCCCGAAGTGATCGTGAGCGGGGTCGACGAGGACGCCGTCACCGCACCCACCCCCGCCGAACTCGCCCTCGCGCTGGCCGAGGCCAAGGCCTCCGTCGTGGCGGCTCGGCCCGAGGTCCAGGGCGCGCTGGTGATCGGCTGCGACTCGGTGCTGGACCTGGACGGCGAGGCCCTCGGCAAGCCCGCGGACGCCGAGGAGGCCACCGCGCGCTGGAAGACGATGCGCGGCCGGGCGGGCACCCTCCAGACGGGGCACTGCGTCTGGGACACGACACAGAAGCGGTGGGAGTCCGGCACCGCCTCGACCGTGGTCCGCTTCGGCGAGCCGACCGACGCGGAGATCGCCGCGTACGTCGCCTCGGGCGAACCCCTGCACGTGGCGGGCGCGTTCACCCTCGACGGCCGCTCCGCCCCCTTCATCGAGGGCATCGACGGCGACCACGGCAATGTCATCGGCATCTCGCTCCCGCTGGTACGCAGGCTGCTCGCCGAACTGGGCGTCGGCATCACGGAGTTGTGGACACCCCGGGAGCAGTGAGTACCGCGGCGCGGGGCGCCCGTCAGGGCCGGCCCCGCCCGACCGCAACGGGAACGGCCGGACAGCCGAAGGCTGTTGCCGTCCGGCTGCCCGAACACCGTGAACGGAACTGGCCGGATCCCCGAACACCGTGAACGGAAACGGCCGGACACCCGGAACAGAGACAGTCGGGCAGCCGGAACGGAAACGGCCGTACAGCCGGACCGGGACAGCCGGACAGCCAGGGGGACGGCCCGCCGTCCAGTCGGGTGGGCAGTCGGGCAGCCGGCGGAAGGTTCCGACCGGCCGGAAGGGCGTCGGCCGACGCGAAGACCCTGGCCGCGCCCGGAGGGCGGCCAGGGTGGCCGAGCGAGCGATGAGGTGGCCGAGGGAGCCGTCAGGAGGCCGACGGCGCCGGAGGCGGTGTCGGCGCGGCTTCCGCTTCGGCGGCGCCCTGCGCGTCGGCACCCTTCCCCAGGTCGACGCTCCCGGCGGCAACACGCTCCCCCGGGCCGGCGCTCCCCGCTTCGGCGCCCTCCCCCTCGCCGTCGCCGTTCCCGCCGATCTCCGGCGCGGCGTCGACAGGGCCGGTCTCCCGACGGTCGTACGCCAGGAGGGTGAACACGACCAGCGCGAGCACGACCATCATGAAGATGAAGGCACCCCAGCCCACCAGGCCCACCGTGAAGGCGCCGAGCAGCCCGTGCACCACGGCGGCGCTGATCAGCAGGACACGCCCGAGAAGCCCCGGGGGGCGTTCGCGGAGCGCGACCAGCAGGGCCGACACGGCGCACGCCACGAAGTAGAGGCCGAAGAGCAGTCCGCCGACCTTCGACGACAGCGACATCATGTCGGAGTCGAGTCCCGCCAGGGACATGTCCTGGCGGTCCACGACCACGCCGAGGAACCAGTTGAGGAGTGCGATACCTATCGCCTCCACGAAGAGCACGATCGCCGCCACCCACACCACCGGTCTGCGCACCACCGGCCCCACCCACTTCCGCGTGCTGTTACCCCAAGTACGTTCGAGACATCCCGAACGCTACTAACGGGTAAACCCCGGGACAAGGGTTCTGCCGAGGGCAAAGAATCGTTGGGCCATTCGTAGGGACTCCACAAAGAATCGTTGTGGGCCGCAGCACGGAGTCATAGAGACCTTGGACACACCTGCGGGCTAGGGTTCAGGGAAGGATTCCGGCGTGCCTTGGCACGACAAGGGATTTCGCGGGTAGGGCGAGCCTCGTATCACGCTCCGTGTGGGCAAGCTCACCACGGGGGACAGGTCGAAACGTCGTGTTGGCTGTCCCTAAACTCGGCTTGTTTTCAAGGAGGGAGCCATCGTGCGCAAGGTGCTCATCGCCAACCGTGGCGAAATCGCTGTCCGCGTGGCCCGAGCGTGTCGGGATGCCGGGATCGCGAGCGTTGCCGTGTATGCGGAACCGGACCGGGACGCTCTGCATGTCCGTGCGGCGGACGAGGCGTTCGCGCTGGGCGGTGACACCCCGGCCACCAGTTACCTGGACTTCGCCAAGGTGCTGCAGGCCGCCAAGGACTCCGGCGCGGATGCCGTTCATCCGGGTTACGGCTTTCTTTCGGAGAACGCGGACTTCGCCCAGGCCGTTCTCGACGCGGGGCTGACCTGGATCGGTCCGCCGCCGCAGGCGATCCGGGACCTGGGTGACAAGGTCGCCGCCCGGCACATCGCGCAGCGCGCGGGTGCGCCGCTGGTGGCCGGTACCCCGGACCCGGTCTCGGGTGCGGACGAGGTCGTCGCGTTCGCCGAGCAGCACGGTCTGCCGATCGCGATCAAGGCCGCCTTCGGTGGCGGCGGGCGTGGTCTGAAGGTGGCCCGGACGCTGGAGGAGGTGCCGGAGCTGTACGAGTCGGCGGTGCGTGAGGCGGTCGCGGCCTTCGGGCGCGGCGAGTGCTTCGTGGAGCGCTACCTCGACAAGCCCCGGCATGTGGAGACGCAGTGCCTGGCCGACAGCCACGGCAACGTGGTCGTCGTGTCCACGCGTGACTGCTCGCTGCAGCGGCGCCACCAGAAGCTGGTCGAGGAGGCACCCGCGCCGTTCCTCTCCGACGCCCAGGTGCAGGAGCTGTACGCGTCCTCCAAGGCGATCCTGAAGGAGGCCGGCTACGTCGGCGCCGGGACCGTGGAGTTCCTGGTCGGCACGGACGGCACGATCTCCTTCCTGGAGGTCAACACCCGTCTGCAGGTCGAGCACCCGGTGACCGAGGAGGTCGCCGGCATCGACCTGGTGCGCGAGATGTTCCGGATCGCGGACGGCGAGGAGCTCGGCTACGGCGATCCCGAACTGCGCGGTCACTCCATCGAGTTCCGTATCAACGGTGAGGACCCGGGCCGCGGCTTCCTGCCCGCCCCCGGCACCGTCACCACCTTCGCCCCGCCCTCGGGTCCCGGCATCCGCCTGGACGCGGGCGTGGAGTCCGGCAGCGTCATCGGCCCGGCCTGGGACTCCCTGCTCGCCAAGCTGATCGTCACCGGCGCGACCCGCAAGCAGGCCCTGCAGCGGGCCGCCCGCGCGCTGGCGGAGTTCCAGGTGGAGGGCATGGCCACCGCCATCCCGTTCCACCACGCGGTGGTCACCGACCCGGCGTTCGCCCCCGAGCTGACCGGCTCCAGCGCCCCGTTCACGGTCCACACCCGGTGGATCGAGACCGAGTTCGTCAACGAGATCAAGCCCTTCACCGCACCGGCCGTCACCGACACCGACGACGAGCCCGGCCGCGAGACGGTGGTCGTCGAGGTCGGCGGCAAGCGCCTGGAGGTCTCCCTCCCGGTCTCGCTGGGCATGTCGCTGGCCCGCACCGGTCTGGCCGCCGGCGCGAAGCCCAAGCGCCGCGCCGCGAAGAAGTCCGGCCCGGTCGCCTCGGGCGACACGCTGGCCTCCCCGATGCAGGGCACCATCGTCAAGGTGGCCGTCGAGGAGGGCCAGGAGGTCAAGGAGGGCGATCTGATCGTCGTCCTGGAGGCCATGAAGATGGAACAGCCCCTGAACGCACACCGCTCCGGCACCATCAAGGGCCTGAGCGCGGAGGTCGGCGCCTCCGTCACCTCCGGCGCCCCCATCTGCGAAATCAAGGACTGAGCAACACTGAGTGACACGGACGGGTGACTCGCCCGTCTCATCTCATCCGAAGCGCCCGGCGAACCGCATCTGCGGCCCGCCGGGCGCTTCGCCGTGCGGGCGTCGAAATACGAACCCGCCGACAACCCAGGACCCTGCCGACGCCGTACGAGCCTGCCGACGCCGGAACCCGCCGACGCCGTAGCCCCTGTCCCCGCCCCGCCGACGCCGTACGACTCTGCCCCACCACGACGACGCCGTACGAGCCTGCCCCCACCCCGACGACGCCGTACGAGTCTGCCGACGCGCAACCCGCCGACGCCGTAGCCCTGTCCCCGCCCCGACGACAGCGCCCTACGACTCTGTCCCCACCACGACGACGGCGCTCGACCCCCCGTCCGCGCAACCGGGAATGATGCTTCGAGCCGTCCACCGCGCAATCCGCGGGCGTCCGTCCGGAAGCTGCCGGTGGCATCCTGGAGCGCAGCCGGGCGTTGGGAGAGGGCAGGTGGAGGGCAGGTGGAAGCCATGGTGGGCGCGACCACGGGGGAGCGGGCCGGGACGTCCGGGCCCGCTCCGGGTCCAGGAGCGGGCCGCGTCATGCGCGCGGACGCCCGGCGCAACTACGGGCGGCTGCTCACCGAGGCGCGCTCCGCGTTCGCCGAGCATGGCACCGACGCGTCCCTGGAGGACGTGGCGCGCCGCGCGGGCGTAGGAATCGGCACGCTGTACCGCCACTTCCCGAATCGGCACGCCCTGATGAGCGCGGTCTTCGAGGAGGCCGTGAGCGATCTGCTGGCCCGCTCGCGCGAGCTGCTCGACGCCCCGCAGCCGTGCACAGCCCTGGTGGAGTGGCTGCGCGAGATCATCACGCACGCGAGTGAGTACCGAGGGCTCGCACGCGCCCTCCTGTCGGCCTCACAGGACGACGGTTCACACCTCGCCCGGTGCAGCGGCCCGATGCGTGAGGCGGGCAGCGCCCTGCTGCTCCGCGCCCAGGAGTCGGGGGCCGTACGCCCCGACGTCTCGATCGGTGATCTCCTCCAGCTGACCAACGCGATCGCGCTGGCGGCGGAGGAAACCGCGGACGACCCCGCGCTGGCCGACCGCCTGCTGAGCCTGACACTGCGCGGCCTGAAGCCGTGAGCCGACCTGACCGACCGGACCCGTCCTGACCGGACCCGACCGGACCTGACCGACCTGACGAGGAGACCAGTCGGCCCCACGTCCCGCCGACACCGCTCAGCGGCGTCGAAGGTCGGCCACCCGCGCCCTTTCGGCCGGGGGCTGGTCCCCCATCACCGTCGCGCTCCGTAGTTGCGGTCCCGAGCCCGGGACCACCTGGCCGCGGCGCGGGCCCGGGAGCGGTACGTCCCGGCGCGGCTGGCGCCCCGCCGGGAGCGGATCTCCTCCCGCGCCGCCCGATGCCGATGACCCGGCCACCGTGATCTGTACGCCCTGATCGGCCAGGGCCTGCAGTTCGGTGGCCGCGCGGTCGTCGTGGGCGGGCGGCTCGTCCGTGACCAGGCGCGTGATGAGGTCGGTCGGCACGGTCTGGAACATGGTGTCCGTCCCGAGCTTGGTGTGGTCGGCGAGGACCACGACCTCCGCGGCCGCCTGGACGAGGGCGCGGTCCACGGACGCCGAGAGCATGTTGGACGTGGAGAGTCCGCGCTCGGCGGTCAGACCGCTCCCGGAGAGGAACGCCCGGGAGACGCGCAGCCCCTGGAGGGACTGCTCCGCACCCGAGCCGACCAGGGCATAGTTGGAACCGCGGAGGGTGCCGCCGGTCATCACGACCTCCACACGGTTGGCGTGGGCCAACGCCTGGGCCACCAGCAGGGAGTTGGTGACGACGGTCAGTCCGGGCACCCGCGCGAGCCGGCGAGCCAGCTCCTGCGTGGTGGTACCCGCCCCGACCACGATGGCCTCGCCTTCTTCGACGAGACTCGCGGCGAGATCGGCGATGGCCGTCTTCTCGGCGGTCGCGAGATGCGATTTCTGCGGAAAGCCGGACTCCCGCGTAAACCCGCCCGGCAATACCGCACCGCCGTGCCGGCGGTCGAGGAGTCCTTCTGCCTCCAGTGCGCGCACGTCCCGCCGTACGGTCACTTCGGAGGTCTGGACGACGCGGGCGAGCTCACGGAGCGACACGGCCCCATTCGCTCGCACCATTTCGAGGATCAATTGGCGACGTTCTGCAGCGAACACGAAACTGACAGTAACCCCAACGACCGTCTGCTTTCAGCAGTTTGCGCCGAATAACAGAAGTTGTTCGCATGGCAGGGAGCTGAGTGGTATACGTGCCTACTCGCGCCGCCTATGCCGTGCGCACGGTCACCAACTCGCTGTGACCAGCGGAGAGTCGCCCGGGGCCGTCAGCCCTCGCTCGTGGTCTTCCTTGTGTGCAACTGCCGTGCCACCTCGGCGATCGAGCCGGACAGGGACGGGTACACGGTGAACGCGTTCGCGATCTGTTCGACCGTCAGATTGTTGTCGACCGCGATCGAGATGGGGTGGATCAGCTCCGAGGCGTGCGGGGAGACGACCACACCGCCGACCACGATGCCGGTGCCGGGACGGCAGAAGATCTTGACGAAACCGTCGCGGATGCCCTGCATCTTGGCGCGCGGGTTGCGCAGCAGCGGCAGCTTCACGACCCGGGCGTCGATCTTGCCCGCGTCGACGTCGGCCTGGGAGTAGCCGACGGTGGCGATCTCGGGGTCGGTGAAGACGTTCGAGGAGACCGTCTTCAGGTTCAGCGGGGCCACCGCGTCGCCGAGGAAGTGGTACATGGCGATACGGCCCTGCATGGCGGCGACGGACGCGAGGGCGAAGACGCCGGTCACGTCACCGGCCGCGTACACGCCAGGAGCGGTCGTGCGCGAGACCCTGTCCGTCCAGATGTGCCCGGAGTCGCGGACCCTGACGCCGGCCTCCTCCAGCCCCATCCCCGTGCTGTTCGGGATGGCGCCGACGGCCATCAGGCAGTGCGTGCCGCTGATGACCCGGCCGTCGGAGAGCGTGACCTCGACACGGTCGCCGACCCGCTTGGCGGACTCGGCGCGGGAGCGGGCCATGACGTTCATGCCGCGGCGGCGGAAGACGTCCTCCAGGACGGCGGCGGCGTCCGGGTCCTCGCCCGGCAGCACACGGTCGCGGCTGGAGACGAGCGTCACGCGGGAGCCGAGCGCCTGGTATGCGCCGGCGAACTCGGCACCGGTGACACCGGAGCCGACCACGATGAGCTCCTCGGGCAGCTCGTCGAGGTCGTAGACCTGGGTCCAGTTCAGGATGCGCTCGCCGTCGGGCTGCGCGTCGGGCAGCTCGCGCGGGTGCCCGCCGGTGGCGAGGAGTACGGCGTCGGCGGTGAGGGTCTCCTCGGTGCCGTCCGCGGCGCTCACGACGACCTTGCGGGAGCCGTCCAGGGACTGCATGCCCTCCAGCCGTCCGCGGCCGCGCAGGACGCGGGCGCCGGCGCGGGTCACCGAGGCCGTGATGTCGTGCGACTGGGCGAGCGCGAGGCGCTTCACCCGGCGGTTGACCTTGCCGAGGTCGACCCCGACCACACGAGCGGCCTGCTCCATGGGAGGGGTGTCGTCGGCGACGATGATCCCCAGCTCCTCGTAGGAGGAGTCGAAGGTCGTCATCACCTCGGCCGTGGCGATAAGAGTCTTCGACGGCACGCAGTCGGTGAGCACCGACGCCCCGCCCAGACCGTCGCAGTCGACGACGGTCACCTCCGCGCCGAGCTGCGCGGCTACCAGCGCCGCTTCATACCCGCCGGGTCCGCCACCAATGATCACGATCCGAGTCACGTACTCCATTGTCCCGCACGCTTCAAGGTGCTTCCGCCCAGGGGTCCCGAGTCCGGGGCATCCGAGCCACTTTGTTACGCGAGAGGCGTACGTGTCGCTGCCGTACCCTCGACCCCATGTCGCTCTACGCCGCGTACGCCGGCAATCTCGACCCGCGGCTCATGACGCGCCGCGCCCCGCATTCGCCGCTGCGCGCCACGGGCTGGCTGAACGGCTGGCGGCTGACCTTCGGTGGCGAGCACATGGGCTGGGAGGGCGCGCTCGCGACGATCGTCGAGGCGCCGCGGTCCCAGGTCTTCGTGGCGCTGTACGACATCGCGCCGCTGGACGAGGACTCCATGGACCGCTGGGAGGGCGTCGGCCTCGACGTCTACCGTCGGATGCGTGTACGGGTGCACACGCTGGAGGGTGAGGAAGCCGCGTGGGTCTACGTACTGAACGGGTACGAGGGGGGACTGCCCTCGGCGCGTTATCTGGGCGAACTCGCGGACGCCGCCGAGTCGGCGGGAGCCCCGCACGACTACGTCATGGAGCTCCGCAAGCGACCCTGCTGAGGTCCGCCTCCGCCGGCGCGCCCCGCCGCTCCGCGGCCGTTCCCGCGCAGCTCCGCGGTGTCTTCCCGGACACCTGCCCGACTCGACCCGTTCCGCCGCGCATCTCTCCGCGCACCTCCCCGGGCGCCGCTCCGGGCGCCGCTCCGGGGGTCGTTTCCCAGCCGCTCGTCCGGCGCGGCACTCCGTCCGGGCACCCTCTTCTCAACACCTCTTTGTCGGAAACGACAAGACAACGATCGCAAGACCGTGAGCTCCGTCATCTACGCGCGTAGGCCCAGACCGGCTACCCTCTTGCGCGTGAACGCATCTCTTCTTCCGGACGACATCCAGGGCGACCCCCACGCCGCCGCTGACGCCGCCGCCACGCGCCTGCGCGAGCTCACGGGCGCCGAGACCCATGACGTCGCACTCGTGATGGGCTCCGGCTGGGCTCCCGCCGTGGACGCCCTCGGCACCCCCGAGGCCGAGTTCCCGGTCACCGAGCTGCCCGGCTTCCCGCCGCCGGCGGTCGAGGGCCACGGAGGCACGATCCGCTCGTACCGGATCGGCGACAAGCGCGCCCTGGTCTTCCTCGGCCGCACCCACTACTACGAGGGCCGCGGTGTCGCCGCCGTCGCGCACGGCGTACGCACCGCCGTCGCCGCCGGCTGCAAGACCATCGTCCTCACCAACGGCTGCGGCGGGCTGCGCGAGGGCATGCGCCCCGGCCAGCCCGTGCTGATCAGCGACCACATCAACCTGACGGCCACCTCGCCGATCATCGGCGCGAACTTCGTCGACCTCACCGACCTGTACTCACCGCGGCTGCGCGCGCTGTGCAAGGAGGTCGACCCCTCCCTGGAGGAGGGCGTCTACGCGCAGTTCCCCGGCCCGCACTACGAGACGCCGGCCGAGATCCGCATGGCCCGGGTCATCGGGGCCGACCTGGTGGGCATGTCGACGACACTCGAGGCCATCGCCGCGCGCGAGGCGGGCGCCGAGGTGCTCGGCATCTCCCTCGTCACCAACCTCGCCGCCGGTATGACGGGCGAGCCCCTCAACCACGAGGAAGTCCTCCAGGCGGGCCGCGACTCGGCCTCGCGCATGGGGGAACTTCTGACCCAGGTACTGGATCGTCTGTAGGCGACGGAGTGTCCGCCCCGGCACCGGGGGGGCGGAACGACCGGGAACATCCGGGAACCACTGAACCGTACGACCGAAGAGAGGTGCACCCGAGGTGCAGGACGAACTCATCGCGCGGGCCAAGGCCTGGCTGGCCGAGGACCCCGACGCGGAGACCCGTGACGAACTCGCCAAGCTCGTCGACGCCGAGGACGTCACCGAGCTGGCCGCCCGCTTCAGCGGCACGCTCCAGTTCGGCACCGCGGGCCTGCGCGGTGAACTCGGCGCCGGACCGATGCGGATGAACCGCTCCGTGGTCATCAGGGCCGCGGCCGGACTCGCCGCGTATCTGTCGGCCAAGGGCGAGACCGGCGGACTCGTCGTGATCGGCTACGACGCCCGTCACAAGTCCGCGGACTTCGCCCGGGACACCGCGGCCGTGATGACGGGCGCGGGCCTGCGCGCCGCCGTCCTGCCCCGGCCGCTGCCCACCCCCGTCCTCGCCTACGCCATACGGCACCTCGGCGCGGTCGCGGGCGTGGAGGTCACCGCCAGCCACAACCCGCCCCGCGACAACGGGTACAAGGTCTACCTCGGCGACGGTTCGCAGATCGTCCCGCCGGCGGACGCGGAGATCGCCGCCGAGATCGACGCGGTCCGCGCGCTCGCCGACGTGCCCCGCCCCGACTCCGGCTGGGAGACCCTCGACGAGGGCGTCCTGGACGCCTACCTGGCCCGTACGGACGCCGTCCTGGCCGAGGGCTCGCCGCGCACCGCCCGCACCGTCTACACGGCCATGCACGGCGTCGGCAAGGACGTGCTGCTCGCGGCCTTCGCCCGGGCCGGTTTCCCGGAGCCGGTGCTCGTCGCCGAACAGGCCGAGCCCGACCCGGACTTCCCGACCGTCGCCTTCCCCAACCCGGAGGAGCCCGGCGCGATGGACCTCGCCTTCGCGGCGGCCCGCGCGGCGGAACCCGACCTGATCATCGCGAACGACCCCGACGCCGACCGGTGCGCCGTGGCCGTGAAGGCCGGTGCCGACTGGCGGATGCTGCGCGGCGACGAGGTCGGCGCGCTGCTCGCCGAGCACCTGGTGCGGCGGGGCGCGCGCGGCACCTTCGCCGAGTCGATCGTCTCCTCCTCCCTGCTCGGCCGGATCGCCGAGGGCGCGGGCCTGCCGTACGAGGAGACGCTCACGGGCTTCAAGTGGATCGCCCGCGTGGAGGGTCTGCGGTACGGGTACGAAGAGGCGCTCGGCTACTGCGTCGACCCCGACGGCGTACGGGACAAGGACGGCATCACCGCCGCCCTCCTCATCACCGAGCTGGCCTCCGAGCTCAAGGAGCGGGGCCGGACCCTGCTCGACCTGCTCGACGACATGGCCGTCGCGTACGGGCTGCACGCCACCGACCAGCTCTCGGTCCGGGTGGAGGACCTGTCGGTCATCGCGAACGCCATGCGCCGGATGCGCGAGCGGCCGCCCGCGGAGCTCGCGGGCCTGGCCGTCACCAAGGCCGAGGACCTGAACGAGGGGACGGACCGGCTGCCGCCCACGGACGGTCTGCGCTACACCCTGGACGGCGCGCGGGTCATCGTCCGCCCGAGCGGCACCGAGCCCAAGCTGAAGTGCTACCTGGAGGTCGTGCTGCCCGTGGGCGGCCACGCCGATCTCGCGGCGGCCCACGCGAGGGCCGCCGAGCTGCTGACGGCGATCAAGCGGGACCTGTCGGCCGCGGCCGGCATCTGAGCCCCAGCCCGGCGGGAGGCGGCCCGTCCGCCGCCTCCCGCCGGGCCATGACACGCACATCCACCCCCTTACGGGTGACTTCCGCACGGCAGTTGACGCAGCGCTCCCGTGCGCCGCCGGGTGACCGAGGAACGGTTACAGGTAGCGCACCATCGAGTCCCAGGAGCTGCCGCGTGCCCTCGACCGAGTCCCGGCCGACGTCCGCCCCGCCCCACAGCGTCCCGGGCGGGAGCGCCCCCGGCGTTCCGACCGCCCGGCGCGCGCCGGGCGCGGCCGGACTCCTCACCGCGCTCCGCGCCTCTCTGCGGCACGCGGCCCCCGCTCTCCTCGGCTACGCGGCCGTCCGCCTCACCGGCCTGATCGCGCTCGCGCTCTGGGCCCACCGCAGACATCACGGCGTCTGGCCGCTCCTCGCGGCGCAGTGGGACGCGAAGTGGTACCTCGGCATCGCCGACCACGGCTACGCGCATCACCTGGGCCACGCGTTCGACGCGAACAACCTGGCCTTCTTCCCTCTCTACCCGGTCCTGGTCAAGGCGGTCGCGGCCCTGACACCCGGCTCGCGCGCGACGACCGGACTGGCGATCGGGGTCGGGTGCTCGTTCCTCGCCGCGTGGGGCATCCACGTGGTGGGCAGTCATCTGCACGGCCGCCGCGTTGGGGTGCTGCTGACCGTGCTGTGGGCGGCCCTGCCGGTGGGCCCGGTCGAGTGGATGGGCTACACGGAGTCGCTGTTCACGGCGTTCGCCGCGTGGGCGCTGTACGCGGTGCTCACCGGACGTCTGCTGTGGGCCGCCTCGCTGGCGGCGCTGGCGGGGCTGACCCGGCCCACCGGTGTCGCGGTGGCCGGCGCCGTCGCCGTGACCGCGCTGCTGTCGCTGCGCCGGGGCTTCTCGGTCCGGGCGCTCGCGGCGGCCGCCCTGGCCCCGGCCGGCTGGCTCGCGTACGTCGGCTGGGTGGGCCTGCGGGTGGGCCGCTGGGACGGCTACTTCGCCGTACAGCGGCTGTGGCACAACGAGTGGGACGGCGGTGCGGAGACCGTGCGCCGGATGCGGGAGGTGCTGGCGCAGAACTCCTCGCCCGAACTGTTCCTGGTGATGGTGACCGTGACCCTGGTGGCGGCGGTGGTGCTGTACGCGCTCTCCGCGGCGGACCGCCAGCCGCTCCCGCTGCTGGTCTTCACCGGGATCCTGCTGCTGATCGTCCTCGGCAGCGGCGGCGTCTACTTCCCGCGCGCCCGCTTCCTGCTCCCCGGCTTCCCGCTGCTGCTCCCCCCGGCCCTGCACCTGGCCCGCGCCTCACGTCGCTTCCGGTCCCTGTTCCTCACGGCCGCGGTGCTCGGTTCGGCGTACTGCGGCGCGTACATGCTGCTGGTGTGGCCGAGCGCACCCTAGGGCCTGTCCGAGGCGTCGGCCGTCCTAGGGCCGGCCCACGTCCGACTCCGCTGCCGAGGGCGTGTGCACGGCCGGAGCCGCCGTCGCACCGAGCGGCTGCGGGAGGGCCGTCCCCGCCTCGCGGGATCTCCGGCGGTCACGCCCCGGCTCACCGGTCCGGGAACCCCACCAGAGCGACCAGCACGGCCGTCAGCCACGCAAGGACGAACGGCACCGCCAGCGGCCACAGGGGGCGTCCCCGCTCGCGCTCCTCGCTGTCGCCGGTGGGGCGCAGGGCGGGGTCGGCGTGCATGGCGGTGACCTCGGCGGCCAGGGCGTCGTACGGGTGGGTCACACCGCTTACGCGCTGGAACCAGGCCCAGCGGGGTGCGGCGACCGCCCAGGACCCGTCGCCGCGCCAGCGCAGCTTGAGCTCGAGGGACTCCCGGCGGACCGACCGGATGTCGTCCCACGGGATGTGGGTGGTCCCGCGCAGGCCGTTCAGCCAGAGCCCGGTGCGGTCGGCGGTGATGCGCCAGCACAGCTTCACGGGGATGCGGACGGCGCCGAACAGACCGAGGAGGAAGCTGACGACCTGCCTCCAGAGGCCGGGGTCCTCGTCGGTGAACGCGGCCCAGCAAACGAGGAAGCCCCACGGCACCATCAGGAAACCGGCCAGCCAGTCCGGGCAGTGTCCGCCGGACGTCGGTGTTCATCGTTTCCCAGAGACTCGGGCCACGGGGCGGTGTTACGGCAGGCCCTCGGCTTCGTCTCCGGATGGGGGAACGGCGTTCGCGTCCGAGGCGGGGCACGGCCCCGCGAAGGGGTTGGTCAGCCCACGATCAGCAGGATGGCCAGAACCACGGCACCCGCGAGTACGGGGCCGATCACCTCGTACGCCCAGCGCACCGTGACCTCGCCCTGCGCGCTGTCCGCGGTGGCCCTGGCCTCGGCCAGCCCGCGCAGTTCGTCCATGATCCGGTCGGTCTCGGGGCGGGTCGGCGCGTCGGTGACGGCTCCCCGGCCGAGGGCGGACGGACGGCCCAGCGACGACAGACGGCCCTCGCGGCCGGTCGCGCCCGGCACCGGCTGCCTGGCCGCCTTCTTGCGTGCGCGCAGCGACACGGGCACCGCCCACAGCTGGTACTTCGTGCCGGAGGTGTCGACCACCTCGTTCGAGTAGTGCGAGCGCAGCGAGGCGACCTTGCCCCAGGGGAGCACGATCACGCGGAGCGGGTTGCGGACGCGCAGCCGGTCCTCGTTCGCGTAGACGGCGGGGCGCAGCGTGAAGGCGGCCACCACAGGGACGGCAAGGATCAGCCCGGCGAGCGCCAGCCAAGGGGTGCGGCCGTGTCCGGAGATCAGCGCGTCGACGCCGAGCCAGCCCACGAGGAACAGGAGAAGGACGCCGCCCGCGATACCGGCGGGCGACCGGTAGATCCGGTCCCTGGCCTCGGGTCGCGAGGCGTCCGGAAGGGGTGACTGGTGGTCGGGGGTGGTCATGGTCCCGATTGTGCACGACGTGCGCCACGCGCTTGAGCTCGGTGGGGTCTCACTAAGGTCGCGAAAGTCCTCGCGCCGATCCCTTCCCCGGCATCGCGACCGCGCCGGACGCGACGGCCCCCAGGATCCGGCGGAAGGTGGGACATTCCATGTGGCTCGGCGCGGGACAAGCGGCGGCGTGCCGCAGGGAGTCGCGCAGCACTCCGAGTTCGCGGATCGTCCGGTCCAGTTCGTCGGCCTTGTCGGCGAGCACCTGACGGTCGATGCGCGGGTGCCCGTCCGGCGCGAACATCCGGGCGATCTCGTCCAGCGAGAACCCGGCGGAGCGCCCGAGGGCGATCAGCGCCAGCCGTTCCAGCACACCGGGGTCGAACTGGCGGCGCAGACCGCGCCGGCCGGTCGGGGCGATGAGCCCCTTGTCCTCGTAGAACCGCAGGGTCGAAGCGGGCACTTTGGCGCGGCGTGCCACTTCGGCGATATCCAGGTCCGGCATCCTCTTGACCTCAAGTCGGCTTGAAGTAGGACGGTGTCATCTCCAGGTCGTGAGGGCAAGCACAGGAGGCGCCATGGAACCCACCGGCGGGGCGGACGACAGGACGGACCGCGAGGCGGACGGCGAGGCCGGGGGCAAGGCGGGCGACGGACAGGCCGCGCGCTGGAACGGCCCGGCCGGGAACGCCTGGGTCGAGGCCCAGGACGTGGTGGACGCGTTGTTCGCGCCGCTGGAGGAGCTGCTCGTCGAAGCGGTTCCGGCCGGGCACGGGGGCCGGGTGCTCGACGTCGGCTGCGGCACGGGCGGCACCACGGTGGCCCTCGCGCGGCGGCTCGGCGCCGGGGGCGAGTGTGTCGGCGTCGACATCTCCGGGCCGATGGTCGAGGCCGCCCGGGCCCGTGCGGCTCGGGAGGGCGCGGGGGCCTCCTTCGTCCGCGCCGACGCGCAGGACCACGTCTTCGAGCCGACGGTCTTCGACGCGGTCGTCTCGCGCTTCGGCGTCATGTTCTTCGATGATCCGGTACGGGCCTTCACCAACCTGCGGCGGGCCGCGAAGGAAGATGCCCGACTGCGGTTCATCGTCTGGCGCGACATCGCGGAGAACCCTTTCATGACGACGGCCGAACACGCCGCGGCACCGCTCCTGCCCGACCTGCCGAAGCGCCGGCCGGACGCGCCGGGTCAGTTCGCCCTGTCGGACGCGGACAGGGTGCGCCGGCTGCTGGAGGAGAGCGGGTGGGCCGGGATCGACATCCGGCCCGTCGATCCGGCCTGCGTCCTGCCCGAGGAGGAGCTGGTCCCGTACTTCAGCCGATTCGGCCCGGTCGGCCTCGCCCTGCCCGGGACGGACGAACGGACCCGGGCGCGGGTCGTCGACACGGTCCGTGCCGCGTTCAACCCGTTCGTGCATGGCACAGAGGTCCGCTTCACAGCGGCCTGCTGGCAGATCGACGCCCACGCATCCGGCCCCAACCCCGCCGGGTAGAACCGCTACTCCCCGTTCCCCCACGTGAGCGCGGTCGCCCCGCCGCCCGGGCGGCGGCCCCGGCGGGCAAAAAATCCCTTGGTCATACCCGGGGCTGTACAGCCGCTACGCGCGTAGATATGCTCGTCTGGTGACCATGCCCACCTCTGCACCCTCCCCCAAGCTCTCGGCTCCGCTCGAGCAGGGTGGTGCCCCCACCCACGCACTCGGCGACGTGACCGCGTCCGACAGCACGCTGCGCCGCTTCCTCCACGGGCTGCCCGGCGTCGACCCGGTCGGCCTGGAGGCGCGAGCCGCCTCGCTCGGCACCCGTTCCATCAAGACCACCGCGAAGGCGTACGCCATCGACCTCGCCATCTCGATGGTCGACCTGACGACGCTGGAAGGCGCGGACACCCCGGGCAAGGTCCGGGCGCTCGGCGCCAAGGCGGTGTTCCCGGACCCGACCGACCGCACGGCGCCCTCCACGGCGGCGGTCTGTGTCTATCCCGACATGGTGGCCGTCGCGAAGGAGGCCGTCGCCGGCTCCGGGGTGAAGGTCGCCTCCGTCGCGACCGCCTTCCCCGCGGGCCGCGCCGCCCTCGGTGTGAAGCTGGCCGACGTGCGTGACGCCGTCGCCGCGGGCGCCGACGAGATCGACATGGTCATCGACCGCGGGGCCTTCCTCTCGGGCAGATACTTGAAGGTGTACGACGAGATCGTCGCCGTGAAGGAGGCCTCGGGTGCCGCCCGCCTGAAGGTCATCTTCGAGACCGGCGAGCTGTCGACGTACGACAACATCCGGCGGGCGAGCTGGCTCGGCATGCTGGCCGGGGCCGACTTCATCAAGACCTCCACCGGCAAGGTGGCCGTGAACGCGACGCCCGCGAACACACTGCTGATGCTGGAGGCCGTCCGCGACTTCCGCGCCCAGACCGGGGTGCAGGTCGGCGTGAAGCCGGCCGGCGGCATCCGCACCACCAAGGACGCCATCAAGTTCCTGGTCGTGGTGAACGAGACGGCGGGTGAGGACTGGCTGGACAACCACTGGTTCCGCTTCGGCGCGTCCTCGCTCCTGAACGACCTGCTGATGCAGCGTCAGAAGCTGGCCACCGGCCGCTACTCCGGCCCCGACTATGTGACGGTGGACTGATCCATCATGGCTTCCGCATTCGAATACGCACCGGCGCCCGAGTCCCGCTCCGTCGTCGACATCGCGCCCTCCTACGGCCTGTTCATCGACGGTGAGTTCACCGAGGCCGCCGAGGGCAAGGTCTTCAAGACCGTCTCCCCCTCCACCGAGGAGGTCCTCTCCGAGATCGCCCAGGCGGGCGAGGCGGACGTCGACCGCGCGGTGAAGGCCGCCCGCAAGGCCTTCGCGAAGTGGTCCGCGCTGCCGGGCTCCGAGCGTGCCAAGTACCTGTTCCGCATCGCGCGGATCATCCAGGAGCGCAGCCGCGAGCTGGCCGTCCTGGAGACGCTGGACAACGGCAAGCCGATCAAGGAGACCCGCGACGCGGACCTCCCCCTGGTCGCCGCGCACTTCTTCTACTACGCGGGCTGGGCCGACAAGCTCGACCACGCGGGCTTCGGCGCGAACCCGCGCCCGCTGGGTGTCGCCGGCCAGGTCATCCCGTGGAACTTCCCGCTGCTGATGCTGGCCTGGAAGATCGCCCCGGCCCTCGCGACCGGCAACACGGTCGTCCTGAAGCCCGCCGAGACCACTCCCCTGTCGGCGCTGTTCTTCGCGGACATCTGCCGCCAGGCAGGCCTGCCCAGGGGCGTCGTCAACATCCTTCCCGGGTACGGCGACGCGGGCGCGGCCCTCGTCGCGCACCCGGACGTGGACAAGGTGGCCTTCACCGGCTCCACCGCCGTCGGCAAGGCGATCGCCCGCCAGATCGCGGGCTCGCACAAGAAGGTCACGCTCGAACTGGGCGGCAAGGGCGCGAACATCGTCTTCGACGACGCCCCGATCGACCAGGCCGTCGAGGGCATCGTCAGCGGCATCTTCTTCAACCAGGGCCAGGTCTGCTGCGCGGGCTCGCGTCTGCTGGTCCAGGAGTCGATCCACGACGAGCTGCTCGACTCCCTCAAGCGCCGTCTGTCGACGCTGCGCCTCGGCGACCCGCTCGACAAGAACACGGACATCGGCGCGATCAACTCCGCCGAGCAGCTCTCCCGCATCACCACACTCGTCGACCAGGGCGAGGCCGAGGGTGCCGAGCGCTGGTCCCCGGCCTGTGAACTCCCTTCCTCCGGCTACTGGTTCGCCCCGACGCTCTTCACGAACGTCACGCAGGCGCACACCATCGCCCGTGACGAGATCTTCGGTCCGGTGCTGTCCGTCCTCACGTTCCGCACCCCGGACGAGGCGGTCGCGAAGGCCAACAACTCCCCGTACGGCCTCTCGGCGGGCATCTGGACCGAGAAGGGCTCCCGCATCCTCGCCGTCGCGAGCAAGCTCCGCGCGGGTGTCATCTGGTCCAACACGTTCAACAAGTTCGACCCGACCTCGCCGTTCGGCGGGTACAAGGAGTCGGGCTTCGGCCGCGAGGGCGGTCGTCACGGCCTGGAGGCGTACCTCGCCCCGTCGAGCCCGGAGGGCGAGCGATAAATGAGTGCAGCCGAGAAGTCCGAGCAGCAGCGTCTGAGCGTCTTCAAGACCTACAAGCTGTACGTGGGCGGGAAGTTCCCGCGTTCCGAGAGCGGCCGGGTGTACGAGGTGACCGACTCCAAGGGCAAGTGGCTGGCGAACGCGCCGCAGTCGAGCCGCAAGGACGCCCGTGACGCGGTCGTCGCCGCGCGCAAGGCGTTCGGCGGCTGGTCCGGCGCCACGGCGTACAACCGCGGCCAGATCCTGTACCGCGTCGCCGAGATGCTGGAGGGCCGCAAGGAGCAGTTCGTCCGCGAAGTGGCCGACGCGGAGGGCCTGTCGAAGGCGAAGGCGGCGGCCGTCGTCGACGCGGCGATCGACCGCTGGGTCTGGTACGCGGGCTGGACCGACAAGATCGCCCAGGTCGTGGGCGGCGGCAACCCGGTCGCGGGCCCGTTCTTCAACCTGTCCTCCCCGGAGCCGACCGGTGTCGTCACCGTGCTCGCCCCGCAGGAGTCGTCGTTCCTGGGTCTGGTCTCGGTGATCGCCCCGGTGATCGCCACCGGCAACACGGTGATCGTGATCGCCAGTGAGAAGTCCCCGCTCCCGGCCCTGTCGCTGGGCGAGGTGCTGGCCACCTCCGACCTGCCGGGCGGAGTGGTCAACATCCTGTCCGGCAGGACCGCGGAGATCGCGGCCCCGCTGGCCGCGCACCAGGACGTCAACGCGATCGACCTCGCCGGCGCGGACGACGTCCTGGCGAAAGAGCTGGAGATCGCCGCGGCGGACAACCTGAAGCGCGTTCTTCGTCCACAGCCTGTGGATTACGTGCGGACTCCCGGGACCGAGCGCCTCACGGCCTTCCTGGAGACCAAGACGGTCTGGCACCCGACTGGCTCCCTGGGCGCCTCGGGCTCGTCCTACTGAGCCGCGCCCACCCGCCTCTCGGCGTGCTGACGCGCTGACACGCCGACGCGCTGAGATGTCGGGGCCCCGATCCGTGTCCCCGGGGCCCCGCGCACGAGAGAGCCGCGCTTCCCCTCCGTCCGGGGGGAGCGCGGCTCTCTCATGCCCATGGGCCGCCGACGGCCCATGTGGGGGCTTCTAGTGCGGGAGCCCGGTCACCTGCCCGAGCACCGGAATGTCGCCGATCGACTGCGCCTCCGCCACCGGCCCCGTCAGGGCCTTCGAGGACAGCGGTTTGAAGTCGGCGAGCTGGGTGCCCACGGCGTTGTCGAGCGGGTCCACGCCGGTGCCGGCCAGCGGGTTGGGCTTGAGGGCCGAGACCGGGCCCGTGACATACCCCACGGTGCCGGTCAGGGCCTGGAGACCCGCCTGCGGGTCGACGTCACCGAGCGAGGCGGGCCGGGTGCGCAGAGCGTCCACGTCGGGGGCCGTGACCGCGAAGGCCGGGGAGGCCGCGGCCGCACCGGCAGCGACCACACCGACCGCCACGGCGATCCGCGCGGTCGTACGGGCCAGGGTGTTCTGCTGGGCTGCGTGTCGCGCCATCAGGTTTTCCTCTTTGACTAGCGGAGAGCGGAAATCGGAGAGCAATTGAAGCGACACGCAGAGTAGTTGAGGGAGGTCGCGTTCGGGACGGTCCTGGCATCCGATTCGCCCCTGCGGGTCAACAGGCATATCAGCGCCAGTCGGTCCGGGCGTCGGAGCCGGGCGCCGGAGCCAGCGATAATGGCCGGGAGCCGCACCGACGTGCGGCGCCGCCGGACCCGTCACAGAAGGTACAGACCATTGGGTTCCCCTCCCCCGATACCCGCCCGCGTGGTGCTGCTCTGCGGTCCCTCCGGCTCCGGGAAGTCCCTTCTCGCCGCCGACTCCGGGCTCCCCGTGCTCCGCCTCGACGACTTCTACAAGGAGGGCACGGACCCGACACTGCCCCAGGTCGAGGGCAGCGAGGACATCGACTGGGACCACCCGTTGTCCTGGGACGCGGACACCGCCGTCGCCGCGATCGAGGAACTGTGCCGTACGGGACGTACGACCATCCCCGTCTACGACATCTCGCTGAGCGCCCGCACCGGGACCGAGGCCCTGAGCATCGAGCCGGCACCGCTGTTCATCGCGGAGGGGATCTTCGCCGCCGAGATCGTCGAGCGCTGCCGCGAACTCGGCGTGCTCGCCGACGCGCTGTGCCTGTCCCGGGGCGCCCTCACCACGTTCCGGCGGCGCTTCGTGCGGGATCTGAAGGAGGGCCGCAAGTCGGTGCCCTTCCTGCTGCGCCGCGGCTGGCGGCTGATGCGTGCCGAGCGCTCCATCGTGGCCCGCCAGGCGGCTCTGGGCGCCCACCCCTGCGACCGGGACGAGGCACTCGGCCGGCTGACCGCCGCCGCGACCGGACGACAGGCGTCCGCCCGCACGACAGTCGCGTAGCAAAAGCCTCGCCCCGAGCGGGCAGCACCGCCCGGTGGACGGGTCCCACGGGCCCGACTCCCGGTGGGGCCGCGCCCGTCGGCTCCCGGGCAACCTGCCGGGCAACCGGGCAATGAAAAGAGGTCCAGGCGAACCCCCGTCCGCCTGGACCTTCTTCCGTTTCCCCCGTGGTCCCCCGTGACACGGTTGTCTCCCCGTGACCCGTTTCCCCGTGACCCCGTTGCGTGCCGGCTCCCCCCGGAACCGACACCCCCGTCACCGGCTCCCCCCGGAACCGGCTCCCCGTCCTACTTGTTACTCGTTACCGCTCCCCCTCAGACCTTCAGGCGACAAGCTCCCCGAAGGACTCCTCCTCGTCACGGCCGAAGCTGAGGACCTCGTCCTCGCGCATCCGGCGGAGCGACCGCCAGATGCTGGACTTCACCGTGCCGACACTGATGTCGAGGATCTCCGCGATCTCCGGGTCGGTGCGGCCCTCGTAGTAACGGAGGACCAGCATCGTGCGCTGGAGTTCGGGCAGCCGGGCCAGCACCTGCCACAGGACCGCGCGCAGCTCGGTGCCGCGCATCGCGTCCGTGTCACCGGGCGTCTCCGGCAGTTCCTCGGTCGGGTACTCGTTCAGCTTGCGGCGGCGCCACGCGCTGATGTGCAGATTGGTCATGGTGCGTCGGAGGTAGCCCCCGACCGCGGCCTTGTCACTGATCCGGTCCCAGGCCCGGTACGTCGAGAACAGCGCGCTCTGCAGCAGGTCCTCGGCCTCGAAGCGGTCACCGGTCAGGTGGTAGGCGGTTGCGTACAGGGAGGCGCGGCGCTCCTGGACGTAGGCGGTGAACGCCGCTTCGGCGTCCCCCGTCCCCGCCCCGGAGTGACGCTCCCCCGTGACCTCCCCGTACGCGGCTCCCCCGTGAGCCTTCCCCCCGGCCGTACCCACAGCGGCTGTCGCCGCCGGGTTCTCCCCCGTGAAGGCGTCAACCACCGTCATGTACGTCGTGTGTTGACGCCCGGCGCCGCGATCGCACCCCCGCCCGATCACGGCGCCGGACTTCTCCGTGGCCCTGTTGACGTCATGGAGCCGCGTGACAACTGCGCCAGTGCTGGTGCTGTGCAGCGTGTTCATCTCGCGCCCCCCGTCGTGGAGTCCCGGTTCTTCGGTTCGTTCCGTCGTGCGTCCTGCCTTGTGACCAAAAGCTTGCCGGGCCCACTTCATGGCCGTGTCCGCCGACTGTCACAGACCTGTCACAGGGCCCGTTCCCGGGCGCGGCACAGCGCGATCACAGAGAAGAGCGGTACGACTACGCAGATGGCCACTTGGGCCCCGGCCGCCGCCCGCGAGGGCCTTCGTTGCACGCAGGAGACGAGTGGGAGCGCTCCAACGGTCGATACCCGAGCATGACATGGGCCAGAATGACGTCCGTGCCTTCCCTGTTGCTGATCGAGGACGACGACGCCATCCGTACGGCCCTGGAGCTCTCTTTGACCCGCCAGGGACACCGTGTGGCCACCGCTGCCACCGGCGAGGACGGTCTGAAGCTGTTGCGCGAGCAGCGGCCGGACCTGATCGTGCTGGATGTGATGCTGCCCGGCATCGACGGATTCGAGGTGTGCCGGCGCATCCGGCGCACCGACCAGCTGCCCATCATTCTGCTGACCGCGCGCAGCGACGACATCGACGTCGTGGTCGGACTGGAGTCCGGCGCGGACGACTATGTCGTCAAGCCGGTGCAGGGCCGGGTGCTCGACGCCCGGATCCGTGCCGTGCTGCGCCGCGGTGAGCGGGAGGCGAACGACTCGGCGGCGTTCGGCTCGCTGGTCATCGACCGTGCCGCGATGACGGTCACCAAGAACGGCGAGGATCTGCAACTGACGCCCACCGAGCTGCGGTTGCTCCTGGAGCTGAGCCGCCGGCCCGGACAGGCCCTGTCCCGCCAGCAGTTGCTGCGCCTGGTGTGGGAGCACGACTACCTGGGCGACTCGCGCCTGGTCGACGCCTGTGTGCAGCGGCTGCGCGCCAAGGTGGAGGACGTGCCGTCCTCGCCCACCCTGATCCGTACCGTGCGCGGCGTCGGCTATCGGCTGGACAACCCTCAGTGACCAAACCGCAGGACAAGCTCCGCGGCTGGGCCGCGGCGCGCAAGGCGTTGCTGTCCGGTCTGCGCTTCACCAGTC
The DNA here is from genome assembly GCF_042871525.1 of Streptomyces sp. NPDC005784. Classification (NCBI taxonomy): domain Bacteria; kingdom Bacillati; phylum Actinomycetota; class Actinomycetes; order Kitasatosporales; family Streptomycetaceae; genus Streptomyces; species Streptomyces sp. NPDC005784. The sequence continues at coordinate 249,968 of NZ_JBIAIQ010000004.1, forward strand.
TGCGGCTGCGCCTGGTCGTGGTGTTCGGACTCGTCGCTCTCACCGCGGCCGTGTCCGCGTCGGGCATCGCGTACTGGCTCAACCGCGAGGCGGTGCTGACGCGTACCCAGGACGCGGTGCTGCGCGACTTCCAGCAGGAGATGCGCAACCACGCGAGCATGCTGCCGGTGCACCCCGCGCAGGACGAACTCCAGCGCACGGCCGGACAGATGGCGAACAGCAGCCAGCGTTTCAGTGTGCTGCTGACCGCCGAGGACGCGGGCGGCAGGATGATCACCGGCAACTCCGAGCTGGACACCTTCACACTGGAGGACGTGCCCAAGTCCCTCCAGAAGGCGGTGAACAAGCAGCAGCCGCTGTCCTCGACCAACACGTCCGCGTACCACCTGTACTGGCAGCGGATCACCGAACACGACAAGCCGTATCTCGTGGGCGGCGCGCGGGTGATCGACGGCAGCACGACCGGTTACATGCTCAAGTCCCTGGAGCCGGAGGCCAAGGATCTCAACTCCCTCGCCTGGTCACTGGGGATCGCGACGGGGCTTGCGCTGATCGGCTCGGCGCTGCTCGCCCAGGCCGCCGCGACCACGGTCCTCAAGCCGGTCCACCGGCTGGGCACCGCGGCCCGCCGGCTCGGCGAGGGCAAGCTGGACACCCGGCTGCGGGTCTCCGGCACGGACGAACTCGCCGATCTGTCACGGACGTTCAACCGGACGGCGGAGGCCCTGGAGAAGCGGGTCGCGGACATGAGCGCGCGGGACGAGGCGTCCCGCCGCTTCGTCGCCGACATGTCCCACGAACTCCGTACGCCGCTCACCGCGATCACCGCCGTCACCGAGATCCTCGAGGAGGAACTGGACGCGGAGACCGGCAGCGTCGACCCGATGATCGAGCCGGCCGTACGGCTCGTCGTCAGCGAGACCCGGCGCCTCGGCGACCTCGTCGAGAACCTGATGGAGGTGACCCGCTTCGACGCGGGCACCGCCCGGCTCATCCTCGACGACGTGGACATCGCCGACCAGATCACCGCGTGCATCGACGCGCGCGCCTGGCTGGACGCCGTCGACCTGGACGCCGAGCGCGGCATGACGGCCCGGCTCGACCCGCGCCGACTCGACGTGATCCTCGCGAACCTGATCGGCAACGCGCTCAAGCACGGCGGTTCGCCGGTGCGGGTGTCGGTGCGTATGGAGGGCGAGGGCGAGGAGCTGGTCATCGAGGTGCAGGACCACGGCCCCGGTATCCCCGAGGACGTCCTGCCGCACGTCTTCGACCGTTTCTACAAGGCCAGCGCGTCCCGCCCGCGTTCCGAGGGCAGCGGCCTCGGCCTCTCCATCGCCCTGGAGAACGCTCACATCCACGGTGGCGAGATCATCGCGGCGAACGCGCCCAAGGGCGGGGCGGTCTTCACGCTGCGCCTGCCCCAGGACGCGTCGGAACTGCTCGCCGACGACCCGCAGGGCCGTGACGGCTCCGCGCACGGGAACGGCACGGAAGGCACCGCCGGATGACCACCGCACACCCCACCGACCCACGGCCCACCCACCCGTCCCGGGCCAACGGCTCCCCGCAGACAACCCCAGGGCACGCCACCGACCTCCCGAAGACCGTCCGCCCGCAGGCCACCGGTTCCACGGAGGCCACCCGCGCGCGGGCCGCCGACTCCCCAGGGACGAACCGCCCGTCGGCACCCCAATCCGCACAGGCCACCTCCACACAGGCCACCGGCTCCGCGGAGGCCATCCGCCAGCAGGCCGCCGGTTCGCCGGGGACCAGCCACCCTCGGGCCGTCGGCTCCCCGCAAGCCGCGCGCCCCCGGGCGACGGACTCCGCGGAGGCCATCCGCCAGCAGGCCACCGGTTCGCCGGGGACCAACCGCCCCCGGACCACCGGCTCCCCGCAGGACGGGCACCCCCGGGCGACGGACTCCGCGGGACCCGGACGCCGGTCCAGACGCTCGCGGCTGCGGAGGGTGCGGCCCTGGCTGGCCCTTCCGTTGCTCGCCGTGCTGGTCACGGGGTGCGGTATCCGTTCCACGCAGGTGCCGACCGACTTCGGTCCGGCGCCCTCGCGGGTGCCCTGCGCCCTCTCCGGCCCCGACATCTCCAGCCAGTCCGCGCACGGGGTGCCGGTCCAGGTCTTCCTGCTCTGCTCGGCGCAGCTGGTGACCGTCGACCGGTCGGTGCGCATCCCGGACGGCACGGCGGAGGCGGCGCGCCGGGTCCTGGTGGCCCAGGCGCTGCTGGACGAACTCGCGGAGACACCGTCGACGCCCGAGGAGCAGGCCGGGTACACGACGGACGTGCGCGGCGGCATGACGGTCAGCGGGCCCCACGACGGGGACCCGGAGGACACACTCCGGCTGAGCACCTCGCCGGAGGACCTCACCTCGACGGCCCTCGCCCAGATCGTCTGCACCTTCTCGGACTCGGCCGCGGCGCGGGACGACGGCAGCGTCGTCCTGGGCGGTCCCGCCCCCGCTCCCCTGCGCAGTTACGAGTGCACCCCGGAGGTGCGTGCCGCCCCGGGCGACGAGTCCCCGGCGTCGACGGCGGTCCAGGGCTCGTGACGTGACGGGGGCGAAAACCCCGGCCACGGAACCGATCGTGCCGGACCCCGCGTCTTGGGGGGCGTGCAGCGTCAAGGTTCAGACGGCGGCAGCGCCGTCACCCGCGTCCGTGTGGCAGGAGGTGTCCTCCTTGTCGCACACCTGGCGCTCGTCGCCTGGATCACGCTGCGTCCGCTGGACGTCCCCTGGGTGAGCGCCGCCAACCTGCGTCCCTTCGCGGGTATCAGAGCCGACCTCGCACTGGGCCCCGAGGTGGCGGCCCGCCGTATCGCCGCGGGCCTCGGCCTGCTCGCCCCGCTGGGCGTCCTGCTCCCGATGGCGGGGGGCAGGCTCGCGGTCTCCCCCCTCGGTTCCCTCCTGCGGACGACCGCCGCCGGCGCGCTGCTGTCGCTGGGCATAGAGCTGCTCCAGACCGGTGTCCCCGGCCAGGTCGTGGACATCGACTCGATCATGCTGAACACCGTCGGCGTGGCCCTCGCGCACCTCGCGATCGCGCCCGCCGCCAGGGCCCGGTTCCGTCGCCGGGCGGAGACGCGACGCCGCGCCGCCGTCCTTCGGGAGGAGCCCGCTCAGGGTCGGACCCCGACGATTCCCAGGGTCGGGATCGCTCCGTAGAGCGACGCTTCGCCCGCTTCGTCCTCGTAGCGTTGAAGACATCGGTGAAGGCACCGATGAGGACGACGAAGCCGGTCCACCGGCACTCGACGACGGTTCGCGAAGGAGCCACCATGACCGCCCTTGCCCGCCCCACGAACGGCCGCATGATCGGCGGAGTCTGTGCTGCGCTGGCACGGCGCTTCGGCACCTCCGCGACGACGATGCGTGTCGTCTTCGTCCTGTCCTGCCTGCTTCCCGGCCCGCAGTTCCTGCTCTACATAGCGCTGTGGATCCTCTTCCCCTCCGAGGACAAGGCCTCCCGCACCGCCTGGTGACCCGGGCGGGCACCCGGCGGACACGCGGCGAACGCCGGTGGGGCGCACCCGACAAGGGTGCGCCCCACCGGCGTTCGTACAGCCGGAGTACGGGCAGCGGGCATTCGTACCGCCGACCCTCGTTCCGTACAGCCGAAGGGCCCCGGGCTCGGACAGGCGGGGGACCTCCGTCCGACGGAGAGCGGAGAGCCGAGAGCCGAGAGCGTCAGCCCAGCGGAATCCCGTTCACGGGCATACCGTGCGTGGGCAGGCCCTGCAGCGGCAGCCCACCGAGCAGTCCGGTCATGGGCGCGGCAGGCCTGTCGGCGAGCAGACCAGCGGCGGCGGGCTGCGAGGCGGCCACGCCGGTGCCGAGGGCGCTCTGGCCCTGGGCGAGCGCCTGACCGGCAGCGGGCAGCGCCGAGGCGACGGTCTCGGCGGGCAGCGTCCTGGTGACGGTGTCCAGGGCCGCGGAGGTGTCCGGCGCGGCCGGGGCGGCGTTCGCGGCGCCCGCGCCGACAGCGGCGAAAGCGGCGCCGAGAGCGGCGACACCGAGGGTCTTGGCAGCAGACTGCTTCATCGTGAGTGCGTCCTTGGGATGGGTGAGACGGGGATGTGAGCGATCCAAGACCGTAAACACGCAAACCCGCCCTCCGCAAACATCGAAAAGCGGCCGAGCCATGGAGAAGAAGTGAAGACCCGGCCGATTTCCGCCCGCCCCGATCAGGCCTGATCTGCTACAGAACCGCTGGTGGAGGCAGTCTGCCGGAACAGCCATTCGGAATTCAGTTCTGCATATCCGGGCTTGATCACGTCATTGATCATGGCCAGTCGTTCATCGAAAGGAATGAATGCTGACTTCATAGCATTGACCGAGAACCACTGCATGTCGTCGAGCGAATAACCGAACGCTTCGACAAGGTGCTCGAATTCCTGGCTCATGCTCGTACCCGACATCAGGCGATTGTCGGTATTGACCGTGGCGCGGAAATGCAGGCGCCGCAGCAGCCCGATGGGGTGGGCCGCGTACGAGTCGGCGGCACCGGTCTGGAGATTGGAACTGGGGCACAGCTCCAGCGGGATGCGCTTGTCGCGGACGTACGACGCGAGCCGCCCGAGCTGCACCGAGCCGTCCTCGCGCACCTCGATGTCGTCGATGATGCGGACACCGTGCCCGAGCCGGTCGGCGCCGCACCACTGGAGGGCCTGCCAGATGGACGGCAGCCCGAACGCCTCACCGGCGTGGATCGTGAAGTGGTTGTTCTCGCGCTTCAGGTACTCGAAGGCGTCGAGGTGCCGGGTGGGCGGGAAGCCTGCCTCGGCGCCCGCGATGTCGAAGCCGACGACGCCCAAGTCGCGGTAGCGGTTGGCGAGTTCGGCGATCTCCAGGGCGCGGGCCGCGTGCCGCATCGCGGTCAGCAGGGCGCCGACGCGGATGCGGTGGCCGTTCTCCCGGGCCAGCCGTTCCCCTTCCCGGAAGCCCTCGTTGACCGCCTCGACGACCTCTTCGAGGCCGAGCCCGCCCTCCAGGTGCTGCTCGGGCGCGTACCGCACCTCGGCGTAGACGACGCCGTCCTCGGCGAGGTCCTCGGCGCACTCGGCGGCGACCCGCACCAGGGCCTCGCGGGTCTGCATGACGGCGCAGGTGTGGGCGAAGGTCTCCAGGTACCGCTCCAGTGAACCGGAGTCGGCGGCCTCACGGAACCAGAGCCCCAGCTTGCCGGGATCGGTCTCGGGGAGGTTCGAATAGCTCGTCTCCCGGGCGAGTTCGACGATCGTGCCGGGGCGCAGTCCCCCGTCGAGGTGATCGTGCAGCAGGACCTTGGGCGCCCGGCGGATCTGCTCCGAGCTCGGGGTGTTCCGGATCTGGCTCGTCATTTTCGCACTCTAGCCCCTACGCGCGTAGATCTCCTGCCGTACCCGTCCGCCGATACGTAACGGTGACCGCGCAGACGGGTGGCGTACACCCTTGCTTCTGACACTGTTCTGTCGTGACTCCTCCCCCTCGCGAACGAGGTGGCTTCTCACTCAACTCCAAGGAGCCTCATGACGGCCAAGCCCTGACCGCTGCCGAAGGCGGACGCCGAGCGTACTGCGCCACGTAGCGTCTCCGGCACACACGGTGCGTTTCCCGCCCGGGCCTAGGGGCCGGGATCCCACGCAAGGAGAGAGATGGCACAGCAAGCGACGCCGGTTCGCAGGGCCCGGCTGGGGAGGTCGCTCGGCCCGGAGCCGACGGCGGTCAGCGGGGTTGTTCTGCTGCTGCCGGGCGGCGAGGAGACCTCGGCCCGAAGACCCTCCCCCATGATGGCGACCGCCTCCGTACGCGCGTTGGGGCGTCGGCTGACCCGCGTGGGACGCGCGGAAGGCCTGGTCACCCACGTGGTGCACTACCGGGTCCGCGGCTGGAACGGCAGCGAGGCCCATCTCGCGGCGGACGCGTCCTGGGCCGCGGACGAGGTCGTCCGCCGCTACGGCGACGTCCCCGTGTGTCTGGCCGGCATCGACATGGGCGGCCGGGCCGCGCTGCGCGCGGGCGGGCACTCGGCCGTCAACTCCGTGCTGGCGCTGGCACCCTGGCTGCCCGAGGACGATGTCGCCGCGCCACCCGAACCGGTGAAACAGCTGGCCGGGCGGCGCGTGCTGATCGTGCACGGCACCAACGACGAGCGCACCGACCCGGAGTTGTCCTTCCGGCTCGCGGCGCGCGCGAAGAAGGCCAACCGCGGCATCTGCCGCTTCGAGGTCCACTCGGACGGGCACGCGCTGCACCAGCACCGGCACGAAGTCCTCGCCCTCGCGGAGGACTTCGTGCTGGGCGCGCTGTTCGGGCACGCCTTCTCCCGCCCGGTCGAGGACGCCTTCGCGGCGCCGCCTCCACTGGGCCTGCGGATGCCGCTGGCGGCGGGCTTCGGGCAGTCGTTGCGCCGCTAGGGCCTGCCTGACGATTCGCGTCGGATCAGGCCGCGGCGTCCGGAGCCGTGCGTCGCAAGACGGAGAGTCGCCCTCGTACTGGACGTACTCGGGCGTGCCCGACAACGCGGCGTGGGGGTCCCCCCTGCTCGAAGCGCTCGCGGGAGTACGTGCCGGGCGCCGCGGGCCCGGCGGGAATCGCCAGACAGGCCCTGGGGCCTGGCTGACGGGGTCACTCGGGGAGGAGCCGCTCGGCGGGCTCAGTCGGGCAGCAGGTGCCCGCGGCGGGACAGCAGGAACTTTTTGAAGGCGGCCACCGGCGGGGTGTCCGGGTGGCCGTCGAGCCAGGCGACGCCGATCTCGCGCACGGCGCGCGGGGCGGTGACCGTGAGTTCGACAACTCCCGGGCGGGCGACGGCCGGCGGCGGCAACAGGGCGACCCCCAGTCCGGCGGCGACGAGGCCCCTCAGCGTCTCCGCCTCCTCCCCCTCGAAGGCGATACGCGGCCGGAACCCCGCCTCCTGGCAGAGGTCGTCGGTGATACGGCGCATCCCGTAGCCGGGTTCCAGAGTCACGAAGGTCTCGTCGGCCGCCTCGGCGAGGCGGACGCGCCTGCGGGCGGCGAGGCGGTGGTCGGCGGGCACGACCAGGCGGAGCTTCTGCTCGTCGAGCCGGTGGCCCACCAGATCGGGTGCGTCCGGCACCGGCGAGGTGAGGCACAGGTCCAGCTCGCCCGAGCGCAGCCCCTCCAGCATCGCCTCCCCGTAGTTCTGCACGAGGCTGAAGCGGACGCGTGGATGGTCGGCGCGAAACGCGCGGATCAGCCCCGGCACCGTCTCCGAGCCCATCGTGTGCAGAAAGCCGAACGCGACCTTGCCGGTGGCCGGGTCGGCGTCCGCGCGCACCTCGTCGGCGGCGCGCTCGATCTCGGCGAGGGCGCGCTCCACGGAGGAGAGGAAGGTGCGGCCCGCGGGGGTCAGCGACACCGTCCGGCCGCGCCGTGCGAACAGGTCGACGCCCAGGTCCTGTTCGAGCCGGACCATGGCCCTGGACAGCGTCGACTGCGGGACCCGCATCTGCTCCGCGGCCCGGGTGACGTGCTCGGTGCGGGCGACGCCGGCGAAGTACGCGAGGCGTGGGGCGAGCAGTCTCGAAAAGTGCGCGCTGTCTTCTGTGTCACTGAACGGTGACAGGTGGGCCTCTGACCTCTGCTGATGCGCCATGGGAACGATTATGGCGATTCCATGCATTGGACGGATGAACGGCGGGTCCCTACGTTCGAGGCATGCCTTCCGCCAGTACCGGGGCGTCCACCACCGTGGGCGCCGCCGCCTCCGTCCCTGCCGCCGACTCCGCTGTCGCCTCGGTCCCCGTCACCGTCACCGACTCCCGCATGGCCCCCGGCGGGCCCGGCTACCGCCGGATGAGCTTCGCGCTCTTCCTCGCGGGCGTCGCGACCTTCGCGCTCCTCTACTCGACGCAGGCCCTGCTCCCGCTGGTCTCCGCGGACTTCGGGGTGAGCGCGAGCGAGGCGAGCTGGACGGTGTCGGCCGCGACGGGCGGCCTGGCGCTGTTCGTCCTCCCGATGAGCGCGCTGTCGGAGCGTTTCGGACGGCGTACGTTGATGACGGCGTCCCTGGCGGTGGCGGTCACCGTCGGTCTCCTGGTCCCCTTCGCGCCGTCGATCGGCGCGCTGGTGGCGCTGCGGGCGGTGCAGGGGGCGGCGCTCGCGGGGCTTCCGGCGTCGGCGACGGCGTATCTGGCGGAGGAGGTCCGCCCCAAGGCGCTGATCACCGCGATCGGTCTGTTCGTCGCGGGCAACAGCGTGGGCGGGATGAGCGGACGGGTCATCACCGGCTGGGTCGCGCAGGAGTGGGGCTGGCGGGTGGCCGTCGGCACGATCGGACTGATCGCCGTGGTCTGCGCGGCGGCCTTCCGGCTGCTGCTTCCGGCGCCACGGCACTTCGCGCGGGGTTCGCTGCGGCCCCGGGTGCTGGCCCGCACTGTGCGCGACCATCTCGCGAACCCGCTGCTGTGCCGGCTGTACGCGATCGGCGCGCTGTTCATGATGGTGTTCGGCGGGGTCTACACGGTCATCGGCTACCGCCTCAGCGAGGCGCCCTTCTCGCTCCCGCAGGGCATCGTCGGCTCGATCTTCCTGGTCTACCTGGTCGGCACGGTGTCGGCGTCGACGGCGGGCCGGCTGGCCGGCCGCCTCGGCCGCCGCGGCTCCCTCTATCTGGCGGGCGGCACCACGACCGCCGGTCTGCTCCTGACCCTCGGCGACTCGGTGGCGCTGGTCCTGCTCGGCCTGGTCCTGATCACCGCGGGCTTCTTCGCGGGCCACGCGGTGGCGTCGTCGTCGGTGAGCCACACCGCGAAGAAGGGGCGGGCGCAGGCGTCTGCGCTCTACCAGTCCGCGTACTACATCGGCTCAAGCGCCGGCAGCACGCTCGGCGCGGTCGCCTTCCACGCGGGGGGCTGGGCGGGCACGGTGGCCATGGGGCTGTTCGCGGTGCTGGGCGTCGTCTCCATCACCCTGTTCGGCTCCCACGCGGCCCGCACCGCCTCCCGCCGCGGGCCGGCACTCGCCCACTGATCCCGGAACCCCTCCGACACACCCCCTTCGACCTGCGCCTTTCCCCGCTCCGCACGCCATTGTCAGTGGGCTGCGGTAGCTTCCGAAGTGCCGGCGCAATGACGCGCTGAACGGAAACAGCCACAGGGGTGGGTTGGCCATGAGCGAGGGTACGGCGACGACCGCGGACCTGGACGTCCGGCTGGAGAAGCACCGGGTCGAGCTGACCGGGTACTGCTACAGGATGCTCGGCTCGTCCTTCGAGGCCGAGGACGCGGTGCAGGACACGATGGTCCGGGCCTGGCGCAGCTACGACAAGTTCGAGGGCCGCTCCTCGATGCGGTCCTGGCTGTACCGGATCGCGACGAACGTGTGTCTGGACATGCTCAACGCGGGCAATCGAAGGGCTCGTCCGATGGATCTCACGGCTCCCTCACCGCTCGCCCAGGCGGCGCTCACCCCGCGCCCGGACAACACCTGGCTGGAGCCGGTGCCGGACGCCCGCGTGCTGCCGGCGGCCGGTGATCCGGCGGAGGCGGCGGTCGCCAAGGAGTCGGTGCGCCTCGCCTTCATGGCGGCTCTCCAGCACCTGCCGCCCAAGCAGCGCGCGGTCCTCATCCTGCGCGAGGTCCTCGCGTGGAAGGCGAGCGAGGTCGCCGAGCTGCTCGGCACCACGGTCGCGTCGGTCAACAGCGCGCTCCAGCGGGCCCGTGCCACCCTCGCCGAGAACGACGGGGCGGGCGCGGACGCCGCCACCTCCGACCCCCTCGACGAGGAGCAGCAGAAGCTCCTGGAGCGCTATGTGGCGGCGTTCGAGGGGTACGACATGACGGCTCTGACGGCGCTCCTCCACGAGGACGCGATCATGACGATGCCGCCGTTCGACCTGTGGCTGCGCGGCACCGAGGACATCACCGGCTTCATGACGACGCTGGGCGCGGCCTGCGCCGGCTCGCGCCTGATCCCGGTCGAGGTCAACGGCCTGCCGGGCTTCGCGCAGTACAAGCCGGACGAGGAAGCGGGCGGCTACACGCCCTGGGCGGTGCAGGCGCTGGAGATCTCAAAGGGCCGCATCACCGGGTTCCACTGCTTCCTGGACACGGCCCGCTGGTTCCCGCTCTTCGGACTCCCCCTCCACCTCGACGGACCCGAGGGAGCCGAGGCCCTCAGAGCACGGGGAACCGGTGGACCCGGAGCTGTCGGAGGTCTCGAAGCGGAGGCCGACCAGATCGAGTAGGGCGCGCAGCGCCGGGTCCGGGTCGCGCAGGTGTATCCGGCCTCCGGCCCGGCGGGCCACCAGCTCCATGCGCGCCAGCGCGTCGACGGTGGCGAGGCCGGGCGGCCCGAGGCCCGCGACATCGCAGACCACGACCCCGCCCCCGGTCACCCCGAGGTGCGCTCGGACGGCGTCACAGAGCCGGGGCACCTCGTCCCGGGTGACGAGTCCTGGCATCACGAGTACGGCCGGTGTCGCGGAATCCACAGTCAGTAGACCGCCCTGGGGCACGGAACTCATCGCGGGTGGCGCGGAAGATCACATTGACCCGTGTCGGCTCCTCCCCGTTGAGTTGGATGCGTGCCCCATGAATCGGTTCCGCCCGCGATACCCGACGGCCCTCTCCCCGCCGAGGGGGCGCCGTGCAAGGGGTGCTGACGGGCTTCGCGGTCATCGCGGTGGTCATCGGCGTCGGGTACGTCATCGGGCGCCGCGGCTATCTCGGGGACAACGGGCGGGAGGTGCTGACGAAGCTCGCCTTCCATGTGGCGTCGCCCGCGCTGCTGTTCACAACGCTCGCGCAGGCCGATCTGTCGGTCATCTTCTCCAGCCGGCTGCTGGTCACGGCGATGAGCACGGCCGCGGCGGCCGGTGTGTTCGTCGCGGTGGGGGCCGTACGCCGCTGGGGCCTCGGCAGGACGACGATCGGCGCGCTCTGCTCCAGTTACGTCAACGCCGGCAATCTCGGTATCCCGATCGCCGTGTATGTGCTGGGCGATGCCTCGCTGGTGGCGCCGGTGCTGCTGTTCCAGCAGATCATGGTCACGCCGATCGCGCTGACCGTCCTCGACCTGTCCGGGGCGGGCGAGAAGGGTCCGCTGTGGCAGCGGCTGATCACACCGCTGCGCAATCCGATCGCGGTCGGTTCGCTGAGCGGGGTCGCGGTGTCGGCGACCGGTCTGACCGTGCCGGGCCCGATCCTGGATCCACTCCGGCTGATCGGCGGTATGTCGGTGCCCGCGGTGCTGCTGGCGTTCGGGATCTCGCTGTGCGGCAGCAGTCTGCCCGGCCGCGGCGCGGACCGGGGTCCGGTGCTGCTGTCCGTCGCGCTGAAGGCGGTGGGTCAGCCGCTGGCCGCCTGGGCACTGGCCGTCGGCGTGTTCGGCCTCGGCGGCGCGCCGCTGCTCGACGTGGTGGTCACCTCGGCGCTGCCCGCCGCGCAGAACCTGTTCACGTACGCCTCGCGCTACCGGGTCGGCGAGTCCCTGGCCCGCGAGTCGATCCTGCTCTCGACGATCCTGGCCGTGCCGGTGCTCGTGGTGATCGCGGCCGTGCTCGGGTGAGACGCGAACGGGGACTGGCGCGAGTGCGCCGGTCCCCGTCGTGGAGCGGAGTGGACGTGACGATCAGGCGATCCGGTCCAGCACGATCGGCGTGGCCTTGAAGCCGGTGCCCGCCGGCGCGATGTCGTACGAGCCCTCGACTCCCTGGAGCGCGTAGTCGAAGCGGTCCGGGGTGTCCGTGTGGAGGGTCATGAGGGGCTGGCCCGCCGTCACCGTGTCGCCCGGCTTGGCGTGCAGCTCGACACCCGCGCCGGCCTGCACCGGGTCCTCCTTGCGGGCGCGTCCGGCGCCGAGGCGCCAGGAGGCGATCCCGATGTCGTACGCGTCGAGACGGGTCAGCACACCGGAGGCCGGAGCGGTGACGACGTGCGTCTCGCGCGCGGTGGGCAGCTCTGCGTCCGGGTCACCGCCCTGCGCGGCGATCATGCGGCGCCACACGTCCATCGCGGAGCCGTCGGCGAGCGCCTTCGCCGGGTCGGCGTCCTTGATCCCGGCCGCGTCGAGCATCTCGCGCGCCAGGGCGATCGTGAGCTCCACGACGTCGGCGGGGCCGCCGCCGGCGAGGACCTCCACCGACTCGCGGACCTCCAGGGCGTTGCCCGCGGTCAGGCCGAGCGGCGTCGACATGTCGGTGAGGAGCGCGACCGTCTTCACACCGTGGTCGGTGCCGAGGCCCACCATCGTGGAGGCCAGCTCGCGGGCGTCCTCGATGGTCTTCATGAACGCACCGGAGCCGACCTTCACGTCCAGGACGAGTGAGCCCGTGCCCTCGGCGATCTTCTTGGACATGATGGAGGAGGCGATGAGCGGGATGGCCTCGACCGTGCCGGTGACGTCGCGGAGCGCGTAGAGCTTCTTGTCGGCCGGGGCGAGACCGTCGCCGGCCGCGCAGATGACCGCACCCGTGGTGTCGAGGACGTGCAGCATCTCCTCGTTGGACAGCAGCGCGCGCCAGCCCGGGATCGACTCCAGCTTGTCCAGGGTGCCGCCGGTGTGGCCGAGGCCGCGCCCGGACAGCTGCGGCACCGCGGCACCGCAGGCGGCGACCAGCGGGGCCAGCGGGAGGGTGATCTTGTCGCCCACGCCGCCGGTGGAGTGCTTGTCGGCGGTCGGGCGGGACAGGGAGGAGAACTCCATGCGCTCGCCCGAGGCGATCATGGCGGCCGTCCAGCGGGCGATCTCACGGCGGTTCATGCCGTTGAGCAGGATCGCCATGTTGAGGGCGGCCATCTGGTAGTCGGCGACCTCGCCGCGGGTGTACGCGTCGATGACCCAGTCGATCTGCGGATCGCTGAGTTCGGCGCGGTCCCGCTTGGTACGGATGACGGAGACGGCGTCCATGGCCATGGGGTTCCTTCCGAAAAGATGAGCGGCCCCTCCCTGGGATCGGTCGATCAGGAGGGGCCGCGGGGCATTACTTGGTGAGATGGCTCGGCCCGAAGGCCTGCGGCAGCATCTCGGAGAGGGACACGAGCCCGTCCGGCGTCTCCAGGATCAGTTCGTCCCCGCCGAACTCGAACAGCAGCTGCCGGCAGCGTCCGCACGGGACGAGGATCTCGCCCTGCCCGTCGACGCACGTGAAGTGCGTCAGCCGGCCGCCGCCGGTGGTGTGCAGCTCCGAGACGAGACCGCACTCGGCGCACAGGCCGAGGCCGTAGGAGGCGTTCTCGACGTTGCAGCCGGAGATGATCCGGCCGTCGTCGACGCGGGCGGCGGCGCCGACCGGGTACTTCGAGTAGGGGGCGTACGCGCGGGACATCGCCGTACGGGCCACCTCCCGCAGCTCTTCCCAGTCGACGTCCGCGGACTCCGCGCCGGCGGCTGTCACTTGCCCTGCCCCTTCCGGTACGGCAGGCCGTCCGCCTTCGGCATGCGCAGGCGCTGCGCCGACAGCGAGAGGACGAGCAGGGTGATCACGTACGGCGTGGCGGAGACGATCTGGCTGGGCACCTCGTTGGTCGTGGCGTACCAGAGGAACACGAGGACGCCGATGACCAGGGTGATGACGGCGGACACGTACTTCTTCTTGACCGCGAGCCAGATCGCGCCGATGCCGAGCAGGATGGCGCCGAGCAGCAGCAGGGCGTGGACGTTCTCCGAGCCGCCGCGCAGGTTGAGGCTGTCGGTGTAGCCGAACAGGACCGCGCCCAGCGCGAGTCCGCCGGGCATCCAGTTGCCGAAGATCATCGCGGCGAGACCGATGTAGCCGCGGCCGGCGGTCTGGCCCTCCAGGTAGAAGGGGTTGGCGACGATGGAGAGGAAGACACCGCCGAGGCCGGCCAGACCGCCGGAGATGATCACGGCGATGTACTTGTACTTGTAGACGTTCACGCCGAGCGACTCGGCCGCGATCGGGTTCTCACCGCAGGACCGCAGGCGCAGACCGAACGGGGTGCGCCACAGGATCCACCAGGTGGCGGGGATCAGCGCGACGGCGATCAGCGTCAGCCAGGAGACGTCGGTGACCAGGCCGCCGAGCAGACCCGCGACGTCCGAGACGAAGAACCAGCCCTTGGAGTTCAGGGTGGTGAGCCAGTCGGAGAGCCCTGGCACGGTGAACTGGCCGAGCGATTCGACCGGCGGGGACTGCTTGGCCGAGCCGCCCGGGACGCCCTCGAAGGCGAGCGGGGAGAGATAGCGGGTGGCACCGAGCGCCAGGATGTTGATGGCCACACCGGAGACGATGTGGTTGACGTTGAAGGTGACCGTCATGATCGCGTGCAGCAGACCGCCGACGGCGCCGCCGATGACGCCGACCAGGATGCCGGTCCACGGGCCCCACTGGTAGCCGGCCCAGGCGCCGAACCAGGTGCCGAGGATCATCATGCCTTCGAGGCCGATGTTGACGACGCCCGAGCGCTCGGCCCACAGACCGCCGAGACCGGCCAGGCCGATCGGGACGGCCAGCTCCAGCGCGGTGGACATCTGGCTGACGTTGGTGATGCCGTCGGCGCCGGTGATGATGCGGACGATCGAGGTCAGCGCCAGGCCGCCCGCGATCACCAGCAGGAGGACGGGGAGCGACATCCGGCGGCCGCTGGGAGCCGCGGGCTGCTGCGTGGGCTGGTTGACGTCGGTTGCGGTGGTCATCGGCCAGCCACCTCCTTCTCGGTGTTGTTGGGGCCGCCGAGGACGTTGCCCGCGGCGAGTTCCGCGCCGACGCGGCGCTGCTGGCGGCGCAGACCCCACTCGCGGACGGCCTCGTACGAGACCACGACCGCGATCACGATCAGGCCCTGCATGATGACCGCGATTTCCTTGTCGTACCCGTGGAAGTCGAGCTCGGGCGAGGCCTTGTCCAGCCAGGCCCACAGCAGGGCCGCGAAGGCGATGCCGACGGGGCTGTTGCGGCCGAGCAGCGCGATACCGATACCGAGGAAGCCGATGCCGGTCGGGAAGTTGAGGCTGTAGGTGTGGGTGTCGCCGAGCAGGATCGGCAGACCCGCGAGACCGGCGATGCCGCCGGAGAGCAGCATCGCGGTGAGCACCATGCGCTTGGGGTCGACACCACTGGCCGCGGCGGCGGACTCGGAGGCGCCGGAGGCGCGCAGGTCGAAGCCGAACCGGGTGCGGTTGAGGACGATCCAGTAGCCGATGCCGAGGACCACGGCGAGGATGACCAGACCGTAGATCTCGCCCGCGTCACCCATGTTGAAGCCGGGGACCCAGCCGGACTTGTGCATCTCGCCGGTGGTGTTGTTGTTGCCGAGCTTGACGCCGAAGACGTCGGGCAGCCACAGGTAGGCGATGACGGAGGTCGCGATCGCGTTGAGCATGATCGTCGCGACGACCTCGCTGACCCCGCGGGTGACCTTGAGGACACCGGCGATTCCGGCCCAGAACGCGCCGGTGCAGATGGCGGTCAGCATCAGCAGCGGGACCTGGAGCACGGCCGGCAGCGCGACGTGCGCGCCGACGATCGCGGCCATCATGGCGGCGAGCTGGTACTGGCCGTCCACACCGATGTTGAACAGGTTCATCCGGAAGCCGATGGCCACCGCCAGCGCCGCGATGTAGTACAGCGAGGCCTGGTTGATGATCAGGACCTGGATGTCGGAGTACGTCGCCTGCTGGAACATGATCGTGTACGGCTCGATCGGGCTCTTGCCCGAGGCGAGCAGCACGATCGAGGTCAGCGCCACGGCGACGACGAGCGCGATGACCGGTCCGGCCACCCCGAGGAGCAGGCGCTCCTTGTCGAACTTCTTCATCAGCGGGCCTCGTCTTCCGGGGCGTCCGCCGGGTTCTCGGCGGGCTCTTCGAGCTCGGCCGCTTCGGCGAGCTCCTCGTTCTCCAGATGTCCGGAGGCGGCACCGGTCATGGCCGAGCCGAGTTCCTCCGGGGTGATGGTGGCAGGGTCGGCGTCCGCGACCAGCTTGCCGTTGTAGATCACCCGGAGCGTGTCGGACAGGCCGATCAGCTCGTCCAGGTCCGCGGAGATCAGCAGGACGGCGAGTCCCTCGCGGCGCGCCTCGCGGATCTGGTCCCAGATCTGCGCCTGCGCGCCGACGTCCACACCGCGGGTGGGGTGGGCGGCGATCAGGAACTTCGGCTTGTGGCTCATCTCGCGGCCGACGATCAGCTTCTGCTGGTTGCCGCCGGACAGGGAGGCCGCGGTGACGTCGATGCCGGGGGTGCGCACGTCGTACTCCTCGACGATGCGGCGGGTGTCCTGCTGGGCGCCCTTGATGTCGATCCAGATGCCCTTGGCGTTGGGCTTCTCGGTGACATGGCCGAGGATGCGGTTCTCCCAGAGGGGGGCTTCCAGGAGGAGGCCGTGGCGGTGCCGGTCCTCGGGGATGTAGCCGATGCCGCCCTCGCGGCGCTTGCGCGTGGACAGGCCGGTGATGTCGTCGCCCGCGAAGCGGATGACACCGGAGTCGGCGCCCTTGAGGCCGATCAGCGCGTCGATGAGTTCGGTCTGGCCGTTGCCCTCGACACCGGCGATGCCCATCACCTCACCGGCGTGGATGGTGAAGGAGACATGGTCGAGCACGAGCCGTACTTCGCCGCGCTCCACCTGGTCCATGAGCAGGGCCGCCGAGCCCTTGCCCATCGACACCGAGCCCTTGGCGAAGACCGTCAGGTCCTCGACCTCGATCACGGCCTGGTCGGTGACCGTCGACTCGGAGGTCTCCGGCGTCGGCAGTTCGCTGCCGACCATCAGCTCGGCGAGCTGACGCGGGGTCGTCTCGGAGGGCACGGCGGTGCCGACCGTGGTACCGCGCCGGATGACCGTGATGTCGTCGGCGACGGAGAGGACCTCGCCCAGCTTGTGCGAGATGAAGATGACCGAAAGGCCCTCGGCCTTGAGTTCGCGCAGGTTGTCGAAGAGCGCGTCGACCTCCTGCGGCACCAGGACTGCGGTGGGCTCGTCCAGGATCAGGATCTGAGCGCCGCGGTAGAGGACCTTGAGGATCTCCACGCGCTGCCGGTCGGCGACGCCGAGTTCCTCGACCAGGACGTCAGGGCGGACCCCGAGGCCGTAGCGCTCGGAGAGCTCCACGATCTTGCGGCGGGCCTTGCCCCCGATGCCGTACAGCTTCTCGCTGCCCAGGACGACGTTCTCCAGGACGGTGAGGTTGTCGGCCAGCATGAAGTGCTGGTGGACCATGCCGATGCCGCGGGCGATGGCGTCGGCGGGGGACGAGAAGGTGACCTGCTCGCCGCCGACGGCGATGGTGCCCTCGTCCGGCTTCTGCATGCCGTAGAGGATCTTCATCAGCGTCGACTTGCCGGCGCCGTTCTCGCCGACGAGGGCGTGCACGGTGCCCTTGCGGACGCTGAAGTGGATGTCGTGGTTGGCCACGACGCCAGGGAATCGCTTGGTGATCCCGGCGAGTTCGACAGCGGTCGCCTGACCGTTGACCGCGCCGGCCGGAGGGCTGCTTGACGCGTTGATGGCGCACTCTCCTGAGGGAAAGGGGGTCGTCTACGCGCGTAGCGCCCCTACGGCAACGAAAGGGGCCACGCGCCGCGAGAACGGGATACGGGGAGCCAGACTCCTCGTATCCCGTTGAGCGGACGTAACCCCGCGGTTACCAAGCGGCTCCGGGGCAGAACAGGCGCCTCCCCGTGCCGGACGGCACAGAGACGCACCCGAACTTCCCCGGGACCGCATTGGCTGCTCCTGAGGTACTGCTCGTCAGCTGGTCTTGACCTTGATCGCACCGCTGATGATCTTCTCCTGGGCGGCCTTGACGGCGTCCTGGATCGCGGTGTTGTTCTTGTATGCCGGGTTGGAATCGGCCAGGCCGACCTCACCGGACTTCAGATCGCCCCGAACGATACCGCTCTCGGGCTTGCCGTCCTCGACCGACTTCGCCAGGTTGTACACCGCCTTGGCGACGTCCTTCGTGGCGGAGGTCAGGATCGAGTCCTTGTACTGGGCCAGCGCCTGCTGCAGGTACTGGTCGGAGTCGACACCGATGGCCAGGACCTTCTTGGCGGAGGCGGCCTCGATGACACCCTGACCGGACAGACCGGCCGCGGCGTAGACGACGTCGGCCTTCTTCTCGATCTGGCCCTCGGCGGCCGTCTTGCCCTTGTCGGGGCTGGCGAAGCCACCCTCCTGGGCGGTCTGCGTCAGGTACTGCGAGAGGACCTTGACGCCGGGCTTGGTGTCCTTGACGCCCTGCTCGAAGCCCGCCTCGAACTTGTGGATCAGCGGAACGTCCACGCCGCCCACGAAGCCGACGGTGTTGGTCTTCGTGGAAAGGGCGGCGGTGACGCCGGCGAGGTAGGAGGCCTCCTGCTCGGAGAAGACCAGGTCCGCGACGTTCTTCGCCGTGACGGTGGAGTCGTCGACGATGCCGAAGGTGGTGTTCGGGAGCTTCGCCGCGGCGGCCTTGACGGCCGGGCCGTAGGAGTAACCGATGCCGATGACCGGGTTGTAGCCCTGCTTGGCCAGCGAGACCAGGCGCTGCGTCTTGTCCGCGTCCGTCTCGCCATCGGTGGGCTCGACGTCGGCGGTGGCGTACTTGAACTCGCTCTTCGCCTTCTTCAGACCCTCGAACGCGGCGTCGTTGAAGGACTGGTCGCCCTTGCCGCCGACGTCGTACGCGATGGCGAGGCCCTTGTGACCGCCCTTGGAGTCCGTGGAGGACGAGGAGGTGGAGGTGCCGCCGCAGGCGGACAGAGCGAGGGCGAGAGAGGCGGTCGCAGTACCTGCGAGCGCGATGCGGGTAACCCGGCGCATTAGTTGTGCTCCTGTCGTTCAGCGCCTGACGGTTCAGCTTCGGCGCTGGCTTCGCCGCAGATTAACGCGCGTAGACCAACTAGAAAACCCCTTCTGTCCACCTTGTTATCCGGCTGTGCCCGACGCCACTCACCGACGGGCCGGGGACTTGCCGATCGCAAAGGGAATGTGGCGGTGGGTGACCCCGGAAACGGACAGCGGAACGGGCGGGCACCTGAGGTGCCCGCCCGTTCCGCTGTGCTTCGACCGTGTTCGCCCGACCGGCGGGGAGGTGGCGGGACCGGCCCGCCGCGATCACCCGCCGCTCGCGGCGACTAGCTGGTCTTGACCTTGATGCTGCCGTCGACGATGGCCGCCTTGGCCTTGGCCACGGCGTCGGTAAGACCGGCGATCTCGCCCATCTTCGGGTTGCTGTCGGCCAGGCCGACACCGTTGACCTTGAGGTCGAAGGTCTGCGTGCCGGTCAGCGGCTTGCCGTCGTGGACCGACTTGGACAGCGTGTAGACCGCGCCGCCGACGTCCTTGAGCGCGGAGGTCAGGATCTTGTCCTTGTACGCCGCCAGCGCCGCCTGCTTGTACTGGTCGGAGTCGACGCCGATCGCCCACACGCCCGCCTTGGAGGCGGCCTCGATGACACCCTGGCCGGACAGACCGGCCGCGGCGTAGAGGACGTCGGCCTTCTTCTCGATCTGGCCCTCGGCGGCGGCCTTGCCCTTGTCGGGGCTGGAGAAACCACCCTCGGCCGCGGTCTGGGTCAGGTACTGCGAGAGGACCTTCACGCCGGGCTTGGTGTCCTTGACGCCCTGGGTGTAGCCGGCCTCGAACTTGTGGATCAGCGGAACGTCCACACCGCCGATGAAGCCGACGGTGTTGCTCTTGGTGGCCTTGGCGGCCGCGACACCGGCGAGGTACGAGGACTCCTGCTCGGCGAAGACCAGGGAGGCCACGTTCTTGCCCGGCACGACCGAGTCCACGATGCCGAAGCTGGTCTTCGGGAACTTCGCGGCGGCCTTCTCCAGGGCGGGGCCGTAGGCGAAGCCGATGCCGATGACCGGGTTGTAGCCCTGCCTGGCCAGCGACTCCAGACGCTGCTGCTTGTCGGCGTCCGTCTCGTTGTCGTTGGGCTCGACGTCGGCCGTCTGGTAGCCGAACTCCTTCTTCGCCTTCTCCAGACCGGCGAACGCGGCGTCGTTGAAGGACTGGTCACCCTTGCCGCCGACGTCGTACGCGATGGCGAGGCCCTTGGCGCCGCCGCTCGAACTGCTGTTGCTGCTGCTGTTGTTGTCGCTGCTGGTGCCGCCGCACGCCGTGGCGGCGAGTGCGAGCGACGCGACCCCCACCGCGACGCGGGTCAGGCTGGCTATCCGACGCATCTGAAGCTCCCCATTCTCCAAAGCCCCGCAGTGGGTGCTGAGTTCGGCGCACATTAACGCGCGTAGACCGTCCAGGGAACGGGGTTCCGCCTGGCCGTTATCCATTCGTGCCGATGGCCGGTTACGTCCTTGTGAACCACCGGACCGAAAGGCGCGTTTGAGGACGCAGCACCCTCCACGACCGTCACGCGGTGTGTCCGGAAAACGGGGCCCACGTGACGGAGCGGGTGGTTCCTGCTCCACAGAGTGACTGGTGACGATGACGGGGACCACGCTACTGCGGGGGGCCTGGGGGCGCGACCGGAGTCACCGGCCGCACCCTTCGCCACCGGACCGCGAGGGCGGGTCCTGGTCCAGGAGGCGTCAGTTCTGCTCGTCCTGGAGGGCCGCGGCGGTGAACATCTCGACGCCGACCGTGATCGCGTGCTCGTCCGCGTCGAAGTCGCCGCGGTGCAGATCGCGGATGGTGCGGTCGCCCGGCGGGCGCACACCGAGCCGGGCCATCGCGCCGGGCACGTGCTCCAGGTACCAGGAGAAGTCCTCGCCGCCGAGGCTCTGCTCGGTGTCCTCGACGGAGTGCGCGCCGCGCCGGGCGGTCATCGCGCCGCGGAGCAGCTCGGTGACGGCCGGGTCGTTGACGACCGGCGGGACGCCCCGGATGTAGTTGATCTCGGACTTGGCGCGGTAGAGGTTCGCGATCTCGTCGATCGCCGCGTGGACGAGGTCGGGCGCGGCCCGCCAGGCGTCGAGGTCCAGGCAGCGGATCGTCCCGGACAGCTCGGCGTGCTGCGGGATCACATTGCAGGCGTGACCCGACTCGATGCGGCCCCAGGTCACCGCGAGCCCGCTGCGGGCGTCCACGCGCCGGGCGACGAGCGCCGGCACGTCGGTCACGACCCGCGCGGCGGCGGTGACGAGGTCGGTGGTGAGGTGGGGGCGCGCGGTGTGGCCGCCCGCGCCGTCCAGGGATACTTCCAGCCGGTCGCACGCCGAGGTGATGGCGCCGTGCCGCAGTCCGATGCGCCCCGCGTCGACCCTCGGGTCGCAGTGCACGCCGACGATCCGTCCGACCCCTTCGAGCACGCCCGACTCGATCGCGTCCGGGGCGCCGCCGGGCAGCACCTCCTCCGCGGGCTGGAAGATCAGCCGGACACGCCGGGGCAGCAGCCCCTGGGCGTGCAGGTCCGCGAGGACGAGACCGGCGCCGAGCACGACCGCCGTGTGGACGTCGTGGCCGCAGGCGTGGGCGCGGTCGGGCACGGTCGAGCGGTACGCGCAGTCACTCTTCGTGTCCGGGATGGGCAGCGCGTCGATGTCGGCGCGCAGCGCCAGCATGGGGCGTACGTCGTCGGCGTCCCCGATGTCACAGATGAGGCCGGTTCCGATGGCGAGGACACGCGGCTTCAGGCCCGCCTGCTCCAAGCGCGCCTTGATCGCCGCGGTGGTGCGGAACTCCTGGTTGCCGAGCTCCGGGTGCATGTGCAAGTCGCGACGGAACGCCACGAGTTCGGCGCGCAGTGCCTCGGGCAGCGCGCCGGGGAGCAGCGGCTCCCCGGGGAGATCGGCCTCGGACTCTCGGGACATCAGTTGGTTCACCCTTTGAAGGGTAGGACGATCGGGCGGCCAACTAACCCACGATCAACAAAAGTTCAGCCCGTTAGGGGAAGAAAATCTGACCGCGCGGCGCATGATCGGCGACGGGGATGGGTAAACTCGCCCGGCTCTTCGGGCGTTTGGATCTTGAACGGGCGCAGGTGACCGGCTGTGATCCGGGTCGGCCGGGGATCGCCCGCCGATGTGCACGAGGGGACGCCCGGCTTACCCGAGCGCATTCCCTTATCCGGCCTCCACAGTCTCACAACACCGCAACCGGATTCCGAAACCGTCACTGCCGCGCGACAGCCACGTCACGTTCCGTGAACAGCGGGGTCCGCGGGGCGCGGCGCGGGTGGGCCCGGCGCGGGCGGGCCCAGCGAGGGTGGGCCCGGCGCCGGTGGCCGGGCACGGGTGGCCTCGTACGGGCGGTCCCGTGTCCTGGTGACCGGACACGGGCGGGCCCGGCGCGAGCGCCGGGGCGAACTTGGGCCCGGCACGGAGAGCCCCGCGGGGATGGCCGGGCATTGGCAGGCCCCGCACGGGCCGGGCGGGCGTGAACCCGGCCCGGGCAGTCTCGGCCTGGCCTGGCCTGGCCTGGCCTGGCCTGGCGAGCGGGCAAGGCGGCCCGGCAATGGCGGTTCCGTCACGGGCGGCCGGGCATGGGGCAGTTCCCGGCGCGGGTGGGCCCGGTGCGGGCGGCCGGGGGCAAGGGTGGGCTGGCGCGAGCGGGCCGGCACAGGCGGCCGGCACCGACAGACCGGCACGGCGGCCGGGTACGGGCGGGCCAGCAGGGGCAGGCCCGACGGAGACAGCCGGACACGGGCGGCCGGCACCGACAGGCCGACACGGGCGGGCCCGACGCTGGCGACCGGACACGGGGCGGGCCGGCAAGGGCAGGACCGACGCGGGCAGCCGGGCGCGGGCGGGCCTGCACGACAGGCTGGCACCGACAGGCCCGGCGCTGGCGTGCCCGACGCAGGCAGCCCGATACGGGCGGGCCTGCACGGGCGGGCCGACACAGGCGGCCGACACCGACAGGCCGACACGGGCGAGCCCGACGCAGGCAGCCGGACGCGGGCGGGCCTGCACGGGCGGCCGGCACCGACAGACCGGCACGGCGGCCGGGTACGGGCGGGCCAGCAGGGGCAGGCCCGACGGAGACAGCCGGACACGGGCAGCCGACGCGGGCGAGCCCGACGCAGGCAGCCGGACGCGGGTGGGCCGACACGACGGGCTGGCACCGACAGGCCCGGCGCTGGCGTGCCCGACGCAGGGGGCCGGGCGCGGGTGGGCCGGCGCCGACAGGACCGACGTTGGCGTGCCCGACGCGGGCGGGCGGTGCTGGCGGTTCGGCGTGGGTGGGCGCGGGGCCGGTGGTGGGTGGGGGTCAGCCGAAGCGGCCCGCGACGTAGTCCGCTGTGCGCTCGTCCTTGGGGGTGCCGAAGATGTCGCCGGTCGGACCGTGCTCGACGATGCCGCCCGGGGTGCCCTGCTCGGCGAGGAAGAAGGCGCACTGCTGGGAGACGCGGGCCGCCTGCTGCATGTTGTGGGTGACGATCACGACGGTCACCTGGCCGGCGAGTTCGTGGATGGTCTCCTCGACCCGGCGGGTGGACGTGGGGTCGAGCGCCGAGCACGGTTCGTCCATCAGCAGCACCCGGGGACGTACGGCCAGGGCGCGGGCGATGCACAGACGCTGCTGCTGGCCGCCGGAGAGCGCGCCGCCGGGCTGGCGGAGTCGGTCCCGTACCTCCTTCCACAGACCGGCCCGGGTCAGGCTCTCCTCGACCAGCTCGTCCTTCTCCCGGCGGCCCGTGCGCGTGCCGGTCAGGCGCAGACCTGCGACCACGTTGTCGTAGATCGACATCGCCGGGAACGGGTTCGGCTTCTGGAAGACCATGCCGATCCGGCGCCGGGCCTCGGTCAGCCGCCGCTCGGGTGCGTAGATGTCCTCGCCGTCGAAGAGCACCTCGCCGGCCATCGCGGCGGAGGGGATCAGCTCGTGCATCCGGTTGAGGGTGCGCAGGAAGGTCGACTTGCCGCAGCCGGAGGGGCCGATCAGGGCGGTGACCTGTCCGGCGGGCATGGTGAGGGAGACGCGCTCCAGCACCAGGTGGCTGCCGAACCAGGCCGACACCTCGCGCGCGTCGAGCTCCGCGGGGGCGGCCGTCGGCCGGGCCGGGAAGGGCACCTCTGACGGGGCGGGCGGCAGCGCGACGGTGTCGGCCGCGGCGGTCCCCGGGACGGGCGGCAGCGCGACGGTGTCGCCCATGGCGGTCCCCGGGTCGATGACGGCGGTGGCGGCGGGCGCACGGCCGGTCCCGGCGGTGGCGGCCGGCACGCTGTCGGTCGGGGCGGTCTCTGTCGCGGCGCTGTCACGCGCGGCGGTCGCATCGGTCACGTCGGGCACCTCATGGCGGGATCGGGTCGGGCTCGGCTGGGTAACGGGGTCAAGGCGGGCTCCGCACGGCGTCGGGCCGGGCTCGGCACAGGTCGGATCGGGTCGGGTCGGATCAGGTCGGGTCGGGCTCTGCAACATCACGGGTCGAGGCGGGCTCGGACGGGTCACGGGGGTGGGGCCGGTCGGCGGTGTCACATCAGGTTGGGCAGCAGTTCGGTGGCGCGGGTCGCGACCTGGAGGCCGAGAACGACGACGACCGGCGCGAACACGATCCAGGTCTGGTGACGGCCCCAGCGGTGCCAGGCCCACACCGCGGCGACCGCCACGGCCACCAGCGCCTGGAGCCACATCACCAGCGGCCACGGCATTCCGCCGGGCCGGGCCAGCGGCTGTTCGGACTCGGGAAGCGTGCCGGAGCGGATGACCGCGGCCGGGGTCTGCGCGGCCGCGGAGACCAGCTCTGCGTCGACGCGCAGCACTCCGCCGGGCATGAAGTCCGGTCCGGTGGCCGTGAGGAGGACCAGGCGGCCCTTGCCCGCGTCGAGCGGTGCGGGTGCCGGGTCACCGGCGTGTCGGATGCCGAAGACCTGGTACTTCGCCTTGCCCTGGCCGGTGGTCACGCTGAACGTGTCGCCGGTGGCGAGGTCGCCGAGGTGCTCGAAGGGACCGCCGTACGCGGCGGCGCGGCCCATCAGCACGCTGGTGCCGGCCTGCCCCGGCATCGGGGTGTCCCGGCGGTGGCCGGGGCCGTCGGTCATGACGCCGGAGTCGGTGCCCTCGAGGACCACCTGGTGGACGTGGAGGGCGGGGATGTCGATGAGCGCGACCGGCGTGCCGGGGGCGAGCAGCGCACCCTGCTGGTCGGTCTGGGCCACCGGCGCGGTTCCCAGGGCCAGTTGGGCGCGCAGGGAGTCGTACGCGGAGTGCTGTGCCGCTCGTTCCTGGAAGCCGCTGAGGAACAGCAGCTGCGCGGTGAGGCCGAGCAGCAGGGCCGCGAGGGTGAGCAGGCCGCCGCGGGCGAGATGCCGGACGGCGGTGACGCTCCGAACACCCGGCCACGGCACGGGCGTTGCGAGCGTGGTCTGTACGGCGACCGTCACGGCGGCACGTCTCCTTCACTCAACTCATGGAACGGGATGGGCGGAAAACAAAGAGGGGTCCCGCCGGGGAGCGCCCTACTGGGCGCCCCCGGCGAGCGGGTGGTTCAACAGGCCACGGATCAGGTGGACTTGATCTTGAACGTGGTGCCGGTCTTCGAGCTCACCGTGGTGGAGCCCAGGTACCAGGCGTGCAGGGTGTGCGTGCCGCGGGACAGCTTCGGCAGCTTGATGGTCACCTTGCCGCCGCTCAGGGTGCCGGTGGCGACGACGTGCGAGCCCTCGTAGATGCGGACCGTGCCGGTCGGCGTGGTGCCGGTCGCGGAGACCTTGACGGTGACCTTGGCCTGCGAGAGGTGGCTGATCGAGGTCGGCGCCGTGGTGCTGACGCTCGGGCTCGCCTTCGAGACGGTCAACGAGGCGGTCCCGCTGGACGTCAGGAGCTTGCCGCTGCCCGCGTAGGACACCGTGAGGCTGTGCTTGGCGACCTTCAGGTGGCTGGACAGGCTGACGAAGACCTTGCCGGTGCTGTCCAGGGTGCCCGTGCCGAGGGTGGTGGTGCCCTCCTTGACGGTGACCGTGCCGGTCGGGACGACACCGTGCGTGCCGGTGATCGTGACGGCGACCTTCGGGGTCTTGCCGTACGCGGTCGTCACGGCGGTCGCCTTGGTGGTGGACGTGTACTTGATGTCGCCGGCCCAGGAGGCGACGGCACCGCTGCCGTTGAGGTTGGCGGCGGAGACCTCGGCCGTGTAGTGGCCCAGGGCCAGACCGCTGAAGGTGTACGACGTGGTGGTGGCCGGGAGGTCCTTGACGGCCACGACGGCGCCGTCCGAACCGGTCAGGGTCACGCGGTAGTCGGTGACCGGGAGGCCGGTGGCGGACGGAGCGGTCCAGTTGAACTTGACGCTCCCGTCGCCGCGGGTGCCGCTCAGGGTCGGCGCGGCCGGCGTGGACGCGTCGACACCGGACTCCTCCAGGCCGCCGAGCTTGGCGTGCTTGGCAGGGTTGACCGAGCCGTTGTAGGACTCGTTCACGAAGCCGAACTTGGCGATGACGCCCTCGGCGGCGTCGGAGGCGAGGGCCGCCTCGTGGGTGCCGCTGGTGACGAAGACGTCGTAGAGGTCCTTGTCGAAGAAGACGCCGGTCGGGTCGATCGCCCGGGTCGGGACGACGTTGTAGACGTCGCGGCCGAAGGTGGCGTTCTCGTAGTAGGCGCCGACCGGAGCGAGCTTGCCGTTCACCGTGGTGACCGGGGTGGTGGCGCCCTCGTCGCCGGGCAGCTGCACGGCGGCCAGGTGGGCGCCGGCGGCGGCCGCGGTGGTGCTGAAGTCCGGTGAGATGCCGTTGTTCTGGGCGATCCAGCTGCCCACCGAGAACGGGACGAGCGTGCCGTCCGCGTCGAGGGCGCCGTTGGCCTGGTTCTCCTGGACGGTGCCGACGTTCGGGGAGAGCGTGGCGTCGGTGAGGCCGATGGCGCCGAGGAAGAACTTGCGGGTGCCGGAGCCGGACTGCGGGATCTTCGGGTGCACGGTCTGGCCGTTCACCTCGGTCAGCGTGCCCGAGTAGATGTCGTGGAGCTGGTCGACGGTCAGCGTGTTCAGGGCCGAACCGTGGACCGCGACGCCGACCGCGTCACGCGCGAACGGAATGTAGGTGAAGGCGGTGCCGGAGGTGCTCGGGCCGCTGGAGGAGCGGGCGAAGTCGACCTGGCCCTTGATGGAAACGCCCGAGCTGTCGGGGAACTTGTCGCCTGTCAGCGACATGCTGAGGGCGAGGCGGCCCTTGCCGGAGCCGTTGGGGCGCAGGAAGGACGGGCCGCCCGTGCGGGTCTGGATGTTCGAGGTGGTGGAGCCGGTGCCGGGCTCGATCGCGTCGTAGGAGGCGACACCCGCACCGCTGGCCGCCTTCACGGCGCTGTCGGCGTAGCCCTTGCCGTTGACCGTGTCGCCGGCCAGGGCGTTGAGCACGTCCTGGGTGGTGTCCGAACCCACGCCGACCAGGTTGCGGAAGGTGCCGGCGGGGGTGGGGTCGGCGGACGCCGGGCTCGCCAGAGCCAGCGAGCCGGACACCACGGCGGCGGCGACCATGGCCGCCGAAAGGCGCATCGTGCGCATTGAGAGTCTCCAGAAGGTGTGCGACGTGACGTCGGGAGGATCTGGCAGGGTGGTACGGGCCGTCCGCCCCGACTGCCTTTCGGGGCGGGCGGCCGTCTGTGGGGAGCGCGGGCCCGGCGGGCCCGCGCTCCGCGCGCTCAGCTCCGCCCGGAAGGCAGCCGCTTGCGCAGCCACTCGGGCAGGGTGAACGCGGGGACGGTCACTCCACGGCCGCCGGGCAGCGGGATGCGCAGCGGGAGCCGGAGCCTGCCGCCGCCGGCGAACGGCGCGCCGATGCCGGCGAAGGCGCCGAGCGCGGCGCCGATCGGGACGGCGTACCGCAGGGAGTTGGCCGGATCGTCGGGCGTGGTGCCCAGCGCGGTGGTCTGCAGGGCCTTGCCGCCGTCGAAGGACGGTGCGGCGCTCGGCTTCGCGCTCGTGCTCGCGCCGGCACTCGGCGTGGCGCCGTTGCCGCCGCTGCCGCTGTCGCCGCCCGTGGAACCGCCGGAGACGGTGCCGCCCGATCCTCCGCCGGAGCCGAGGGAGTCGCTGCCGCCGGTGGAGCCGCCGCCCGTGGAGCCGCCGCTCGATCCGCCGGCGGTACCCGAGCCGTCGGAGGGCGTCGAGCTGGGTGCGGTGTAGTGGACGAGGGCGTCGGCGGCCGTGTTCGCCTTGGTGCGCAGGGCGGCGGAGAGCGGGGCGTAGCCGGCCGGGAGCAGGCCCGGGTCGGCGCCGCTGGTCTGTCCGTCACCCGCGGCGTATCGCAGCAGGGCCGCGTAGTCCTTGCGGGCGGCCGCGTCGACCTTGGCCGGGCGGACGGCCGCGTAGACCAGCTGGGCGAGCGGGTAGGCGCCCTCGGCGTCGGCCGTGGCGGGGGTGATCTCGGGGGCTCCGGTGCCGGTGGCACCGGTGGCCGCCGCGGTCAGGGACGCCGCGGCGGGGCCCACGAACTTACCGGCCGTGTTGCGCAGCCGGGCGGTCTGAAGGCCGTAGCGCGCGGCGGAGGCCGCGTCGGTGACCGTGATCACGAAGCGGGAGCCGACCGTCTGGGGTCCCGGGCTCTTGAAGGCCGGCGGGTTGGCGAGCGCGTCCCAGCTGGACTTCCAGAGGGTGTCGGCGCGCCGGGTGTGCAGGGCGCCGGAGTGCATGTCCTCCACATAGGGGTGGAAGTCGGTCATGCACTGCTTGATCGTGGCGTCGGTGCCCGGCGGGATCGCGCACCACGGGTCGCTCTTGGGGTAGTCGTCGGCGCTCGCGGGATCGAAGGCGATACCGGTCGGGTTCAGGTCCGCGCTGGTGCTGTAGTACGGGTTGACCCGGGTGCCCCAGTCGTCGGCGGCACCGGCCAGGAAGCCGCGGGCGTCCTTGTCGGAGAGGATCCACTGCCACAGCGCGCGGGCCGAGTCGCTGTGCCCGAGCGAGGTGATCAGGTCGGTGTCGGTGGACGGGGTCTCGGAGACCGACAGGTCCGCGAACTCGGGGTTGAGGGAGATGAATTCGGGGTCACTGGCCAGGCCCGCGGGGTTGGTCCTGGCCCAGCCGTAGCCGGTGGCCGTCTTGTCGCCGAGTACCGCTCCCCAGGGCGAGTTGCGGTACGACTCGGTGAGCAGCTTGGCGACCAGACGCGGCGTGAGGTCGACGGACTCGACCTTGGTGCCCGCGAGCTTGCGGACGGAGTCCGGTGCGCCCGCCTTCGGTCTGCGTTCGACGGTGAAGCCGATCACGGTTCCGGAGAGCGCGACGGGCGAGTACACGGTCGGGTCGGAGGGTGCCGTGGTCCCTGTGTCGGCTCCGAGGGCGCGGGTGGTGAAGGCGAGTCCTGAGGAGCCGTCGTTGGTGAGGCGGGCGCGGGTGTCCGGCTCGCCCAGCTCGGTGTAGCCGTACACCGTGCCGGTCGGGCACAGGGCCGCCTGCCAGCTGGTCATCGCGTCGGCGGCGAGCTCGCTGCCGGTGGTGGCGCGCTCCTTCGCGCCGAGCGCGCAGTTGGTGCCGACCGAGTTGAAGCCGAGCGGGATCGCGACGCGGTTCTTCCAGTTGGTGGAGGAGACCGGGGAGCCGGCGTTGACCTGGCTGTGGTCGGCGTAGGGCTTGCCGTCCAGGTCGAGGTGACCCTGCGGGACGATGACGAGCCAGCAGGAACGGGGCTTGGTGCCGCCGTTGGCGGTGACCGGCAGCCCGCAGCCCAGGTGCGGGGCCTCGTTGGCGGTCTGGACCTCGAAGTACTCCTTGCCGGAGCCGTCGGCGCCGGTGCGGGCGAAGTCGACCTCGTTGGTGGTGTTGCGGTTGAAGAAGGCGTTGTTCTGGGTGCCGGAGGTGATCAGCGTGCCGTCGACGGACTTGAAGGGCACCTCGCCCGGGGCGTTGGGGTTGGCGGCCCCGTACCGGTTGTCCTGACCGTAGTTGGTGGGGTCGGCGCTGTAGAAGACCTTGCGGGTGTCGTCGTAGTCGTTGCCCGGCCAGCTGCCCCGGTCGGTGGTCGGGGAGGCGCCGTACTGGCACTGGGTGCGCGCGGGGCCCGGGTTGGACGGCACCGTGCCGTCGTCGTCGCCCCAGCACTGCATGATCTGCACGAAGTCGGTGTTGAACGACGTGCCGGCGAACGTGGACGGGGTGCCGTCGGACCAGGAGACCGTGACCGCCTGGCTGGTCAGGTGGGTGGTCTGGTCGACGGTGAACTTCATGTCCTTGAACTCGCCGCGGCCGGAGACCGTGACGGCCGAGGAGGTGGTGGCCGCGGTGCCCGTCGCGGACGCGGGGGCCGCCGCCTGGGCCACGCCGAGGCCGGCGAGGGCGCCCACGGCGGCTCCGGCGACGACGCGCAGGAGCAGCCGTCGTACGCGGAGCACCGCTTTCCCGCGCGCTCGCGGGCTCGTGGCCGCGGGTCTCGCGCCGCGCGGTCCTGTGATGCGGGGTCCTGTGATGCGGGAGTTCATCGCTTCTGCCCCTCTCCGGCGTCCTTGCCGGCGCCGCGCCCGGCGATCGCCCGGGACACCACGGACGGCAGCAGGACGAGACCGAGGACCAGGAAGGCCGCGATCAGCATCAGCGTCTGGGTGCTGGTCCAGCCCTGGGTGCCGGCCACGGAGACCGGCTGGGCGAGCGCGATGGTGTCGTTCACCGCGCCGGTGCCGCCGCTTCCTCCGCCTCCGCCGCTGCCGCCCGAGGAACCGGTCCCCGAGCCGCCGCCGGTGCCGGGCGAGAGCGTCTGGCCGGTGTCGGGGTCGACGACCGGTGCGGAGCCGCCGCCGGTACCGCCTCCCGCGGTCGAGCCGCCAGCGCCCGAACTCCCGCCGGTGGTACCGCCGTTGGCGCCTCCGCCGGTGGAACCGCCCGAGGTCGATCCGCCGCTCGTGCCGCCCGTGGAGCCCGAACCGCCCGAGCTGCCGCCCGCCTTGGCGCCGCCGCTGCCGGTGGTGCAGGCCGGGGCGCCCTTCTTGTCGCAGGCGGCCGGGTACGGGGCGGTGTCGGCGAGCTTGTTGTGCCCGTCGCTGGAGAAGGTCGGGTTGTTGCAGCCCCTGAGGTTGATGCTCTGGGCCTGCACGCCCGGGATGCGGCGGATCTGGGCGAAGCCCGCCTTCACCAGGTTGATCGGCAGGGGCGAGTAGCCGAGCGAGGGTGCCTGTTGCTGGCCCTGGCACATGAAGTAGTACGAGAACGCGCCGAGCGTCTTGCCCTTGGCCTTGGTGAAGGTGCCCTGCACCTTCAGGGGCAGGATCATGTACGAGTAGCTGGACAGCGGGTAGTTGCGCCGGTCGGAGTCGTTGTAGACGCCGTCGAGCTTCTGGGTGAGGTAGTCCGCGGAGCCCTTGTCGGTGTTGATCTTCGCCTTGAGCAGCGAGACCGCGACGTTCTGCGGGGTCGGCTCGGTGTAGTAGCCCGCGTGGTTGAGGACCTTGGCGACCGGATAGTGCGCGTTCAGGGCGTACGAGTAGTTGACGTACCCGATCGCGCCCTCGCCGTAGTTCTGGGCGACGTAGCCCGCGACTCCGAGGTCGCCGGACTGGGCGATCATGCCGGAGACGGTCGGGTAGTACGAGGTCTGCCCGCAGGCTCCGGAGCGGCCGACCTTGCGGCAGTAGGACTGCCACAGCGACTTGTGCTGGTTGGCCATCCACATCGTGAACTGGGCGGTGGAGCCGGAGCCGTCGGAGCGTACGACGGGGACGATGGTGCGGTGCGGGAGCTGGAGCCCCGGGTTGTCGGCCTTGATGACCGGGTCGTCCCAGGTCTTGATGGCTCCGGTGAAGATCTTGGTGACCACGTCGCCGGACAGGCGCAGGTTGGTGACCCGCTTGCCGTTGACGGTCAGGTGGTACATGAAGACGGTGCCGCCGGCCACGATCGGCATGTAGGCGTACGACCCGGACGCGGGCCGTTCGGCGGCCGAGCCGTCGGTCGGGTGGGTCTGGAACGGGATGTCGGAGACGGCGAAGTCGACGGTGCCGCTGAGGAACTGACGGCGGCCGTCGGAGGAACCGGTGCCGGCGTAGCTGATCCGCATGCCGTACTGGTTGACGGCGCGCCGCCATTCGTCGACGGCGTTCTCTGCCCAGGTGGAGCCTGCGCCGGATATCGGCGTGTAGCTCTCGGCGGCGGCGGGGGCCGCCAGCGGACCGGCCAGCAGCGCGGCGATCACGCCGAGCAGCGCGCCGAGCGTCCCGAGTGCCCGAAGGCGCCCGAGGGCGGTGTGGAGGTGGCTGCGCATCAGTCGGTCTCTCCGGTGGCGGGGGCGGACAGGGCGGTTCCCTTGGGGTGTGATCCCTCGGGGCTCTCGAACAGGGACAGGCCGGGCGCGTGCAGGTCCTCGAAGCGCCGTATGTCCTGCCGTGAGGCGCGGGCGGTCCGGCGGGCCTGGCGCTTGGTCTGGTGGCCGGGGCCGCGCCCGCCGATCACCCGGGCGATCACGAACAGCACCAGGACGAGGGCCATCAGGACGGCGGCGGCGCCGAAGCCGCGGGCGATCATCGTGGGCTCGGGCGACTTGACGAAGTTGAAGACCGCGAGCGGCAGCGAGACCATCGGCCCGCTCGTCGGGTCCGCGTTGAGCGCGGCCGTGAAGCCGGCGGTGAGCAGGACGGGCGAGGTCTCGCCGATTCCGCGGGCGGTGCCGAGGATGACGGCGGTGGCGAGGCCGGAGCGGGCGGTGGGCAGCACGACGTGCCAGACCGTCCGCCAGCGTGGCGCGCCGAGCGCTTCGGCCGCCTCGGTGAGGTTGCCCGGCACCAGGCGCAGCACCACGTCGGAGGCCCGGATCACGATCGGCAGCATCATCACGCTGATCGCGAAGCCGGCCGCGAGGCCCGACTTCTGCATGCCGAGGCCGAGGATCCAGGTGGCGTACACCATCAGACCGGCGACGATCGACGGCAGTGCGGTCATCGCCTCGACGATGGTCCGGACGAAACGGGAGAACCGGCCCGGGATCTGGTTCAGGTAGACGGCGCAGGCGAGGCCCAGCGGCACGGTGATCGCGAGCGCGATGGCGATCATGGTGAGTGTGCCGAGCATCGCGTGGGCGATGCCGCCGTGGGTGAGCGGGTCGAGCGGGCCCGAGGCCTGCATGTCCTGGGTGAAGAAGTTGCCGTGCGGCAGCGCCTCCCGGCCGCGCCAGCCGGTGAAGCCGACGACCATGAAGAGGCCGGAGAACAGCAGCGTGGCCGCCGTCCAGAGGACGACCGTCATCACCCGGTCGCGTACGGCCTGGCCGTCCTCGTCGAGCCCGGTCAGCACCGCGTAGATCGCCAGGAAGACGAGATAGGCGGTGACCGTGAAACCCAACATGCCTGAGAACGGGGCGAGTTGGCCGAACAGCAGGACGGTGACGCAGAGTCCGGAGGCGGCGGCGCCGCACAGGGACAGCACCCCGGTGCGGCTGACACCGCTGATGCGGCGCGGCCGGAGGGGCTGCGGCGCGTGCTCCACCGCGACATCCGCGGGCACGGGCACGGGCACAGGCGCGGCGTCGCGGACGTCGGAGAGGGACGTTTCTTCGATGACGGTCATCTCATGCCTCGCTCTGCGCGCCGGAGCGGCTGCGGGCCACCACGGAGGAGGCGGTGAAGTTGACCGCCAGGGTGAGCAGGAACAGCGCCAGGCCCGCCGCCATCAGCGCCGACATACCGAACTCGGAGGCGTCTCCGTAGTGCAGGGCGATCAGTGAGGAGACCGAGTTCGAGCCGGTCTGCAGGATGTGCGGCTGGATGGTGAAGACCGGCGAGATGATCAGGTAGACCGCGATGGTCTCGCCGAGCGCCCGGCCGAGTCCGAGCATGGTGCCGCCGATCATGCCGCCCTTGCCGTACGGCAGGACGACGCTGCGGATCATCCCCCAGCGGGTCGCACCGAGCGCGTAGGCGCCCTCGCGTTCGCCGGCCGGGGCCTGTGAGAAGACCTCGCGCATCACCGAGCACTGGATCGGCGCGACCATCAGGGCGACGACGAGCCCGGCGATGAAGGTGGAGGCCGTGTACACGCTCTCGGTGGCCAGCGGCTCGCCCGGCTGGGCGCCGTCGACCTTGAACAGGGGGATCCAGCCGAACCAGGTGGACAGCCAGCGCGACAGGCCGATCACGTGCTGCTGGAAGAAGAACAGCCCCCACAGCCCGTACACCACCGAGGGGACGGCCGCCATCAGGTCGACCATCGACACGAGGGTGCGGCGCAGTTTGGGCGGAGCCACGTCGGTGATGAACAGGGCGGTTCCGACGGCGAGCGGCACGGAGACCGTCACCGCGACCAAGGCGATCAGGATGGTGCCGGTCATGACGGCGGCGATGCCGAAGTTGTGGACGTCCGGCTGCCATTCGGCGGTGGTGAGGAACGCGAAGCCCCGGGCGCGCAGCGCCTGACCGGCTCTCAGGAGCAGGAAGAGGCCGACCCCCGCCATGACGGCGAGGACGGCGATGCCGGTACCCGTGAGCTGGTACCGGAAGATGCGGTCGCCCAGGCCGCGGGCCGCGTCGAGCCGCCGGGGAGTGAGTTCCTGGACCTCCGGCCGGCCGGAGACGGCCTTGCCGTTCCCTGCCCCCTCGGTCCCCGCCCTGCCCGACTCCGGTCTGTCGGACTCCGGTCTGTCGGACTCCGAGATCCCGGTCTCTGGTACGCCGGATGCCGATGCTCCGGACTCGGATCTTCCGGACTCCGGTCTGTCGGACTCCTCTTGCGCGGACGCCACGTGCTTGTCCCCCCATTCCGGAAACGGAATCCCCGCGCGGTCCACGGTCGTTACCACGCGCTGCGATTCAATGGCCGGATCGTGTCGGTCCAACGCGCACATCATGGAGAACTGGTGAACAGCGCACGGCTGTTCGGTGCGGTCATCGTGGAGGATGCGCGTGGAGAGCCTGGATGATGCGCGTAGATCATCCGGCGGGTGAACGAGTAGAGCCCGGCGCGATGCGCCGGGCTCTGAACGTCGAGAAGGTGTGGCTTGTTTCAGACGGTGGAGACCGCCGAGAGACGGTGGATGTCCCGGGCCGTACCCGTGACGCCCGAGAGGAAGCCCTGGGCGCGGGGCGAGGCGTTCTGGGTCAGCCAGCTCGGGTCGATGTCGCAGACCGCGACGCGCACATCGGTGCCGACGAGGGCGAGCGGCAGCGTGTGCACGACCGTCGACGGGAAGCTCAGAATCGTCCGGCCGATGGGGCCGCGCCGGGCGATCAGTTCGAGCGGCAGGTCGGGACGGACGATTTCCAGACCCGTCTCGGCGGCCAGCCGGTGCAGCTTGTCGGCGCTCTCGCGGCGGTGCGCGAAGTAGCGGGTCGCGCCGTGCGCCTTGGCGAGCGCGCGGACCGCCTCCAGATAGCGGTCCGGGTCGACCACACCCGTCTCGACGAGCGAGGTGCCGACCATGTCCGCGGTCTTGGTGATGCGCGGCGGGCCGAACCGGGCCCGGGTCCAGGAGAAGTCGTTGGCGGTGATCCGGACGCCGTCCGGTGCCGATTCGATCGGCATCGAGGAGAAGACCTCGACCGTACGGCTGTCACTGGGCGTCAGTCGGCGGCGGGCCGCGGCGGACACGGGAGCGAAGAGCACGTCCCGCGGGCCGGGGCGGCCACCGCGCCGGTGCCAGCGCACCAGGCGTTCACCGCGGGCGAGCTGGGCGACGAACTCCATCGTCGCCGTGCCGTCGTCGACCACGACCAGGTCCTGCGCCCGGGTGATGGTCAGCAACAGCTGCACATAGCGGGAGAACGGGTCCCCCATGACGATCCGCCGGGCCCGGCGGAGCAGCGGGGTCAGTCCCCCGATGGTGTGGAAGGGGGCGGTGGTGCCGCCGCGCGCCTCCTCCCAGCGGACCGCGTGGCCCTCGTCGCGGGCCAGTTCCGCCATCCGGCGGAGCTGGCCGCGGGTCATCGGGTCGTTGGGAGACAGGACGACGAGGGTGAGCCCCGCGCCGGGCGCCGCATCATTGTGGGCATGTGCGTGCGCCCATTCCAGCACGTTCAGGAGCTGTACCGGACTCTCGACGAAGGCGAGAGTGTGGGAGCCGGCGGAACCGGCGCGGGGGCTCATCGACGTACGACCGTCCCGTCGTAAGGAATTCAGGGCGTTCAGACCGAGACGGGCTCGCCCGCGGCCGCGGCGATCTCGGCCTCGGCGACGACGCCCGTGACGCGGCGCAGCTTCTTCATCGGGCCGAGCTCGGACTCGTAGACCTTCTTGACACCGTCACCGAGGGAGGCCTCGATGGTGCGGATGTCGCGGACGAGGCGGGTCAGGCCCTGCGGCTCGACGGAGGCGGCCTGGTCGGAGCCCCACATCGCGCGGTCCAGGGTGATGTGACGCTCGACGAAGGTGGCGCCGAGGGCGACCGCGGCGAGCGTGGTCTGCAGGCCCGTCTCGTGGCCGGAGTAGCCGATCGGAACGTTCGGGTACTCGGCCTGGAGGGTGTTGATGACGCGGAGGTTGAGCTCCTCGGCCTGCGCCGGGTAGGTCGACGTGGCGTGGCACATGAGGATGTTGTCGCTGCCGAGGACCTCGACCGCGTGGCGGATCTGCTTCGGCGTCGACATGCCGGTGGAGAGGATGACCGTGCGGCCCGTGGCGCGCAGCGAGCGGAGCAGCTCGTCGTCGGTCAGCGACGCGGAGGCGACCTTGTGGGCCGGGACGTCGAACTTCTCCAGGAAGGCGACGGCCTCGGTGTCCCACGGGGAGGCGAACCAGTCGATGTTCTTGCTCTTGGCGTACTCGTCGATCTGGCGGTACTCGTCCTCGCCGAACTCCACGCGGTGGCGGTAGTCGATGTAGGTCATGCGGCCCCAGGGGGTGTCGCGCTCGATGTCCCACTGGTCGCGCGGGGTGCAGATCTCCGGGGTGCGCTTCTGGAACTTGACGGCGTCGCAACCGGCCTCGGCGGCGGCTGCGATGAGCTTGAAGGCGTTCTCCAGCTCACCGTTGTGGTTGATGCCGATCTCGCCGACGACGTAGACGGGGTGACCCGGGCCGGCGGTCTTCGAACCGAAGTTGCGCAGACGGGAGTTGCTCATGGTGAAACGTTCCTTACTTGTCGAGGGAGTCGAGAGAAGGGCCGAGGATCCAGCTGGCGATCTCTCGGATCGCGCCGTCGCCACCGGGAACGGTGGTGACCGCGCGTGCGGCGCCGCGCACGACGTCGTGGGCGCTCGCGACCGCCACAGGCCAGCCCACGAGGGCGAAGCACGGGAGGTCGTTGACGTCGTTGCCGACGTAGAGCACGCGCTCAGGCGCGATGCCCTGCTCCTCGCACCACTGCTTCAGTGCGAGGTCTTTCCGGTCGATGCCGTGCAGGACCGGAATCTTGAGCTTCCGGGCCCGGGCGGCGACGACCGGGTTCTGTTCCGTGGACAGGATCAGCATCGTCAGCCCGCTCTTGCGCAGAGCGGCGATACCGAGTCCGTCCCCGCGGTGCACGGAGACGAATTCCCGTCCGTCGGAGTCGATCAGCACCCTGTCGTCGGTCTGGGTGCCGTCGAAGTCGAGGACGACCGCGTCGATGTCGGCTGCGGTCGGGAGGGTGCCGGGCCGGTTCGCGTCGAAGAGCGGCGCGAGGGCCCGGGCGCGGGCGAGGTCGTGAGGATCGTCGATCTCCAGCACCCGGGCCGGGTCGGTGCGCACGAGTTCGGTGCGGCCGAAGAAGCGGTGCCTCGCCTCACGGAAGCCCGCGGCCTCCATGGCGTAGACGGCACCGGTCTCCAGGAGGTCCTGGGGGCGGTCCTGGCGGCGCGGGCGGAAGGACTTGTCGTGGTTGACGCCGTAGCCGCCGCTCGTGGCGGTGTCCGTGACCAGGATGTCGCTGCCGCCGTCGACGGCGGCGCGCTCGGTCCCGGCGGCCACCGCGGCGGTGGCCTCGTCGTCCCCGTCGCGCCAGACGAAGCCGTGGAAGGGAGCCACGGTCAGCGCCGTGTCCGCGCCGTTCGCGACGATCGCGTTCACGACGCCGTCCACGTCCTCGCGGATGATGAACGGGCTGGTGCACTGCACGAGCAGGACCACGTCGACCGGGGAGCCGTGCAGCGCCTCATGGGTGTCCATGGCGTGCAGGACGGCGGCCTCGGAGGTGGCGGTGTCCCCGGCGATGGCGGCGGGGCGCAGCACGACCTCGGCGCCTGCCTGGCGGGCGGCCGCCGCGATGGCCTGGTCGTCGGTGGAGACGACCACGTCCGTCACGAGGCGGGCGGCGCGGCACTCGCGCACCGCGCGGGCCACCAGCGGCACACCGCCGACGGGGAGGAGGTTCTTCGCGGGCACGCCCTTGGAGCCGCCGCGCGCGGGGATCACCGCG
The DNA here is from genome assembly GCF_042871525.1 of Streptomyces sp. NPDC005784. Classification (NCBI taxonomy): domain Bacteria; kingdom Bacillati; phylum Actinomycetota; class Actinomycetes; order Kitasatosporales; family Streptomycetaceae; genus Streptomyces; species Streptomyces sp. NPDC005784. The sequence continues at coordinate 288,021 of NZ_JBIAIQ010000004.1, forward strand.
AGTACGCGGCGCACCGGCGCGGCCTGGCCCGCTTCCGAGTTGGTCATGCGCTGTTCTCCTTGACGAGGGAGGCGAGGAAGGCGTGAGGGGGCGGAGGACCGCGGGCTGCCCGCTGTCGGGGCGCTCACAGGTCGCCCATCCGCCGGATCACCGGTGCCACGCGCTGGACGCCGTGGCGGTAGGCGCCGCGGGCGGCCCGGCGCACGATCTGCCGTACGGGGCTGGGTTCCCGGTCTGCCGCGGGGGCACCGGGCAGCGGGCTGCCGTCCGGGCCGAGGTGGTGGCGGGCGAGGATGCCGGGCAGATAGCCGGGCGCGGTGACGGGGGTGTAGTAGGGAGCGAGGGGCGGCAGCTTGTCCGCCGCCAGCAGCTCGGTGATGCGCTGCCGCGCCGCGTCGAAGGCCGTCTCGTACGAGCCTCCCTCGGCGGCGACGCCCTGCCGGGCCACCCACGCGGCGTCCGGCACCGGCCGGTGACCGGCGTCGAGCCGGTCCCAGGAGGCGAGGCAGCCGGAGCCCACGAAGTGGTGGTTGCCGAGCGCCTCGCGCACCCCGAGGTCGCTGAGGACGACTGTGGGGATACGGCGGTGCAGGGACTCCAGGGCGGCGGTGGAGCTGATGGTGACCAACAGGTCGGTGCGGTCGAGTACCTCGCCCATGTGCCCGTACACCAGGCGGAAGTTGGCCGGCGGGTCCGCCTTCTGCACCAGCTTCTGGTACGGCAACTCCTCGATGTGCGTGGTGTGTTCGCCCGGCCTGGAGCGCAGCTTGAGCAGCACCTCGCGGTCCGGGTGCAGCCGCGCGTGGCGGATCAGCCGGTCCAGCAGGTACGTACGGTCCTTGCGGCTCTCCGGTACGGAGGGCTGGGCGGCGAAGACGACCGTGTACGGGTCGTTCTCCTTGTACGCCGCCCCACCGAGGAAGGGCAGCGCGACCTCGGTCACCGACCCGGCCTCGGCGCCGACCCCCTCGTACACGGCCCGGAAACGCTCCGCGTCCTGACGGGAGTTGGCGAGGACGAGGTCCGCGCCGTGCCGCAGCAGCAGCCCGTCCGCGAGCTTCTCGTAGACGACACCGACGTAGCCGGTGACGACCAGGGGCCGCTCGGTCCGCCCGTCCCAGGCGCGGGCCAGGCCGTGCAGCATCGCCTGGACGGCACCGCCGACCAGGGCGAGGACGACCACGTCGTAGGCGCGGTCCTCCTTGCCCAGCTCGCGCAGGAACTCGACGGCCGTGACCTCGCGGAGGGAGTCCGCCCGGACGCCGACCTCTTCGAGCTGGCGGGCGGTCGGGGTGGCACGGCCGCGCAGGAGGAACCCGTCGAGGCGGATGTCCGATTCGGCCGGGGAAATGCGGTTCGCGGTGAGCGAGCCCCATTTCCACCTGGTGTCGGAATCCGCGAGGACGGCCACTCGCAGGGACTTCGTGGTACTTGCTGGCACGTCCTAGACGCTAGGAACCCATTTCGAGGAGCGGCCCAACCTGAATACAACAAACGGTTAACAGCACATCGACGAATGGGGAATCAGCCAGGGATCGGCTGAGAAAACGATGTGGTTCACGGTTCCGCCACGCGTCGTTCACCTCGTATCTCACCAACGGTCAAGACGAATGCCGGGCCGCCCCCTAACGTCACAGGGGTGGTCAAGCTCTCCGTCATCGTGCCGTTCTACAACGTGCAGCAATATGCGCCCGACACCCTGAAGAGCCTGCGTGCGAACGCACGGCAGGACTTCGAATTCATTCTCGTCGACGACTGCTCGCGCGACGAGACACCGGACATCCTCGCGCGCGCGGAGCGCGAGCTCCCGGGTGCGGTGTATGTCAGACACGAGAAGAACGGAGGACTGGCCACCGCACGCAACACCGGGATCGACAAAGCGCGTGGCGAGTACCTCACGTTCCTCGACGGGGACGACTGGCTCGCCCCCGGATACTACGAACAACTCGTCTCCTCCATCGAGGACCTGGGCTGCGACTTCGTCCGTACGGACCATGTCCAGTGCACCGCGCGGGCCCGCACCGTCCACCGTGTACCGCACGGTCGCCGCGGAGTCGTCCTCGATCCCCGCGACGCCATTCTGCCCGCCGACCGGTCCACCTCCGTCGACTACGCCTACGCCTGGGCGGGCATCTACCACCGCCGGCTGGTCGACCGCGGGCTGCTCCACTTCACCGACGGGCTGCGCACGGCCGAGGACCGGCCGTGGATCTGGAAGTTGCACCGGGAGGCGGAATCCTTCGCCACGGTGGGGCTGCTGGGCGTGTTCTACCGGCGTGGTGTCGCCTCCTCCCTCACCCAGATCGGAGACGTCCGTCAGCTCGATTTCATTCGCGCGTTCGACCAGGTCGTAGCGGAAACCGCAGAGGACCGGGACGCGGAAAAACTCCTGCCCAAAGCCGTGCGCACATATTGCGCGATTATTTCCCATCACCTGGGATCCATCGAAAGGTTCGAGCCGGCGGTGGCACGGAAACTGAAATCCATGAGTGCGGTAGCGCTGCGCCGCATGCCGCAGGACGTGCTCGACGACGCCCTCGACTCGATGGACGTCCAGCGCGCCACCCGGCTGCGCCGGCTGCGCCGACGGCCCGCGCCCGCCGCGGGGGTGGCGGCGTGACCACCCAGATCTTCATGGCGTCCACGCTGTACGGCACGGCCACGCTCGCCGCGGCCCTCGACACCGACAGCTTCGGACCGGCCGACCGGCGCATCCTGCTGGTCTCGAACAACACTGCGACGCCCGAGACGACGCCCGGCGTGGACGAGATGCCCGGCTTCGAGCAGCTGCGCGGCCGCTTCGACGACGTCATCTCGTGGAACGAGACCATCTCCCCGTTCCACCCGGGCGGCTGGACCCCGCGGCCGGACGACGTACCCCTGTGGGAGCGGCATCTGCGGCTCGCCTGGAACCTCGGCGACGACGACATCGAACTGGCCGTGGAGTCGATCCAGGTCAATCCGGCGCTCGGCGTCTCCCAGATCTTCATGGGCGCGCCCGTCACGGTCTACGCCGACGGCCTGATGAGCTACGGCCCCACCCGCAACAAGATCGACCCACTGGTCGGCACCCGGGTGACCCGGCTGCTCCACCTGGACCTGGTCCCCGGCCTCCGGCCGCTGCTGCTCACCGAGTTCGACGTCGAGCCGGAGATCGTACCCACGGACGCGTTCGTGAAGGTGCTCGCGGAACTCGTCGACACCGGTGGTGAGTTGCCGTCGATCGATGAGCCGGCGCTGCTGCTCGGCCAGTACCTCTCCGCCCTGGAGATCCTCACCGCCGAAGAGGAGGAGGAGCTCCACGTACGGATGCTGAAGGGCGCCCTCGCGCTCGGCCACACCCGCGTGGTGTTCAAGCCCCACCCCTCGGCCCCGGCGCGCTGGTCGCGGTTGCTGGAGAAGGAGGCCGAGAAGCTGGGTGCGGACCTCACCGTCCTCGACACCCCGGTCCTCGCCGAGGTGCTCTACCAGCGGATGCGTCCCGCACTGGTCGTCGGCTGCTTCTCCACGGCGCTGCTCACGGCGTCCGCGCTGTACGGCCTGCCGGTCGCCCGGGTCGGGACCGGGTCGCTGCTCGACCGTCTCACCCCGTACGAGAACAGCAACCGCGTCCCGGTGACCATCGTCGACGCGCTGCTGCCCGACCTGCCGGACCGTGCGGCGGTCACCGAACAGCGCCCCGGCATGGACGTGGCGGACCTGACGAAGCTCCTGAGAGCCGTGGGCTTCGCGATGCAGCCGAAGATCTGTCCCGACCTGCGCCCGGCGGCCGAAAGCTATCTGACGCACCAGCTGACGCAGCACACCTGGCGCTACTTCAAGCGCAAGCGCCTCACCTCGCTGGCGCTGCCCGGAGCGGTACCGGCCCAGCTCGCGTTCATCCCGCGCAACGCGACGGTACGGCGGGTCGCCCGGAGGGCGCGCTCCCTGAAGCGGGCGGTGGGCCGCTGAGGCGGCGCCCGGGACAGGGGCGTCCGCGAGGACGGAACGCTCCGGCAGCGAAGGACCAGGGAGCGGGGCCGGGTCGCATACGACCCGGCCCCGCTCCCTTGGGCTGCCCGAATCGCCGCGGCCTGCGCGGCCATAGGTGCCCTGCTGTGGGTGCGCGGCTGGAACAGCGCGCCGCCCCAGGCGCTACGCGGACTGCTTGACTGCCGACAGTTACACCCCGTCGGCCTGGCGGGTGTGGTCGCGGTCCGGTCTCTCGGGTTACTCCGGTTCCCCGGGCAGCCCGGGTTCCCGGGTTCCCGGGTTCCCGGTCGCTCGGGCCCCCGACGTGCGCCGTTGTGCGCCGTTGTGCGCTCATGCGCTCCCCCACGTCCACAACACGCCCCCGACACCCGTTCAAGAACGCGCCAGGACCCCCGTCCCAGCCTGTCCAGACCACCGGCGATTTGTGCCGATTCGGAAGAGTTCTCAACGTAGGGGCATCACATAGATGAACTCCCGTGGGCGAGACGACAAACCGGCCTCGCCCAGGCGCAAGCATCCCCGACTATCGGACTAACGTGCTGTGGGCCAGCTGAGTCCCATTGAGGGGAACCTTGTGATCGACACGCCCGAGGAGGCCCGCGGGACGGCAACCGGCACCGTGGTCCGTACCGTCCTGCCACCTGCCGAGACCTCTCCCGCACCCAAGCCCGCGGCGCGCCGGGAGAACCGGCTGCGCGCCCTCGACGGGCTGCGACTCATCGCGGCCCTGATGGTGGCCGGGTACCACTACGGCGGCCGGGACGGCGAGGTCGTGAAGGCCTGGGGCAGCTCGCCGAGGCATCAGTTCCCCACCCTGCACAATCTGTTCGCCTACGGATGCCTGGGTGTGCAGGTCTTCTTCGTCATCAGCGGCTTCGTCATCTGCATGAGCGGCTGGGGCCGGCCGCTGCGCTCCTTCTTCGCCTCGCGCGCCTCCCGGCTGCTGCCCGCGTACTGGGCCGCGATCATCATCGTGACGGCGGTGTTCACCCTGCCGTTCGTCGCGTACAAGGCGGTCTCCCCGAGCGACGCGCTCCTCAACCTCACCATGCTCCAGCAGCCGCTGGGCGTCGACCGGGTGCTCGGCGTGTGCTGGACCCTGTGGGCGGAGGTCCGCTTCTACGCCCTCTTCGCGCTGTGCATCGTGCTTCCGGGGGCGAACCGGCAGCGCGTGATCCTGTTCTGCGCCGGCTGGACCCTGGCCGCGGCCATCGCGCAGGGCGTGAACGAGCCACTGCTCAACATGGTCCTGATGCCGGAGTACGCCCCGTACTTCATCGGGGGTGTCGGCCTCTACCTCGTCCACCGCAACCGCCGTGACGCGCACGCCTGGGGCATCGTCGGCGTGAGCTGGCTGATCGGCCAGCACTACGCGGTCCAGCGGCTGTGGCACGCCCCGAACCCGGAGTTCTTCTCCACCCGCTCGTCCTTCGGCATCATCCTGGTCGTCACCTTCGGCTACGTCGCCGTCGCCGCGATCGCGCTGGGCTGGCTGCACTGGGCGAACTGGCGCTGGCTGACGGTCGCGGGCGCGCTGACGTACCCGTTCTACCTGGTCCACGAACACCTGGGCTGGGTCGTCATCAAGGCCTACCACCGGACCCTGCACCTCCCGTCGTACGGCACCTTCCTGGCCACGGTCGCCACGATGCTGCTGCTCGCCTGGCTGCTCAACCAGTACGTGGAGAAGTGGCTCACCCCGAAGCTCCGCACGGCCCTGTCGAAGCCGCGCCCGTAGCCGGCCTTCCGGTGACCGCTCCGCAGGACGCCCCCGAAGGCACCCGTACACCCGGCCGGAAAACGCCCCTCCGCCGAGCGGGCCGCCCGCTCAGCCGACCCCGTAGCGCGCCTCGATGCCCGCGACGACCAGGCTCAGACCTTCCTCGAAGTGCCGTTCGTAGTCCTCGAAGATCTCCGCGCCCGCCGCGGCCGACAGGGGGAAGTCGGCCATACGGCGGGCGCGTTCCGTCGTGTCGTAGCCCTCGCGGCGCTCGCCCGGCAGAGGCTGGACGCCCTGCTCCTCCGTGACGAAGCCGATCGTGTACAGGTACGCGGTGGACGCCGCACGGACCGCCTGGGCGAGAGTGAATCCCGCCCCGGTGAAGAGCCCCAGCGTCCGCTCCAACTCGACGGCGTGCAGCGTGCCGGTGAACCGTGAACCGCTGAAGACCTTCGCGCCGTCGCGGTAGCTCAGCAGAGCGGCGCGCAGCCCGCGGTTGGCGACGAGCAGCCGCTCCCGCCAGCCGGCGTCCGGTTCCGCCCCGGTGCCCTCGACCATCCGGCGGTACATCTCCGTGGCCATCTCGTCGAGCAGTTCCTGCTTGTTCTTGAAATGCCAGTAGAGCGCGGGCGCCTGGACCTCCAACTCCCTGGCGATGGCCCGCAGGGTGAGGCCGTCGAGGCCCGTCTCGTTGAGCAGCCGCAGAGCGGTCTCCACGACCTGCTTCTTGTCCAGCTTCGGGGATCGCTGAGGCTTCTGAGTAACCACGCTTGACAGTTTAACGCCGTTAAGGGCAGGCTCGGAACATGAAATTTAACAGCGTTAAGGAGATGGCCGTGGGTGTGGAAGCAGACGTGGAAGTGGAAGTGGACGTCGACGTGGACGTACTCGTCGTCGGCGCCGGCCCGACCGGTCTCGCCCTCGGCGCCGACCTCGCCCGGCGTGGAGTGGACGCGCTCGTCGTCGAGCGGGCCGACGGGCTGTTCCCCGGCTCCCGCGGCAAGGGGATCCAGCCCCGCACGATGGAGGTCTTCGACGACCTCGGCGTCCTCGACGCGATCCGCGCCGCAGGCGGCGACTACCCGGTCGGGATGATCTGGCAGGACGGCGAGCGAGTGGGCGAGCACCAGATGTTCGACCCGGCCGAGCCGACCGACGACTCGCCGTACAACGCCCCGTGGATGGTGCCGCAGTGGCGCACGCAGGAAATCCTCTTCGCGCGGCTTCAGGAGCTCGGGGGCCGGGTCGCCTTCGGCCGTGAGGTCGTCACGGTCGCCCAGGACGAGGACGGCGTGACCGTGGGGTTCGCCTCCGGCGCGCCGGTCCGCGCGCGGTACGTCGTCGCCGCCGACGGTGGCCGCTCCGCGGTGCGCCGCGCGCTCGGCATCGCCATGGCCGGGGAGACCGTCGACCCGAACCCGATGCTCGTGGCGGACGTACGGATCACCGGGCTGGACCGCGACAACTGGCATGTCTTCCCGGCGCGCGAGGGCACGGGCAGCTTCCTGGCGATCTGCCCGCTCGCCGGTACGGAGGACTTCCAGGTCGTGGCGCAGTTCCCGGAGGGCACGGACGTCGACCTGTCCCTCGACGGCATCCGCAAGACCGTCGCCTCGCGGTCCCACCTCTCGCCGGAGGCCGTGACCGAGGTGCGCTGGGCCTCGGACTTCCGGCCGCGCACGGCGCTGGCGGAGCGTTTCCGCGCCGGGCGGGTCCTCCTCGCCGGAGACGCGGCGCACATCCACTCACCGGCCGGCGGGCAGGGGCTCAACACCAGCGTCCAGGACGCCTACAACCTGGGCTGGAAGCTCGGCGCGGTCCTGCGCGAGGCGGCTACCGAGAACCTCCTCGACACCTACGAGGAGGAACGGCTCCCCGTCGCTGCCGACATGCTCGGTCTGTCCACCCGGGTCCACCGCGGTGAGGCCCGCCGCGGCGAGGCGACCCGCCAGCTCGGGCTCGGCTACCGCGGCTCCTCCCTCGCGGTGGAGATCCGTACGGATCTGTCGGACGAGGCCCTTGGCGCGGGCGACCGCGCGCCCGACGGAACCGTGGAGGGCGTCCGCCTCTTCGACGTGTTCCGGGGACCGCACTGGACCCTGCTGACGGTCGGCACGGACGCGGAGGCGCCGGTGCTCCCCGGAGTCCGTACCGTGCGGATCGAGTCGTACGGGCGGTACGGGACCGGGGTCTTCCTCGTCCGCCCCGACGGGTACGTGGGATGGGCGGGCGCGGACGCGCGGGGCCTGCCGGAGTACGCGGCCCGGGTGGGACTGAGCGCCGGCTGACAGACCCTAGGCGCTGGCGAGCGTGAGCTTGACCGCGAAGCCGAGGAAGAGGGCGCCCGCGGCGGTCGTGGCGCCCGCGGAGAGGCGCTTGCGTCGGCGGAAGGCCGCCGCGAGGCGCGTACCGCTGAAGATCAGCGCGGTCAGGTAGAGGAAGCTCGCGAGCTGGGCGAAGGCGCCGAGCACGACGAAGGAAAGGGCCGGATAGGCGTACCCGGGGTCGACGAACTGCACGAAGAAGGCGACGAAGAACAGGATCGCCTTCGGATTGAACAGGCTGATCACCAGCGCCCGCCGGAACGGCCGCTCCCCGGCCACCACCTCGGCCTCCGTGCTCTCCGCGACCGGCTCCCGCCGGGCCCGCCACATCGCCCACGCGGCCCGCAGCATCCCGACCGCCAGCCACGTCAGATATCCCGCGCCGGCGTACTTCACGATCCCGAACAGCACGGCGTTCGCCTGCAGGAGTGACGCCACACCGGCCGCCGACAGTGTCATCAGCACGGTGTCCCCGCACCACACACCCGCGGCGGCGGTATATCCCGTACGGACGCCCTTGCGGGCTGCGACGGACAGCACGTACAGCGAGTTCGGCCCCGGCAACAGGACGATCAGGACGAGACCCGCGAGATAGGTGGGGAGATCGATGACACCAAGCATGAGAGCGAGTGTCGCACGGGCCTCCGACAACTCGTAGAGGCGTCCCGCCGGTCAGTCACCGTCGAGGAGCGTGTCCACGGAGAGGTCGAGGACAACACCGACGGACTCGGGAACCGGGAAGCTCTGCCCTCGCTTGTAGCGCTCGGGGGCCGCGTACTTGCCGTCGACCGGGTCCCGGTGGAGCAGGACCTCGTCGTGCTTCCGGTCGGCCACGATGTACACCGGGATCCCGGCCTCGGCGTAGCACTCGACCTTGGGGCCGAGGTCGTCGGACCAGTTCGACGAGGTGACCTCGACGACCAGGCGGAAGACGTTCGGGGCGTAGCAGTTCTTCTGGACGAGGGCGTCCCGGAAGTCCTCGTCGACGATGGAGAAGTCGGGGATCGCGAAGTCGGCGGGCAGCGTGGGCAGCCAGAGGCCGACGCCCTGGACGTACCTGAGCCCCGCGTCGCGGGCACCCGCCCTGTCGAACGCCACGACCAGCCACGACAGCGACAGCGCGTGCGAGCCGTCCGGCGGTGGTGTCACAGTGAGCCTCCCCTGCAGAATCTCCACGCGGTGCCCAGGCAGTGCACGGGAGAGCAGGTCGGCGGCTTCGCTCAACGTCAGCTCGTGTTGCAGTACGGCCACGGCATCCTCCTTTTCAGGGGTCACTCTCCATGAGCGTAACCGGGGGCGCGCGGCTTCAGCTTCCGTTCACCCGTACGAAGGAATCCCCCAGGTCAGAAGGCATCTGTCGGGACGTACGTGCCCCAGATCTCGCGCAGCGCGTTGCAGACCTCGCCGACCGTCGCGCGGGCGCGCAGGGCGTCCTTCATGGGGTGGAGGACGTTGTCCGTGCCCTCGGCGGCCTTCTTCAGGGCGGCGAGGGCGGTGTCGACGGCCGCCTGGTCACGCTCGGTGCGGAGGCGGGCGAGGCGTTCGGCCTGCTGGGCCTCGATGGCCGGGTCGACGCGGAGCGGCTCGTAGGGCTCCTCCGCGTCGAGCTGGAAGCGGTTGACGCCGACCACCACACGCTCGCCGGAATCGGTCTCCTGGGCGACGCGATAGGCGGACCGCTCGATCTCGCCCTTCTGGAAGCCGTGCTCGATGGCTTCGACGGCGCCGCCGAGGTCCTCGACCCTCGTCATGAGGTCGACGGCGGCCGCCTCGACGTCGTCGGTCATCCTCTCGATGACGTACGAGCCCGCGAACGGGTCGACCGTCGCCGTCACGTCCGTCTCGTAGGCCAGCACCTGCTGGGTGCGCAGGGCCAGTCGCGCGGACTTGTCGGTGGGCAGCGCGATGGCCTCGTCGAAGGAGTTGGTGTGCAGCGACTGGGTGCCGCCGAGGACCGCGCCGAGGCCCTGGACCGCGACCCGGACCAGGTTCACCTCCGGCTGCTGTGCGGTGAGCTGGACACCCGCCGTCTGCGTGTGGAAGCGCAGCATCAGCGACTTGGGGTCCTTCGCGCCGAACTCGTCCCTCATGACCCGGGCCCAGATGCGCCTGGCCGCACGGAACTTGGCGACCTCCTCCAGGATCGTCGTACGCGCGACGAAGAAGAAGGAGAGGCGGGGCGCGAAGTCGTCGACGTCCATACCGGCGGCGACGGCCGTACGGACGTACTCGATGCCGTCGGCGAGGGTGAACGCGATCTCCTGCGCGGGAGTCGCTCCCGCCTCGGCCATGTGGTAGCCCGAGATCGAGATCGTGTTCCACTTCGGGATCTCGGTACGGCAGTACTTGAAGATGTCCGCGATGAGCCGCAGGGACGGCTTGGGCGGGAAGATGTACGTCCCGCGGGCGATGTACTCCTTGAGGACGTCGTTCTGGATGGTGCCGGTCAACTGATCCGCCGGGACGCCCTGTTCCTCGCCGACCAGCTGGTACATCAGCAGCAGCAGCGCGGCGGGCGCGTTGATCGTCATCGAGGTGGAGACCTTGTCCAGCGGGATCCCGCCGAACAGGACGCGCATGTCGTCGACCGAGTCGATCGCCACACCGACCTTGCCGACCTCGCCGTGCGCGAGGGGAGCGTCCGAGTCGTGGCCCATCTGGGTGGGCAGGTCGAAGGCGACCGACAGGCCCATCGTGCCGTTGGCGATCAGCTGCTTGTAGCGGGCGTTGGACTCGGTGGCCGTGCCGAACCCCGCGTACTGCCGCATCGTCCACGGGCGGCCCGTGTACATCGACGGGTACACCCCGCGGGTGAAGGGGTAGGCGCCCGGCGCGCCCAGCTTCTCGGCCGGGTCCCAGCCGTCCAGGGTCTCCGGGCCGTAGACCGGTTCGATGGGCAGTCCGGACTCGGATTCGCGCGCCATAGCTGTGCCTCCCTTGAAGCGGCCCGTGTCAGGAATCGACCTCGGCCACGGACTGTAGGGCCCAGACGCACGAGGCGGAGGGACCCGCGCCGGGACCTTGCCCACCGACCCGTCCGCGGGCCGGTTCCATGGTTTTCTTCCACCATGCCGCCTGGTTCGCAACCGGTCACCCGCGGGGAGCATCTCAGGTGACACGACGGCGGGACGGGGGCCTGATGTGCAGGACAGGACGGGTGGAACAGGGGTCCGGATGCGTACGACTGGCATGAAGAGATCGCTGGCCGCGCTCGCGGCGTTCGCCGCGGTGAGCGGCTGCACGGCGCACGCCGTGGACGCTCAGGGGAAGAAGCCGCCGGTACGGATCGACGGTTCGCTCGCCACGGCTCCCGGCGCGAAGGGGGAGGACGACAAGCCCGCAGCGCCGTCGAAGGGGCCGGACGACAAGTCCGGCTCCGCCGGGGAGGGGAAGGGCGACAAGCCCGCCGCCGTCCCCGCCGAAGTCCTCTGGTCCAGTGGCGACCGGGGCGACGACGTCCGCAAGGCGCAGGCGCGGCTGCACCAGGTCGCGTGGCTGATCACCCCGCCGACGGGGACGTACGACGCCCGGACGGTCGAGGCCGTGAAGGGGTTCCAGGGCAAGCGGGGACTGCCGCGCACCGGTGAACTGGACACCGTCACCTGGCGGCGGCTGCGGAAGATGACGCACGAACCGGCGGACTGGGAGCTGTACCCCTATGGCGGGCAGCCGGCCGCGAAGCCCGACCCGCGCTGTATGACGGGCCGCGTGCTGTGCGTCAGCAAGACGAGCCGCACACTGCGTTGGATGATCGACGGCAGGACGGTCTCGGAGATGGACGTGCGGTTCGGCTCGCAGTACACGCCCACCCGCGAAGGAGTGTTCAGCGTCTACTTCAAGTCGCGCCACCATGTGTCGACGATCTACCACACGTCCATGCCGTACGCGATGTTCTTCAGCGGCGGCCAAGCGGTGCACTATTCCCCGGACTTCGCGGCCCGCGGCTACTACGGCGCCTCGCACGGCTGCGTCAACGTGCGGGACGAGGGGAAGGTCGCGGCGCTGTTCGCACAGGTCCGCACGGGCGACAAGGTCGTCGTCTACTGGTGACAGACCCCTGCGCGAAGGCGGGGCGAGGGAGAGTGGGGCGCGGGCGGGACCGGGGGAACGTGTCCCACCCGCGCCGGTTGCACAGAGCCGTGGGTACGGGGGGAACCCGGGCTCCGTGCGACGGCCGATGACCAGTCGGCTCACCACGTACTGCGTCAGGGCGGCCGAAAACGTCACACCCGGCCCAAAAAAAGTTCTACGCATTACGAAAGCGCAGGTCAGCGAGTCTCGTGGGTTCGCGGGACCAGAGTCACCGGGCTGGGCCACCCGTGCGGCACGACCGGGTGGCCCAGCCCGGCAGCACGCTCTGCGCGAGGGCGACCGTCACAAGAGTGCGCTGGTCGGAGAGCTGACGGCACGACAGCACGCCGGTCCGGAAGCCGACGGCACGCACGATCAGCGCCCGGGAGAACGGCGGTTCACGAGATGGCGGTGTCGAACGGGCTGGGCGTCGGGCTCGGCGTCGGGCTCGGCAGTGGGGACCTCGTCGGCACGGCCGGCCGGAACGCGGCCGGCCCCGGGTAGAGGGCGGACGGGGTGCTGATACCACCGTTGCTCCGGGGGTCGTTGTCGCGCGGCCCTATGTGGTGGCCGTCGCCGTCATCGCCGCCCCGGTCGCCGCCCTGGTCCCCCTGACCGCCCTGGTCGGAGCCCTGCCCCGACCCCTGCTCGCCGCCGTCGCCCGCTCCGTTGCCCGTGCCGTCGTCCGATCCGCTGCCCAGCCCGCGGCCGAGGACGCCCGAGCAGTACAGCTTCACCCGGCGGCCGCCACCCGCCACATGCTCCAGGGCGCGCCTGCGGTCCGCGTCGAGATCCTTGCCGTCGAGGACATCGCGGCAGTACGAACGCGTACGGGCCCACCACTCGCGGGTGCGGTCGGCGCTCCCGGTGGAGTCCGGGCGGGGCAGACCGCTCGCGTAGTCGGTGCCGGAATCGGCGGGCGAGGAGGCGTCGCCGGAGGGACCGCCCGACGGACCGTCAGGCACCGGCACCATGGAGCCGATGCCGCCGGAGACTTCGGGTGACGGCGAGGCGGACACGAGCGGCCGGTCCGGAGTCCGTACCGCCGTGGCCGTGGCCGCCGGGCCCGGGTGTTCACGGGTGAACGGAGTCGGCAGCACTCCGGTTCCGGCCGCGACGGCGACCCCGCCGACCATCCCGACGGCCAGCACCGCGGCGAGCCCGAAGCGGGTGGGCCGTCCCCAACGCGTCCGGCGTCCGTGCGCGCCGGGGCGCCCGATGCGTACGAGACCGGCGTCCGCGGCATGCGCGCCGGACCGCGCGCGACCACCGTGGTCGAGCTGCGCCGCGGCGCCGTCCCCGCCCGCGCGCGCCTTGCGGAACGCGGCCAACGCGGCGGCCTCGCCCGGGAGTTCGTCACTGCTCAGCTTGGGTTCGGCGGCCAGTGTGTCGAGGGCCTCGGCAAGGCGGTCCGCCTGCTCGCGGGTGCCGGCGTCGACGGCTTCGAGCGGCTCTCCGCGGAGCAGACGCTCCGCGGCGTCGCGGTCCAGCCACCTGTACTGCTCGTCGGCCATCACATGTCCTTCTGCGCCCGCGAACGCGTATGCGTCACACCGGCGGACGTCACCGCGCGGATGCGCGAACCTCGTTGCGGGGGAACGGCGTCGAGCGCGCCGACGGATTCCGGATCGGTGCCGAGCAGCTCCGCGAGCCGTTTCAGGCCGCGGTGCGCCGCCGTGCGCACGGCTCCGGGACGCTTGCCGAGGGTCTCGGCGGCCGTCTTGGCGTCGAGACCGACCACGACGCGCAGGACGACGGCCTCCGCCTGGTCCTGGGGGAGCTGGGCGATGAGCGAGAGGGTGCTGTCGGTGGTCAGCGCCTCGATCGCCTCGATCGCGGTGTCGGACTCGGCGGCCTTGCCGGTCAGCTCGGTCTCGTCGCCGCCGATGGCGGGTCGGCGGCCACGCATCCGTATGTGGTCCAGGGCGCGGTTGCGGGCGATCCTCGCCGCCCAGCCGCGGAAGCGGTCGGCGTCCCCGCTGAACCGCTCCAGGTCACGGGCGATCTGGAGCCAGGCCTCGGACGTGACGTCCTCCGCGTCCGCCTCGCCCACCAGCGTCCGTACGTATCCGAGCAGGCGTGGGTGCACCGCTCGGTACACAGTCCGGAACGCGGTCTCGTCCCCGTCCTGTGCAGCAAGTACCGCGGCGGTCAGCTCCGCGTCGTCCCCCAGCACCCCCGCGCCCCTCTTTACGCCTCAACCGGCGCCGCTCTCGCGGACCGGGTTCTCGCCGTCGTGAATCCTCGATGGACGGTTGTGGTCTCAGGTCCGCGTGGTTCTGGTCTCAGGTCCCACGCGGTTCTGGTCTCAGGCCCCACGTGGTCGTGGTCCCGGATTCCACGCAGTCGTGGTCTCAGGTTCCTCGTGGTTGCGGTCGTCCGTTTCTCCGCACCGGCGCGAAAGGCACGTTACGGCCTGAAACAGCTCCCCGTCCATGTTCGTACAACGCGCAACTACAGGGTGACGGTGCGAGGTGTGACACAAAACGCAGTCCCGGCGCTGTAGAGAGTACGGGTCGCCGCGCGGCCCGTGCCGCGCGACGGTCGGGGCCTCTCCTGTGGGGGGTGGCGGCCCCGGCCGTTGCCACGGTTTTCCGCTCCGGCCTGGGGTGATGCACGGCGTCCGCGACCAACGCGCGCCCAACCGGCCAGGCACCCCAAGTGAGCCTCACCAGCCCGACGGGCCGAGCTCCCGGACACCGGCCCGCAGGCCCTCGGGAGAGACCAGGCACGAAGGCCGTCACGTCGGCACGGACGCGTGCACTGTCGCCGTCGGGGCACGCGACCCGGCCCGGTGACCTGCCGGTCCCGGTCCGGCTGCCGCTGCCCGCCTACCGCTCGTTCTTGGATTTCGTCGGCTTCGGTGTGGCGGCGGAGGCCCCCGGAACCGGCGTCCCGTCCGTGTTCCCCGGATTGCCGGGCTTCCCCGTGTTCCCGGTCCCCTTCGTCTCCTTGGCACCGGTGCGCTCGGCCAGTTGCTCGGCGCAGTACGCCTCGACCTTGTCCTCGCCGCCCGCGGCCGCGACGAGCCGTTGCCAGGCCTTCGAGTTCAGGGCGTTGCCCCGGCCCCCGACCGACGCGTACGCACGACAGTGGGCCTCGGTGTCCCGGGCCCGCGGCGGACGGTCCGGGGAGTCGGTCTCCGCGGAACCGCTCGGGCTGGAAATGCCCGGAGCCCCGGGGCCGACGGGCGGCGCGGCCTCCTCGGAGAGCCGGTCCGGGGCGCTGTTCGACGGCCGGGCCGTGGCTCTGTCCCGGTGGCCGCCGTCTTCGTGCGAGGACGACCCGATGGCCGCGACGGCGACGCCGCCCAGCGTCAGACCGGCCAGCAGCGCGGCGAACGCGGCCGTCATGGAACGGCTCGGCCGCCGCTGCCCGTTGGGGCGCCAGTCGTCCCTCCGCCGGGTGCGAGCGGCGTGCGCGCCGCCGTCCCGCGCGACCCGGAAGGCGGCCACGGCCTGCGTACGCGCCTCGGTGTCGTGCGCCCGACCGCGGATCGCCGCGGCGAGGAGCGTCTCCAGGGCGGCCTGTTCGCCCCCGGGGTTCGCCGGATGCGCGACGCGACGGTCGGGAGCCCCGCCGTCACCGTGCCGTTCACCCATGTCCGGTTCCCCGTCCGGTGTCACGTCCGGTTCCATCTCCGCCTGCCGCTCCGCCCGACAACTCCCCGCCGTACCAGGACTCCACTCCGCGCTCCGCGCCGTACGACGATGCCGTTCCGTACGACGATGCCGTTCCGTACGTACCGCTCATCCCGACTCCCCCAGCGTCCGGGAGTCCTCGTCCGTCACACCCGTGACGCCGAGCTGGCGCGCGAGCCGCTTCAGACCGCGGTGGGCGGAGGTGCGCACCGCGCCGGGGCGTTTGCCGAGGACACGCGCCGCGGCCGGTCCGTCGAGGCCGACGACCACCCGCAGGAGCACGGCCTCGGCCTGGTCGCGCGGCAGTCCCGCGACCAGCTCCAGGGCGTACTCGGTGGACAGGGTCTCCAGCGCCTCGTCGTGCGTGCTGTGCCTGCCGGGCAGGTCCAGCACATCCTGTTCGATGCTCGTTCCCCGGGGCCGTACCCTCAGCCGCCGCAGATGGTCCAGTGCCCGGTGCCGGGCGATGGTCGCGGTCCAGCCGCGAAACCCCGCGCCGTCTCCCCGGAACCGTCCCAGGTCCCGGGCGATCTCCAGCCAGGCGTCGGACGCCACGTCCTCGGCGTCGTCGCCGACGATGCCCCGCAGATAGCCGAGCAGTCCGGGCTGCACGATCCGGTACGCGGCCGCGAACGCGACCTCGTCCCCTTCTTGCGCCCGCGCCACGGCCACGCCCAGTTCCGTGTCGTACGGCTGCACGCGGCGGGGTTCCCCTCCCTGGCCCAACACTGTCCTCGTTCGCACCGAGTTCGCCCGAATGTGCCCTGTCGACGCGGCCGGCCGCGTCGACACCCCCATGGTCATCAGCGTCGGACCCCACGGAAATGTCACAGTGCGTCAGACAGGCCGCCCGGCCACGGAAAGCGGCCCTACCGGGTGGCCTCACGGCACAGCAGGCGCAGGGAGCCGTCGCCGGCGTAGCAGCGGCGGGCCTCCTCGATCGGGTCCCAGAGTCGTCCGTCCGGGGTGCGCAGCCAGTGTTCGCCCCCGGTCTCCCACCATTCGGCACCGGCCTGACGGGCGACGACCTCACCGGCGTACGCCCCGAAACCGCGCAGCACGCTCTCGACGGCGGCGTACGGGGCACCGTCCCGGCGTATCTCGTCGATCACACGGTCGACGCGCCACAGGCTCTGCACCGAGTAGTCGAGGTGCAGCCGGGCGCCCTCGCGCATGGTCGCGACCGTGTCGGCCGCCCAGCGAACGGGCTTTGTCGCAGCTGAGGGCCGGGTAGCTTGAGTTGCGTTCACACTCGATAGAGCGCGACGGCGGCCGAATTCGTCACCCGTCCGGGCGAGGGTTCGCGACACCGGCCCAGGACCGCCACCTCCACCCCAGGACCGTCACAGAAGCCCCTCAGGAACAAGGTTTGGGGTGCGCCGGAGCCCTACCGCCTCCGGCGCACCCGTGTCCCGGGGCTACACCCGCCCGCGCGCCCTGCGTGACACCACCGCCTTCAGCACGCGCCGCCCCTCCGTCGACGCGTCCAGTGCGAGCCGCAGCCCACCCTTGCCGTGCTCGGCGAGCAGTTCCAGGATGGCGACCTGGCGGCGCAGTTCGGCGGCGACGAGCGGGGACATGCCCTCCGTGCGCCCCTCACGGCGTGCCGTCACGCACGCCTCCGCGTCGTCGGCGTGGTCGAGGAACCGGTGCACCTGCAGTGCCGCCACCGAGCAGGCGTCCGACCAGGCACGCAGCTCATCCTCGGAGGGCTTCGCGGGGACGGCGTCGAGCATGCCGCGGGCGAGCACGGCGGCGTGGTCCTCGTCGGTCACGGCGGGCTCGGGGTCCTCCGCGTCCAGCTTGGCGCGCGCCTCGTCGAGGCGCGTTCCCCACTCGGCCCAGGGGTCCGTCTCCGCCAGGCTCGCCCACAGGGGTCGCAGGACATCGTCGTCACCGCCCAGCAGCGGTACACACCGATCCAAACAAGCCAGACCGCTCGCCGCCAGACCTCGCTCGTCGGCCTGAGCGATCAGTTCCACCAGACTCATCACGACTCCCTCGAAATGCCTCGACAGGGCGCCCTTGCCTTACGGAGCCCGCACTTCCCCTTACTGCGTGCAACGGACCAGGAGTGTCACAGTGCGACCCCACCTTGCCCGCCGGGGAGCCGGATGAACAGGTTTTCGGCCAATTGCTCTGACTCGGCACCCGACACGCCGAGGAGCGGCCCGACGACTCCTCAGGTGGGAGGTCGGGCCGCGAAACGGACGAATCGGTGCGCGTCAGATGCCGGACGCGACCGGGCCCTCGTGCGCCTTGCGGTCCTGCATCCGCGTCAGCTTCAGCACGACGAGGATCGCGAACACGGCGGCCACGATGTCGAGGGCGTCCGCGATCATGGCCTCGCCGGCGGCGGCCTGGAGCTCCACGGTGGTTTCGGCCTTGCCGTACGTGCCGAAGGAGGCCCGGCCGAACAGCAGCCCGATGATCCAGAAGGTCCACCAGGCGTTGACGAGCCCGTGCCCTCTCCGGGCACCCGCGGGGCGGCTCGCGTCCCAGATGTCCGCCATGACCCGACGCGGGAACCACAGGTTCACCACCGGGACGAACCAGCCCCAGCCCACCCAGGCGCGGGATTTCTCGTGCCCGAACGGACTGAAGACCTCGGCGTTGACGCGCACCCGCAGGAACCAGTTCAGGAAGACGACGGCGGCCAACACGAGCGCGGCCGACTGCGCGTACCCGACGGCGGCGTTGAGCGATTCCGCGTGCTCGGCCCGTCGCCAGACGTTGTCACCGGACCCGCCGTCCACGAGGACTCCCAGCGCGGTCTCCAGCGTGTAGTCCGCCCAGATCGCGAAGAGGTCCACTGCGATCACCAGGCCGAGCAGTGCGGCGGCGACCTTTCCGAGGACGACGGGCGAGCGCAGCGAGGCGGGGCCGTGCGGCGACGGGAGCGGCGGCAGCGGCGCCAAGGGGGCCGTGAAGGCGATCCCCTGCGCAGCGGGCTGCGGCGACACGGGCCCTTCCGCCATGGGCTGCGCCGGGGCGGGCCCCTCCGACGTGGGCCGCTGCGGCGATGGTGGCATGGTCATGAGAACCCCCAGGTGTGCGTCACCGCGTGGTGACGCACAGGAAGCCGGGCGCACCCCTCCCCAGAGGTCGCGCCCGGCATACGAACAAGTAAGCGGAAAGTAAGGTTCCAAGCGTCGCCGTGTCCAGCCCGTTCCTGCCGCGCCCCGTACCGCCTCAGCCCAGCTGGTTCGCCAGCGCCTTGAACTGCGTCCAGGACAGGGCCGGCGTGCGCGGGTCCCACAGTTTCTGGGTCAGGGCGCGCAGCGGCATGCGGATGCCCGCCGCGACCTGGTCCTGGGTCTGCGAGCCCGCGAGGTCGCACCACACGGCGAAGGACCCGCCGAGGATCTGGGGGTCGTACTTCGCGGGGACCGGCGTCGTGCCGCGCAGGACGAGGGGGGTCCACTGCTGGTAGATGCGCTGCCCGGTCGGGTAGACGAAGGTCTGGGGCTCGCCGAGGACGTAGTAGAGGAACTCGTCGTTGTAGTTGATGACCTTGCGGCCGGCGCTCAGATATTCGACCGGCTGCCGGGCGCCGATCTCCTTGCCGGTCCAGTACGCCACCTGGAGACCGCCGTCCGCCTGGACGGTGCTCCCGCGGAAGAAGCCGTCGTTCCAGGCCCGCGCCGTCCGGCCGTGCCCGTGGATCAGCTTGGCGCGGTCGTTCAGCCAGCCGGTCGTGAGGTCGGAGACCGTCGCGCCCGCTCCGTACTTGTTCCTGGCCGCGGTGGCCAGCTGCGGGAAGGACGCCGCCGGGTTCGCCACCGTCAGTGCCTGGTACTCGTCGCCGCCGAGGTGCCAGTAGGCGCCGGGGAAGAGGACCGCGTACTCGTTGAGCAGATCGTCGACGAAGGCGCCCGCCGCGGGCTTGGAGATGTCGACGGCGCCGCGGACGGGAACCCCCGACACATTGCGCAGCTGGAGATCGGGATGCGCCGCGATGACCGCGCCGAGGTGGCCCGGCGAGTCGATCTCGGGCACGACGGTGATGTGCCGGCTCGCCGCGAGGGCGAGGATCCGGCGCACCTCCGCCTTCGTCAGATGCTGCTTCGACACGATCTCGGGGTGCCTGTCGGACTGGATGCGGAAGCCCTGGTCGTCGGAGAAGTGCAGGCCGAGCTGGTTGTACTTCAGGTCCCCGAGCTCCCGCACCCGGTCCTCGATCCAGGCCGCCGTGAAGTGCTTGCGCGCGATGTCGAGCATGAACCCGCGGAACGGCTTCGCGGGCCGGTCGCGTACGACACCCTCCGGCGCGGTACCGCCGCCGTGCACCTCCTGCTTGAGGGTGCGCGTGCCGTAGAAGACACCGGCCTCGGCGGGCCCGGTGATCTTGACCCGGCTGTTCTTGACGGTGAGGCTGTACGACTCCGGGCCCGCGGTCCCCTTGTCGAGGCCCAGCTCGACATCGCCCGCCTTGGCGCCCGTCCGCCCCGCGTACGTCAGCTTGAGCTCGCCGGCGAGCAGCTTGCCCTCGTCGGCGAGGCCGTTGTTGTCCACGACCACGCGGGCACCGGCGGCCGGGCGCCAGCCGGGGCCGTGGGCCGCGATGTGCTGCCGTACGGCCGGGATCGTGCGAGGGGCCTTGGAGAGGGGGTAGTTCCGGGTCGGCAAGGGACTGGCCGCGGGCGACAGGCCCGCGGACACGGCCTGCGACCGGTCGGCGGACGGCACTCGCGCCCCGGCCGGCTGCCCGTCTCCGCCGGGCCAGACCGCCACAGCCACCGCGACGACACCGGCGACCGCCAGACCGCCCGCGACAAGCCCGGCCTGCCGGTTGGGCCCTGTCCGCCGCCGCGGCGCCCGCCGCCTGCCACCACTCACTCCGCCACCCTCATTTCACCGCGCTCACTTCGCCGCGCCCACTTCACCACGACCGCTTCACCCTGCTCACCCCACCCTGATCACTACACCGCGCTCACTTCAACTCCGCTCACTTCACCCCGCTCATTTCGCCACCGCATTTCGCCCTGACCGGTTCCGCCACGCCCATGTCGCCGCCCGGGGCCCTCCACCGTTCGGCCCGCCGGTTCCGCCGCGCCATGTCGCTTCCGGGCCCGTTCCGGCCCGTCCCTCCATTCAGGTGTACTCCTCCATCGAGGTGTCCACCTCTCCACTCCACCCCTCGGCGCCGCTCCTCCGCGCCACCGCGAACTCTGCCCCGGCCGTCACCGGGGCCGTCCACCACACGCTCCGAAACTCTCTCGTGCGGGTGAAATCCGGGCATCCGTCGGACAGGTCCCGACACTCCTCGATAGCGTGAGCGGCACACCTTTCACTTCTCCCCCTGCCGAAACACACGTATCGCACGCACGTCACGCTCACGGGACGTCGCGCGTCTCACCCCACCGCCGAGGACCCACGCTGACGTCTCACCGTCTCCCACGCCTCCCCGGCCAGGTCGCCCTCCCCGAGCAGAAGAGCGCGGCGCCGTCCCCGGCCCGCCTCGACGGGTTCAACTCCGCACCCGCCGATGAGGTCACCCGCGCCCTGCTCACCTGCTGCCGCAGCCTGCGCTGGGTCCACCGTCTCGCCGACCACCGCCCCTACCCCGACCTCGGCGCCCTGCTGGCCGCGGCCGACGAGGCGGCGTACGACCTGACCCCGGCCGACCTGGCCGAAGCCCTC
This sequence comes from Streptomyces sp. NPDC005784, assembly GCF_042871525.1. NCBI lineage: Bacteria > Bacillati > Actinomycetota > Actinomycetes > Kitasatosporales > Streptomycetaceae > Streptomyces > Streptomyces sp. NPDC005784. The sequence goes on from NZ_JBIAIQ010000004.1 coordinate 309,392, forward strand.
GCCGGCGAATCGCTCACGCTGCTCCCGGAGGGCGCGTACTCCGTCGCCCACACCGCGCTGAGCGCCGCGCACGCCGCATACGAGAGCAAATTCGGACATGTATTCGTCATCTGTCTGGACGGATTCACCCCGGGGGAAGCTCTCGACCAAGTACTCGTCGGAATCCGGTCGCGCCTGGCGAACGATCCCGAGGAGGAACGGGTCATCACCGCCGACGAGCTGCGCAGACTGGCCCGCGGCCGGCTGACCCGCCTCGTCCTTCAGTTCGCCCACGAGCCGCGATCCGCCGACATCCGGCGCCCGTAATAGCCCGAACGTGCCTGATTGATTGCCAGTTTGATCACATTGATAGGGCCGCTGTAAGCGTTCCGACAACACGTCGCTACGATGGCCGGGGCCGGTGGACCGTACCCGGCCGGGCCCGACCGACAGAGAAGCCGGCGCGGCCCCAATCCCCGCTCCCGGAGGGTTCTTCCGTGCCGGCTGGAACGCTGTACCGCGGCCGGGAAGGAATGTGGTCCTGGGTGGCTCATCGAGTCACCGGCGTCCTCATCTTCTTCTTCCTGTTCGTACACGTGCTGGACACCGCTCTCGTCCGTGTCTCCCCCGAGGACTACGACAAGGTCGTGTCCACGTACAAGACGCCGATCGTCGCGCTGCTGGAGTACGGCCTCGTGGCCGCCATTCTCTTCCACGCGCTCAACGGCCTGCGTGTCATCGCCGTCGATTTCTGGTCCAAGGGCCCGCGCTATCAGAAGCAGATGCTCTGGTCCGTCGTCGGTATCTGGGTCGTGCTGATGTTCGGGGCTCTTTACCCCGTCCTCGGTCACGCATTCCGCGAAGTATTCGGGAGCTGACGCAGATGTCCACTACTGACACCGCCGCTTCCGGTATCGGCCCCGTAGAAGGTGCCGGAGATTTCTCGGCCTACAGCGTCGACAACCCGGCCCCGTTCATCGAGGCCCCGCGCAAGCGCACCAAGAAGACCCCGAAGTCGACCCGCGGCAACTTCGAGATGTACGGCTGGCTCTTCATGCGCCTGTCCGGCATCGTCCTGGTCGTCCTGGTCCTCGGCCACCTGCTGATCCAGCTCGTCCTCGACGGCGGCGTCTCCAAGATCGGCTTCGCCTTCGTGGCCGGCCGCTGGGCGAGCCCCTGGTGGCAGGCCTGGGACCTCGCGATGCTGTGGCTCGCCATGCTGCACGGCTCCAACGGCCTGCGTACCGTCATCAACGACTACGCGGAACGCGCGGGCACGCGCCTGTGGCTGAAGGGCCTGCTGTACACCGCCACGGTGTTCACGATTCTGCTGGGCACGCTGGTGATCTTCACCTTCGACCCGAACATCCGCTAGGCACGGGGCTGAGGCAACCACTCATGAAGATCCACAAGTACGACACCGTCATCGTCGGCGCCGGCGGCGCCGGCATGCGCGCCGCCATCGAGTCGACGAAGCGCAGCCGCACCGCCGTGCTGACGAAGCTCTACCCGACCCGCTCCCACACGGGCGCCGCGCAGGGCGGTATGGCCGCCGCGCTCGCCAACGTGGAAGAGGACAACTGGGAGTGGCACACCTTCGACACGATCAAGGGCGGTGACTACCTGGTCGACCAGGACGCCGCCGAGATCCTGGCGAAGGAGGCCATCGACTCCGTCCTCGACCTGGAGAAGATGGGCCTGCCGTTCAACCGGACGCCCGAGGGGACGATCGACCAGCGCCGCTTCGGCGGTCACTCCCGCAACCACGGCGAGGCCCCGGTCCGCCGGTCCTGCTACGCCGCGGACCGCACCGGTCACATGATCCTCCAGACGCTCTACCAGAACTGCGTCAAAGAGGGCGTGGAGTTCTTCAACGAGTTCTACGTCCTCGACCAGCTGATCGTCGAGATCGACGGGGTCAAGCACTCGGCGGGCGTCGTCGCCTACGAGCTCGCGACCGGCGAGATCCACGTCTTCCAGGCGAAGGCCGTGATCTACGCGTCCGGCGGCACCGGCAAGTTCTTCAAGGTGACCTCCAACGCGCACACCCTGACGGGTGACGGCCAGGCGGCGGTCTACCGTCGCGGGCTGCCGCTGGAGGACATGGAGTTCTTCCAGTTCCACCCGACCGGCATCTGGCGCATGGGCATCCTGCTGACGGAGGGCGCCCGCGGTGAGGGCGGCATCCTCCGCAACAAGGACGGCGAGCGCTTCATGGAGAAGTACGCGCCGGTCATGAAGGACCTCGCGTCCCGTGACGTCGTGTCCCGCTCCATCTACACGGAGATCCGTGAGGGCCGCGGCTGCGGTCCCGAGGGCGACCACGTCTACCTCGACCTCACGCACCTCCCGCCGGAGCAGCTGGACGCCAAACTGCCCGACATCACGGAGTTCGCGCGCACCTACCTCGGCATCGAGCCCTACACGGACCCGATCCCGATCCAGCCCACCGCGCACTACGCCATGGGCGGCATCCCGACGAACGTCCAGGGTGAGGTCCTCTCGGACAACACCACGGTGGTTCCGGGCCTGTACGCCGCCGGTGAGGTCGCCTGTGTGTCCGTGCACGGCGCCAACCGTCTCGGCACGAACTCGCTGCTGGACATCAACGTGTTCGGCAAGCGGGCCGGTGTCGCCGCCGCGGAGTACTCCGCGAAGGTCGACGCCCACATCGAGCTGCCCGAGGACCCGGCCGCTCAGGTCGTGACCCAGGTCGAGCGCCTGCGCAACTCCACGGGCACCGAGCGGGTCGCCGCGATCCGCCTGGAGCTGCAGGAGTGCATGGACGCCAACGTGATGGTGTTCCGCACCGAGCAGACGATCAAGACGGCGGTCGAGAAGATCGCGGAGCTGCGTGAGCGCTACCTGAACGTCTCGATCCAGGACAAGGGCCGACGGTTCAACACGGACCTCCTCGAAGCCATCGAGCTGGGCAACCTGCTCGACCTGGCCGAGGTCATGGCCGTCTCCGCGCTCGCCCGCAAGGAGTCCCGCGGCGGTCACTACCGCGAGGACTACCCGAACCGCGACGACGTCAACTTCATGCGCCACACCATGGCGTACCGCGAGGTCGGCGACGACGGCACCGAGTCCATCCGTCTCGACTACAAGCCGGTCGTCCAGACCCGCTACCAGCCGATGGAGCGTAAGTACTGATGGCTACTCCCACCCTGGACAAGGCGGACGCGGCCGGCGCACCCGAGCCCGGTTTCGCCGACTCCCCGTACATCACCGCCACGTTCCGCGTCCGCCGGTTCAACCCGGAGATCTCGGCCGAGTCGGTCTGGGAAGACTTCCAGCTGGAGATCGACCCCAAGGAGCGTGTCCTCGACGCGCTGCACAAGATCAAGTGGGACCAGGACGGCACGCTCACGTTCCGCCGGTCCTGCGCGCACGGCATCTGCGGCTCGGACGCCATGCGCATCAACGGCAAGAACCGCCTCGCCTGCAAGACGCTGATCAAGGACCTGAACCCCGAGAAGCCGATCACGGTCGAGGCCATCAAGGGCCTGACGGTGCTGAAGGACCTCGTGGTCGACATGGACCCGTTCTTCCAGGCGTACCGCGACGTGATGCCCTTCCTCATCACGAAGGAGACCAACGAGCCGACGCGCGAGCGTCTGCAGTCGGCCGAGGACCGCGAGCGGTTCGACGACACCACGAAGTGCATCCTGTGCGCGGCGTGCACGTCGTCCTGCCCGGTGTTCTGGAACGACGGCCAGTACTTCGGTCCGGCCGCCATCGTGAACGCCCACCGCTTCATCTTCGACTCGCGTGACGAGGCGGGCGAGCAGCGCCTGGAGATCCTCAACGACAAGGACGGTGTGTGGCGCTGCCGCACGACGTTCAACTGCACGGACGCCTGCCCGCGCGGCATCGAGGTCACCAAGGCGATCCAGGAAGTCAAGCGCGCGCTGATCACGCGCCGCTTCTGACCCTCGCCCCTGACCCGCCGAAGGGGCCCGCTTCTCCTGGGGCCCCTCCGGTCGATCCGGCACCTTGTGACGTCGGCCTTCAAGACCTGATTCCGGTCTTGAAGGCCGACGTTGTCGTATGCGGCGGGTGCGGGTGCCGTCGCGGCCGGGCGAGCCGGCGAGGTCCGGGCCGGAGACGGTCCGCGCCGTCATCCGAGGACGTCTGTGGCGACCTTGTCCTGGCGTTGTGTCAGGGAGCGCCAGGACGCGACAGCCGCGGGGTGCGCGTCGAGCCAGGCGTGCTGGACCACGGCCAGTCTGGTGTAGGCCGTCCGCAGGTAGTCGGTGTCGGACTTGCAGCGGATGTCGGCCCGGGCGACGGGGTTGGTGGCGAAGTCGGTGTCGCGGGGGAGGCTGTCGAGCAGGTTGACCGGGTCGTCCGTGGCGACTCCGGCGATTCTCATACAGCGCGCCCAGCGGGCGTCGGCCGCGCGGAAGGCCGGGTCCTTGTCCAGGTTCCTGCGGGCCTGGTCCTCGCCCTCGCCGAGCTGGATGCTGACCTGTAGCCACCGGAGGCGCTCGGAGCCCAGCAGCCGCTTCTCGGCCTCGGCCTGGCAGCCCTGGGCCGGCCAGGACACCTTGATGGACTTGCCCCGGGCGGCGATGCGCCGGTCGTCGGGACCGTAGAGCGCGGCGAGGAACGCCTTGCTCTCCCGGTGTTCCGACGCGGCCGGCGCGGGGCTCGCGGTGGCGGTGATGAGCGACTCCAGGCCGAACGGCAGCGGATGGTCGACGGTGGCCGTACTCGAGCGGGGAATCTCGGCCGGCGTGTACCGGTAGCCGTGGGCGGTCATGCAGGTGATGGCCAGCTGCCGTTCCGCCTCCGCGATCCGCCACTGCCGCTCGCTGGGCGCGTGCAGCAGCGGGTAGAACGGCAGCCGGGCGCTCAGGCGTCCGGCGTCGGCCGTCGGCCGCGGGGTGGCGGCGGACGGACCGGACCGGCCGGCGTACATCCAGGCGGCACAGGCGGCGACCACCACGACGGTCGCGGCCGTGACGAGTGCGGTGATCCTACGGGTCTCCAAGGTCTTCCTCCTCCCGGCGCGGTGGATCCGGCGGCGGACCGCCGGATCCGTGACACGGCGCAGGTCAGTAGCAGCCGCCCGGGTTGGAGGTGGTCAGCGAGAGGGAGCTGGCCGACAGCGCGGCGGCCAGTTCCTCGACCTCGCTGCCGGGCTTGACGCAGAAGAGCATCCCGCCGCCGGAGTTGATGTTCAGGTAGTACCGCGAGTAGTAGCCGCCGCTGCTGGAGTTGCTGGCGGACCACGCGTTGTCGTTGACGGTCGTGCCGGAGCCCGCGGTGCCGTAGGTCGTGTTGTTGAAGGTGTCGTTCGTGAAGTCGCTGTCGCCGTTGAAGTACGAGTGCCTCGCGCTGTTGAAGCTGGACCAGAACACACAGTGGTAGCCGCCGGCACAGTTCGTCCCGGCCGATGCGGGGGACGCCGTGACGACTCCGCCGACGGCGAGCGCCGCGGCCAGGGCCGCGGTCGCCGCGAGCGCCTTGCGTGACCGGACCCATCCAGCCTTTATCGGTACTAACATGACAATCCTTTCATGTCGACCTCGGGGTGGCCCCACCACACTGTCAGCACCCCGAACGATTTCCCACGCATTGCGGCCAGGGCCGAAAAACGCAGGTCAACGCCGAATACGGCACGCCTGACGCCTCACAGGTAGTGCACAGGCATATCCGTACATGGCCGAATAGCGCCTGTTGCAGGTGTTGTCAGCCGTGTCCGGCGGCGGACATGATGACTCGCCGGGCCAGAACAGGCCGGACGTACGGCCGTTGTCACAGCGCGGCCGCACGGGGCGGCCGTCGTCGCGGCGCGGCCGCACGGGGGCGGCCGCGGTCACACCGCGGCCGGACGGGAGGCCGTCATGCTGCACATCCATTTCACCGAGGCCGACCTGGCGCGCACCCGGCTGGCGTCCGAGCCGGATCCGCTCTGGGAGATCGCCCTGAGCCTGCACCGGTTACAGACCCAGCAGGGGCGCAGCGCGCACGCGGAGTGGTACCGGACGACCCGCGTGCGGCTGGCCGACCAGGGACTTGAAAGAGTCCTACGGCACCTTCTGCTGCCCGTCTTCCCGAGAGCGGCGTACTTCCCCGACTTCCTGACTCCGACACGGGGTGCCCAGGGGCTCGCGGCCGGGCTCGCGGCACTGGTGGACACCCCCACCGACCGGGTGCGCCGGGAGGTGAAGCGCTTCATGGCGGTCGGGGCGCCGTCGTGGGCACCGCGGCTCGTGGAACGCGAGATGCGTCAGGACCTGGCGAATGCTCTGCGGCGGTACTACGAGGTCGCCCTGGCGCCCTATCGGGAGCGGACGCTGGCCCGGGTGGAGGCGGACCGGTCGGTCCGTGGACGGGCCCTGCTGGCCGGCGGAGCGGACGGACTGCTCGACGGGCTGGGGCCGCAGATGCGCTGGGATCCACCTGTGCTCCATGTGCACTACCCGCCGGAGGAACGCGACCTCGTGCTCGACGGGCGCGGGCTGACCCTCGTGCCGTCGTACTTCTGCTGGGGCCCTCCGATCTCGCTGGCCGACTCGACGCAGCCACCCGTGCTGGTCTATCCCGCGCTCCGGGAGGCGCGGCCGACCGCCGTCGACCGCCCGCTCGGCGTGCTGCTCGGCCGGACCCGGGCACAGGTGCTGCGGGGAACCGCGCTGGGCGCGAACACGGGCGAACTGGCCCGGCTGGCCGGAGTGTCGGCACCCACGGTGAGCCAGCACATCTCGGCCCTGCGGGACGCGGGTCTCATCAGCAGCCTGCGGTACGGCACGAGCGTCCTGCACACGCTCACCCCGCTCGGGGCGGCCCTGCTACGGGGTCCGGACAAGCCGGTCTCCGCAGTGTCCTGATCCGCGGCAGGCGGCGAACAGCCCACCCCCGCAGCGGAGTCGAGGTACTTCGGCGATGAGCCGGGTGAGCGGCAGGTCGTACAGCTTCGCCGTCACCGGCTCCGCGACGGACCGTCTCCGGCCGGTCCCGGGCGCGCGCCCGCACGGCGGCGGACCGGGCCGAGGGCGGGATCGGTCACAGCTGGCTCAGGATCGTCGGGTCCGTGATGCGCAGGTCGTCCGCCAGCAGCATCGCCTTGCTGAGGATGACCGCCAGCATCCGGTCGCCCTCGAACGGCAGATAGCCGGTCCGGGGTCCGCCCGCGGCAGCCTTCGGGACGATGCACAGGTACTGGTCGTTCGGGCTCATCAGGATGTTGCCCGAGCCCAAGTGGATCTTGTACGTGTGGCGCTCGCCCTTCACGTGCAGGAACCGGCCCTCCAGGGTGCAGCGGTCGGCTACCGCCAGCCGGGGGATCAGGCGGTCGAGCAGGGCGCGGCGGGTCTGCGCGGTCTCGGTCAGGTCGCCGAAGCCGTACGACGTCCAGTACTCCTGGAAGCGGCCGTCGGGGCCGCCGTCCTGCCAGGTCGGGTCGTTGCCGACGCTGGAGACACCGACGAACAGGTCGACGTCGCGCAGGACTTCGGACAGGACGAGGGGCGGGATGCCGGAGAGGGGGAGAGGCTCCACCGGGTCCTGGCCGTCCGGCAGCCACATGCGGTACTCGCCGCCGTAGCAGTGCGCCGAGTTCTCGGGGGCGTCGAGCGGATAGAAGCGCACCTGGTCGGTACGCAGCCGCAGATAGCTGCCGGACTCGGTGGTGTCGTGGCCGTACTCGCCGTCGCCCGTGATCCAGTACTCGGCGCGCAGCCCCCACTGCGGCAGCTCCCGGGTGGCCGGGGGCGCCTCGTCGTCGACGCAGAGGCGGAGCTTGTTGCGCCAGCCCCTGATGGCGGCCAGGGAGTTGAACTGGTGCTGGCGCACGAAATGGGCGGCGAAGCGGTTCGAGTACGTGCCCGTCGCACGCTCGGCGTCGGTGAGGAGGTACACCTCGCGGTGGGCCTGCTTGAAGGGCTGGGTGATCTCGTGCCGCTCCAGCCAGTCCCGCCAGGCGACGACCTCGGCCGGCTCACGCTCGACGGGGTGCCAGAGGGCGACCTCCTCGCCTCTCTTCACCGGATCGTCGGTGAGGGTGGACAGCTCGCCGTTCGCGAAGCCGACCGGTGTGCCGTCGACCGTCCACAGGAGCCGACGGGCGAGGGTGCCGACGAGCGGGTGGTCGAGGTAGCGCTCGCGCCAGGTGTCGTACGTCCAGGTGCGCCGGCCGAGGAACTGCCGGTCCAGGCGCTCGGCCTGTGCCGACAGCATCTTGTCGATGTCCTTGACCGCCGCCTTCAGCTCCTTGAGCTCTTCGGCGTGGTCGCGTCGCACGGCGGCGGGCACGCTCTTGACGGCCTTGCCGGTCGCGTTGTGCCAGCTCAGCACGGCGCGTGAGCCCTGGACTTCGAGAAGCGCGGTGTTGTCGCCGAACTCGTGACGCGCCTGCCCGACGTCGGTGAGCCCGTACGCCGGGACGGCCAGTTCCTCGATCTCCTCCCGGGTGAGCCCGAGGGCGGTGGCCTTCGCCCCGAGGAATCCGTCGATGAGCTTGGCCGTGGCCTTGTACGTCACCCGGGTGGCCAGCCGGGCCAGTTCGGCCAGGGCGGCCTCGCCGTCGATTCGGGAGAGCGCGATCACACCGGCGTTGGCGACCTTCGGATTGCGCGGGCCCAGTCCGCTGACCTTCTTGAGGGACGTCTCGACGAGTGCGCCGAGGGCCCGGGCGGTGTCGGGGTGGGGCGGCAGCACGGAGACCAGCCAGGCGAGGCCGCGCAGGGCGTTGGCGTTGTACGGGTCATAGGCGCTGTTGATGTCCGCCTCGTACGACCTGGGCTCCAGCGGGTGGGTGCGAGGGCGGCCGACGAGGGCGAGCCAGGACAGAGCGGCGGCGCGGACCCGGTCGGCGCCGAGGGCTTCGACGAGGGCGTGGGCCTGCCGGTCCCACTTGGCGGAGGGCTTGGAGGCGGTGGCTGTCATCAAATGGACGAGCAGAGCCTGCCAGTCGGGGGCGGAGGCGTCCCTCATGGCCTGCTCGGCCCATTCCTCACCGACGTTGAGCACGGGCTCTGTGAGCTTCTTCATCAGGGCGGCAACGGACTCGCGGCGGTAGGTGTCCATGCCCGTGCGGCGGAAGACCGCGACCACGGCCGGGTCCAGTGTGCGACCGGCCGCCAGTTCGGCCTCGGCCAGGACGTCCATCCGCGTCGCGTACCAGACGGTGTTCTGCCTGCCGAGTTCCGCGAGTTGCCTCGCCCGCTCGTCTGCGAGCGGGTACTCCGGGAGGCCGTGGGCGATGGCGGCGAGCATGGTCAGCACGTGGTTGCGGGGTTCAGATCTGCCGCCGACCGTGTGATAGCCCTCCGCCAGGGCGCCGGTCAGCCTTTCCCGCTGATCGGCGGGGAGCGCGTCCAGCAGGTCGAGGATCTCGTCCCAGCCGCTGCCCCATTGGCCCGTGTTGACCAGTGCGGCCCTGAGGAGGTCGGTGGCGAGCCCGCTCATGTTGCCGTCGGCCGCCTGCGAGCGGATCCACCCCAGATGCGTCTTGGTGTCGGCCATCGTCATCCCCCTACCAGTGCGACGAGCTTGAGGAAGGTGACCTCGGTGCCCAGGACCAGTTCGATCTCCTCGTCGAGGTCGGTCACCTGGCGCTCGCCCACGAGCACCAGGAAGCCGTTCCCGGCGAAGGCCCTGAGCGCCAGCTCGCTCTGGGCCTCGGGGTCTATCCGGCGGGGTGTGCGCAGCGCGTAGCCGTTCAGCACCCGCTCGGTGTCCTCGGGCTGCACGAGCCCCTGGAACACCCCCGGCATGCGCGCGTTGTACTCGGCGACCTCCTGGAAGACCCGCCGCCGGATCAACTCGCGCACGGCGAGCCGCTCCTCGGCGATCTCGATCCCCCAGCCGGCGCCCCGGCCCCCACTGGTCGTCTCGTCGACGAACATCACCGTTCCCATGCGGACGACAGTACGAGCCCCCACTGACAATCGGTCACCGGGCCCTGATCCGGGCGTCCGCCGTCAGCTCAGTCAGCCGCCGGCTCCGATCCGCCCCTCCGTCCGTCGACGGCCGTCAGATCGATGTCGATCTCGAAGGGGACGGTGGCCTTGAGGCGGTCGTGGAAGATCCCGGTGAGGCCGTACGACTTAGTGGCCGGGTCGAGCTCGTAGACGTAGACGACGGGCAGGCCCTTGTCCTCGTCCTGTTCGACGCGCCAGAAGTTCGGGACCCCGGCCTCGGCGTACTTGCGGGGTTTGACCTCCCGGTCGCGTTCGCGTGAGTCGGGCGAGACCACCTCGACGGCCAGGAGGATGTCCTCGGGCCTGTACCAGGTCTGGCCCGGCCCCGTGTTCGCGTCCACCGGAAACACCATGACGTCCGGCTCTGGCCGGTTCTTGGTGTCAAGTCTGATCGTCATCTCCCGCATGACGTCGAGATGGTCCGGGGCCTGCTCCAGGAGAGCGTTCTCCAGCAGACGCATGCAGCGTCCGTGAAAAGCCGTCTGCGGACTCATGAAGACGAGACTCCCGTCGATCAACTCCGTGTGCGGCGGGAGGCCCGGAATCCGGTCGAGGTCGTCCGCGGTCCAGCCCTCGGGGGGCGGGATCGGCCAGCGGTACGCCGGCTCGTCGTCGAGCCCGTTCTCGGATGCGGCGCTCATCAGTGCTCCCATAGGCCGGAATCTCGCCTGTCGATTCAGCGTACCCAGGGGGACTGGGAGGCGCTTCACCTCAATGGGTGATCACATGTTCGGGCTGCGGTCAGCCCGTCCCCGTCCTCCCTCGGTCCGCTCCTAATCTGATGGCATGTCAGACGACGTGTCGTACGGGCTGCTCGGGCTCGACAACGTGCTGTTGCCCGTCGGGGATCTCGGCGAGGCCGTGGGTTTCTACGAGCGCGCCGGGTTTCCGCCGGCGTTCCGGCTGGACGAGGCCGGGATCGCGGTGCTGAAGGTGGGCAAGGAGACGCCCGGGGTACTGCTGCGACTGGACGAGGAGTTGAGCCACCGGCCGCCCCTGTGGGCGTCGCCGCGGCTGTGGCTGGAGGTGCCGGACGCCCGCGCCGCGGCCCGCTCGCTGACCGCCGTGGGCATCGCCCTCCTCGACGAGCCCTTCTCCGGCGCCACCGGCTGGACCGTCGAGATCGCGGACCCCTGGGGCAACGTCATCGGCCTGACGGACTACACCAAGCGCCCCGAACTGGCCCGCAGGGCCCAGCGATAGCACCGGCGGCCCTCCGCGCCCCGAGCGCGGGAGGCGCCCGGACGGACGCGCACACGAGATCGACTTGAACATGTTCAAAAGCAGGTCTACATTCATCCCAGACAGCGTTTTGAACGCGTTCAAGAAGGGGTGGGGACATGGACCTCACGGTCGTCGCGTACGTCATCTATCTGCTGGTCAGCATCGCGCTGACGGTCTGGGTGGCACGCACGCTGAGCCACAACGGGCGGATCTTCCTGGCGGACGTCCTGCACGGCAACGAGAAGCTCGCGGACGCGGTCAACCATCTGCTGGTGGTGGGCTTCTACCTCGTCAACCTGGGCTTCGTCGCGCTCTATCTGCACCAGAGCGACGAGATCTCCAACGCCCGCGAGATCTTCGAAGCCCTGTCGACCAAGCTGGGTGTCGTCCTGCTGGTGCTCGGGGTCATGCACCTGGGGAACGTCTACGTGCTCAACAAGATCCGGCGGCGGGGTGTCATGGAGCGGGAGCAGATGCCGCCGGTGCAGCCGACGGACTGGGCCGCCCCCGCGGCCGGGGTGTGAGACCGGTGGCCGGCACCTCGGCCACCCGGGACCGGGGCGCCGCGCGCGTCCCGGTCCTCGGGCTCACCGTCCTCTACGACGCGCGTTGCTCGCTGTGCGCCTTCCTGAAGCAGTGGCTCGCCCGGCAGGCGCAACTCGTACCGCTCCGGTTCGTACCGGCCGGATCGGAGGAGGCCGCCCGGCGCTTCCCGGGGCTCGACCCCCGCGCCACCCTGGACGAGATCACCGTGGTGGGCGACGCCGGGCAGGTGTACCAGGGAGCCGCCGCGTGGGTCGTCGCCCTGTGGGCGCTGCGCGAGTACCGGGCGCTGGCCCATCGGCTGAGCACTCCCACGGGTGCCAGGCTGGCCAGGGGCGCGACGCTCGCCGCCGCCAAGTGGCGCGAGGCGCAGGCGTCACGGACGTCCCAGCGGTGGGGCGGTGGCGCGTACCACTGGGGCGACGGGTGGAGCTACGACCCGACCTCCGGATGGACCTACGTAGCCCCCGCCTGCGACAGCGGCGAATGCTCGACCGCCCCCACTCGTTAGGCTCGTCCCGTGCCAGCACCGACAGACAGCCCCGGCCCCATCGGGTCCTCCGAGTCAGCCGAGCCCGCCGCGGTCTCCGAGTCCCCGGGCAAGGAGACGGCGAAGAGTCCGGCCAAGAGCGAGCAGACCCGGGCCCTGATCCTGGAGACCGCGATGCGGCTCTTCCAGGAGCGGGGGTACGACAAGACGACGATGCGGGCCATCGCGCAGGAGGCCGGGGTCTCCGTCGGGAACGCGTACTACTACTTCGCCGGCAAGGAGCACCTGATCCAGGGCTTCTACGACCGGATCGCCGCCGAACACCGGGAGGCGGTCCGGGAGGTGCTGGACCGCGAGACGGACCTGGAGGCCCGGCTGGGCGGCGTGCTGAGGGTGTGGCTGGACATCGCCACGCCGTACCACGAGTTCGCCGTGCAGTTCTTCAAGAACGCCGCAGATCCGGACAGTCCGCTCAGCCCCTTCTCCCCCGAGTCGGAACACGCGCGCGTGGAGGCCATCAGCGTCCACAAGGAGGTGCTGGCCGGGGCGAAGACCAAGGTGCCGGAGGAACTGCGCGAGGTGCTGCCCGAGCTGATGTGGCTCTCCCAGATGGGGCTCGTCCTGTACTGGGTCTTCGACCGTACGGAGAGCCGCGAGCGCAGCTACCGGCTCGCCGAGCGCGGCGCACGCCTCACCGCGCGCGGCGTCTCTCTGTCCCGCTTCCGGCTGCTGCGGCCCCTCGTCCACGAGGTGCACGAGCTGTTCACGGACTTCCTGCCGGGAATGACGAAGGCCCTGCCCGACCCCGCCAAGAAGACGGAGTAAGGGGGGCCCGCCAGGCGGACACCCCTTACGGACACCGCTGGCGGACACCCCTTACGGACACCACTTGCGGACACCCCTGGCGTCGGGACGGTTGGGCGTCCGGGCGGTCTCAGTTGACCGCGTCGGCGTCCACCTCTCCCTCCGCCAGCTCCACGTCGTGCACCAGCGGTTCGTCCGTGACGACCACGTGCCGTGCCCGCACCCCGTACGAACGGGCCTTCGCCGACAGCAGATACCTCCCCGGAGCCGGGACCGAGACGATGTACGAGCCGTCGGCCAGCGAGGTCACCCGGTCCAGTTCACGGCCGCCCTTGGACAGCAGGGTGAGGACCGCTCCGTCGACGGGCACGCCCTCCGCGTCGCGAACGAAGCCGTGGACGACCGACGCGCCGCCCCCGGCCGGTGCCGTTTCCTCGGACGACGCCTCGGCCGGCTCCACCGCCAGGTGCGGCAGCCGCTTGTCCAGACCCGCGGGCAGCCACCAGTTGGAGTTGCCGAGCAGGTGCATCGCGGCGGGGACCAGGGCCGTACGGAGGATGAAGGCGTCCAGGGCGACCGCGGCCGCGAGGCCGACGCCCGCCATCGCCGCACCCGAGTCGCCGCTCAGGACGAAGGCGAGGAAGACGCAGACCATGATCAGGGCGGCGGAGTTGATGACCCGGCCGGTCTCGGCCAGGCCGACCCGCACCGCTCGCGCGTTGTCCTTCGTGTGCACCCATTCCTCGTGCATACGGCTCACGAGGAACACCTGGTAGTCCATGGAGAGGCCGAAGAGGAGCGAGAGCATGATGACGGGCAGGAAGGCGTTGATCGGGCCCTCCTTGCCGAGGCCCAGCAGCCCCAGCCCCCAGCCCCACTGGAAGACCGCGACGAGGACGCCGAAGGACGCGGCGGCGGCGATCAGGTTCATCAGCGCGGCCGTCAGCGGGACCACCAGGGAGCGGAAGGCGATCAGCAGGAGCAGGAAGCCGAGGCCGATGATCGTGGCGACGAAATAGGGCAGCCGGTCACCGGTGATGGTGGCGAAGTCCTTCGACACGGCGGTGACGCCACCGACATGGGCCGTCACCCCGGCGTCCGGGATCACCCGGTCCCGGAGGGTGTCGATGAGCTGGTCGGTCCTCGTCGACTGCGGTGAGGTCGTCGGCACCACCTGGATCACCGTCACGCCGTTCGCGGGCGGCAGCGCGGCGACCGCCGCTACTCCGGAGGTACCTCCGATGCTCTTCACCAGGGCGCCCGTGTCACCGCCGGTCACGACCACCTGCAAGGGGCCGTTGAAGCCGGGCCCGAATCCCTCGGCGAGCAGGTCGTAGGCCTTCCTGGTCGTCGTCGTGGAGTCGTCGTTGCCCTGGTCGGTGGCACCGAGGTGCAGCGACAGGACCGGGATCGCGAGGATCGCCATCACGACCAGCGCGAGAGCGGCGATCGTACGGGGGCGACGCTGCACGTTCATCGACCAGCGGGCCGCGGCCCCGCTCGCCCGCTCCGGTTCGGGCCCCTGCGCCGCCAGTTTGCGCCGCTGGCGGCGGCTGAGCACCCGGGTGCCGAGAACCCCGAGGAGCGCCGGCAGCAGGGTGGTGGCCGCGAGCACGCTGAACACGACGGTGAGAGAGGTGCCGATGACCACGCCGTCGAGGAAGCGCAGGTTCGTCACGAGCATGCCCGCGAGGGCGATGCACACGGTGCCGCCCGCGAACAGCACCGCCCGGCCGGAGGTGTTGAGGGCGACGACCGCCGACTCCTCCGGCGCCAGGCCGCGCAGGATGCCGCGCCGGTGACGGGTGACGATGAACAGCGCGTAGTCGATGCCGACGCCGAGGCCGATCAGGGTGGCCAGCAGCGGGGCCAGGTCCGGGATGGCCGTGGTGTGGCTGAGCAACTGCGTGGAGAACAGCCCCGTACCGACCCCGAAGATCGCGATGCCGATCGGCAGCAGCATGGCGAAGAACGAACCGAAGGCGAGGAAGAGCACGACGGCCGCGGCCAGGATGCCGACCATCTCGGCGAGCCCGGTGGGCGGTTCCTGTACGCGCTGGATCGCCTGACCGCCCAACTCCACCTGAAGTCCGCCACGTTCGGCGCCCTGCGCGGTGTCGACGACCTTCTGCACCAGTTCCTTGGGTACGGCGTTCGCCTGCTCGGCGAAGGTGATCTGGGCGTACGCGATCCTGCCGTTGCGGCTGATCTGCGCGGCGCCCCGCTCCCCCTGGTAAGGCCCCGCGACCTTGCCGACGCCCTTCATACCGGCGATCTCGTCCAGCACCGGCTGGATGCGGGAGCGCACGGAGGCGTCCCTGACCGTGCCCGCGTCGACCTTCCACACCACCGTGTCGGTGTCCCCCGCGCTGTTCGGGAAGGCCTTCTCCATCTGGTCGTACGCACGCTTGGAGTCCGTGTTCGGGAGGGAGAACACATTCGCGTAGTCCGTGCCCGCGGTGGTCGCCGCGAAGCCGAGACCGAACAGCGCACCCACCCACAGCAACAGGACCACCAGCCGGTGCCGATAGCACCACCGTGCCAATACCGCCACGTTCAACGCTCCTTAGTCGGTCGGTCGGTCCCCCAGGTCCTGGGCAACAGGATTGGCGGCGACGCTCGCGCGTGGACATGACCCGCCCATGACTCTCAAGGAACTCCAAGGCGCGAACCGCTCCCGCTGTCGGTGGCCGCGCCGATACTGGGGTCATGACCGCCCACGAGGGAGCCACCGTCCTCGTCGTCGAGGACGAGCCGAGCATCGCGGACGTCCTCACCATCGCGCTGCGCTACCACCGCTTCGAGGTGATGGCCGCCGGAACCGTTCGCGAGGCTCTCGCGCTCGCCGAGCGCACCCGCCCCGACGCGGCGCTGCTCGACGTGATGCTCCCGGACGGCGACGGCCGGGCCCTCGGCCGTGAACTGCGGCTGCGGCAGCCGGACCTGGCCGTCGTCTTCCTCACAGCGCGGGACGCGCCCGCCGAGATCGTCGGCGCGCTCGGCTTCGGCGACGACTACATCACCAAGCCGTTCAACATCGACGAGGTCGTCGCCCGGATCACCGCCGTCCTTCGCCGTACGCGGCCCGACGACGTGCTGCCGCAACGCCCGCCGCTGCGCTACGGCGATCTGGAGCTGGACGAGACGACGTACCGCGTCCACCGCGCGGGCACCACGGTCGAGCTCACCCCCACCGAGTACGCGCTGCTGCGGTTCCTCGTCCGCAACGGCGGACGGATCGTGCCCAAGGAGCAACTCCTGCGCCACGTATGGCAGTACGAGCACTCGGCCGAGTCGACGGTCGTGGAGACGTACATCAGCTATCTGCGGCGCAAGCTCGAACCGCTGGGGCCGCCGGTGATCCAGACCCGCCGGGGCGTCGGATACGGACTCGCGTGAACCTGCCCGTCCGGCCCGGCTGCCGACCCCCGCGCTACAAACACGGCGTGCATTCGCTGCGCGGCAAGCTGACCATCGCGAACGTGGGACTGCTGGCCCTGGGCATCGTGGTGGCGACCGCCGTGAGCCTGATGGGCATGCGCCACTATCTCCTCGACCAGGTGGACGCGCAGCTTGCCAAGACCCGCCAGTCACTGGGCGTTTCGCAGCTCACCATGAGCCAGATCGACTCGCTGAGCGCCCTCGCGTTCGTACGCGACCGGATCGGGCCCGCGGTCGACGAGTCGCCGAAGCCGGACTCGATCTTCGCGGCCGTCGACCGGCGGGGCGAGGCGATCGAGGTGGCCGGCTACCAACCCACCGAGACACAGCGGGCGTTCGCCGCCGCCGTGGACGACCCGGGCGCGCTCGCCCGCGCCGACGACCCGCGCGACATCACCGTGCGCGGCGCCGCCTACCGGGCGACCGGGGCACAGCTCGCCGACGGGACGTACGTCCTGTTCGCCGCCTCGACCGACGGACTGCACAAGGGCGTCGCGAAGGCGCTCAAACTCGATCTCGCCGTGGGCACCCTGCTGTTGGCGCTGCTCGCGTGCCTGACGATGTTCAGCGTGCGCCGCCGGATGCTGCCGCTGGAGGCCATGGTGGAGACCTCGTCGGCCATCGCCGAGGGTGATCTGACCCGGCGCGTGCCCTCCAGCCATCATCCGACCCAGGAGGTCGAACAGCTGCGGCTCGCGCTCAACTCCATGCTGCACCAGGTCGAGTCGGCCTACCGGACGCGTGAGGACAGCGCCGCCCAGCTGCGGCGGTTCGTCGGGGACGCCTCGCACGAGCTGCGCACACCGCTGGCGGCGATACGCGGCTACCTCCAGCTGTACGAGAAGGGGATGCTCACCGATCCTGTCGAGCGCAAGCGGGCCTGGGACCGGATGAACGCGGAGGCCGACCGCATGGGCCGGCTGGTCGACGAGCTGCTCACCCTGGCCCGCCTCGACCAGCGGCCCGAACTGCGGTTCAAGAACGTCGACCTGAGCCGGCTCGTACGGGACGCGGCCGAGGACCTGCGCGCCCAGCAGCCCGGCCGTCCGGTGACCGTGGGCGCCGACGGCACGCTGCTCGTGCAGGCCGACGAGTCGGGGCTGCGGCAGGTGCTGGGCAATCTCGTGGGCAACGTACGCACCCACACACCCGACGACGTGCCGGTGCGGCTCGCTCTGGAGCGCGCGGACGGTGTCATACGGCTGTGTGTCGCGGACAAGGGTCCCGGGCTCGCGGCGGAGGACGCGGCGCGCGTCTTCGACCGCTTCTTCCGGGCCGGCGGCGCAGCGGGCAGCGGGCTCGGCCTGGCGATCGTGCAGGGCGTGGTGAGGGC
Organism: Streptomyces sp. NPDC005784; assembly: GCF_042871525.1. Taxonomy (NCBI): domain Bacteria; kingdom Bacillati; phylum Actinomycetota; class Actinomycetes; order Kitasatosporales; family Streptomycetaceae; genus Streptomyces; species Streptomyces sp. NPDC005784. The sequence goes on from NZ_JBIAIQ010000004.1 coordinate 327,141, forward strand.
CCACGGGGGCACGGTCGCGGTACGGACGGCACCTGGTGAGGGCCTGGCGGTGACGGTGACGCTCCCAGTGCGGTGATACCGCCGACGCCGATGGGGCGACACCTCGGACGCCGGTGAGTGAGACCGCCGACGCCGATGGGCCAGCACCTCGGACGCCGGTACAGCGAGACCGCCGACGCCGATGGGCCAGCACCTCGGACGCCGGTACGGCGAGACCGCCGACGCCGGTGGGGCGACACCTCGGACGCCGGTACGGCGAGACCGCCGACGCCGGTGGGGCGACACCTCGGACGCCAGTACGGCGAGACCGCCGACGCCGGTGGCCAGCACCTCGGACGCCAGTACGGCGAGACCGCCGACACTCGTGGGGTGAGGTCGGCGACGCCGGTGAGCCGACACCTCGGGCGCCGGTGAGTGAGACCGCCGACGCCGATGGGGCGGTACCTCGGACGCCGGTGAGCCGACACCTCGGACGCCGGTGAGCCGACACCTCGGGCGCCGGTGGGGCGAGCCGCCGACACGCGTGGGGTGGGGGCGGCGACGCCGGGCCGGTGTCGCTCCCGGGACTGCCGTGCAGGCCGGGACGGCCTCGCTCGCACCGCCGTGACCTGCGAGAACGAACTTGGGCAGAAGCTGACCGAAGCGGTTGAACACGGGCCGCCACGGCCCCGTACACCACGATGAGGGCGAATCGGTCTCTTCCGATCAGTCCGCCACGCCACCACCACGCATCGCACGGAAGGACCGCCGGGTTGTCGTTCAAAACGAGCTCTCGACAGCTGCCGAACACGGACGAGGCGCCTCCGCGCGACGAGCCGACGCCGGAGCCGCTCGCGGACGCGGCCACGGATTCGGCCACGGATACGGATACCGATGAGGACGCCGCCGCCTCGGGCGAGGGGGAGGCAGCGGCCGAGGCGGCCCCCGAGATCACCCCGACCGACGGGGCCGCCTCGATCCACCCCGAGGACCCGGACGGGACTTCAGCGGAAGCAGCCTCCGCTGAAGACATACCCGCTGCTGAGCACGAACCTGACGTTTCCTCGGCCGAGACCGAGATCGAGGCCGAGGACCCGGACGGGACTCCGGCGGAAGCAGCCTCCGCTGAATCGATGGCCGCTGCCGAGACCGGCACCGGCACGGATGCCGTCGGCGACGCCGCTCCGACCGAGCCCGAAGGCCCGGTCGCGACGGGTGCCGCCACCGAGGCCGCCGCCGAGGCCTCGACCGTGACCGAGGAATCCGCCGAGGTCGGCGCGGACGCGGACGACGACTCGGCCGTGTCCGAGGGCGCCGCGGAGAGCGGTGCCGACGCCCCGGACGCCCCCGTCGGTGACGGCGCCGGTGACGGGGAGGAGCCTCCGGGAGACGAGCCGCCCGTGCGCGGCCGGTGGCGTGGGTGGCGGGACCGCTATCCCGTCGCCGCCCGCACCCTCGCGTGGACCACGACCGTCCTCGCCGCCGTACTCGTCCTGTTCGCGCTGCTCATGCCGAGTCAGGCGGGCAAGTTCCATCCGACCGAGTTCCTGCGTCTCCCGGTGGAGGCGATCTTCGGTGCCGCGCTGCTGATCGTCCTGCCCCGCAGGCCGCGGATCGTTGTGGCGGTGCTCGCCGGGCTCGCTCTGGGCGTCCTGACCATCCTGAACTTCCTCGACATCGGCTTCAACGAATATCTCGGGCGAGGCTTCAACGTCGTCCTGGACTGGTCGCTCTTCGGCGACGCGCAGGCCTACCTCCAGGACACGTTCGGCAACGGCGGCGCGCTCGGCATCGTGGCACTCGCCGTGGCGCTCGTGATCGCCGTACTGGTCCTCATGACGATGTCGGTCGTCCGGCTGGGCAACCTGGTGGCCCGGAACACCGAGGCGGCGACCCGCACGACTCTGGTGCTGGCCATCACCTGGGTCACCTGCGCGGCGCTCGGCGTGCAGTTCACCGGGGTGCCCGTAGCCTCCGAGGACGTCGCGCTGGCCGTCCAGAACCGGGCGGACGGGGTGCGCAAGACGCTGCGGGACGAAGCCGAGTTCGCCAAGATCGCCAAGAAGGACAACTTCGCGAACACGCCGCCCAGCCAGCTGCTCACCGATCTGCGCGGCAAGGACATGATCATCACGTTCATCGAGAGCTACGGCCGCAGCGCCATCGAGGACCCGGTCATGGCACCGGGCGTCGACGCGACCCTGACCTCGGAGAACAACAAGCTGACGCAGGCCGGTTTCGCGGCGAAGAGCGGCTGGCTCACCTCGGCGACGTACGGCGGCAGCAGCTGGCTCGGCCACTCGACGTTCATGTCGGGCCTGTGGATCAGCAACCAGCAGCGGTACCGCACCGTGACCGCGGGCAGTCACCTGACCCTGCCCGGCGCCTTCAAGAAGACCGGCGACTACGACACCGTGGGTGTCATGCCGGGCATCCAGAAGGCCTGGCCCGAGCAGAAGTACTACGGCATCGACAAGCTCTACGACGCTCACCATCTCGGTTACAAGGGACCGAAGTTCAGCTGGTCGACCATGCCCGACCAGTACGCCCTGACCGCGTTCGAACGCCTGGTGCACAGCAAGAAGCACGACAAGCCGCTGATGTCGACGATCATCCTGACCTCGAGCCACCAGCCCTGGGCGCCGATCCCCAAGACGGTCCCCCAGGACCAGGTCGGCGACGGATCGATCTACAACGCCATCGAGAAGGCCGGCAACAAGCCCGCGGACATCATCACCAGCTCGCCGAAGTCGAAGGTGGAGTACGGCAAGTCGATCCAGTACTCGGTGACGAGTCTCATCAACTACCTGGTGAAGTACGGCAACAAGAACACCGTGCTGATCTTCCTCGGCGACCACCAGCCGATCGCCCGGGTCAGTGGCGACCACGCCAGCCGCGACGTGCCCGTCTCGATCATCGCCAAGGATCCCAAGGTGCTCGACAAGATCGCCGACTGGGGCTGGACGGACGGCCTGCAGCCCGAGCACAACGCCCCGGTGTGGAAGATGGACGCGTTCCGCGACCGCTTCCTGACGGCGTACGGATCCACTCCGCACCCGTAGAGGGACCGACTCCTCATCCGCGGGCGGGGGTTACGGCAAGCGCCGCAACCCCCGCCCGCGGCAGCGACCTCGCGGGAGAACTCGCGTCGACCGTCGCCTTCACCTTCGGAACGCCCAGGCAGCGGGCAGCGGCCGGGCGGACAACGGCAGTTGTCACAGCCAGCTCAGCTGCCAGAGGCGGAATACGCCGGTCCCGTCGGACAGATACTGGCCACCGCCGATGTCCTCACTGCTGATGACGTAGTCCTTGCGCTGCCACAGGGGAATCAACGGGACATCCTGGGCGACGACTTGCTGGAGCCGCCGGAACGCGTCCGTCGTACGGCTGCGGTCTTCGTCCTGCTGGGTCTCCTGGATCAGACGGTCGACGTCCTTGCTGCTGTAGCCGTTCTTCATGCTGTTGCCGGTGCCGACGAGCGGCGCGCCGAAGGTGTCCGCGTCGGGATAGTCGGCGACCCAGCCGACCGCCCAGGCGTCCAGCCCGCCCTCCGCGTAGCGCCTCTGGAACTCGGTCCACTCGAAGCCCTCGGTCGTCACCTTGAACAGTCCGCCCGCCTCGAGCTGCCGCTTGAGCTCGGCGGCCTCCTCGCCCGCGGCACCCCGCCCCTCGGCGAACCCGTAGGTGAAGCGCACGGGCAACGAGACCCCGGCCTCGGTCAGCAGGGCCCGCGCCTTCTTGGCGTCCGGTTTCGGATAGTCGTCGAAGAACGATGTCGCGTGTCCTGTGATCCCCGCCGGGATCAGCCCGTACAACGCGTCGGTGGTCCCCTCGTACGTCCGGTCGACCAGCTCCTCGCGGTCGATCAGCGAGGCGACGGCCTGCCGCACCCGCCGGTCGTGCAGCGGCGAACGCGCGCGCACGTTGAGGACGAGGTTGCGGGTCTCGGCGCTCTCGTCCTCGGTGACGCGCTGCGCGGGGTCGCTCGGCGAGAGCGCGGCGAGCACGGCGGGCGGCAGCTGACGGGCCGCGACGTCCAGCTGCTTGGCCCTCCGGGCCACCTCCAGCGCCTGCGAGTTGGGGTAATACCGCAGCACAATGGGCCTGCCGAGGTCACTGATGGCGCCTTTGTAGCGGGGGTTGGGGGCGAGGACGGCCCGCGTGTTCTTCGTATACGCCGTCAGGACGTACGGCCCGGTGCCGTCGGCGCCCGTGTCGGTGCGCAGGCTGCGCCTCGGGTAGCGGGTGCTGTCGACGATCGACCCGGCGCCGGTCGCCAGCTTGAAGGGGAACGTCGCGTCGGGCGAGGACAGATGGAAGGTGACGGTCTGCCCGCTCGCGTCCACGCTGCCCAGGGTGGAGAGGAGGGAGGCGGGCCCCACCTCGTCGTTGATGCGCTTGACGCGGTCGAAGGAGAACTTCACGTCTCTCGCGGTCATCCGCCGCCCGCTCGCGAACGTCAGGTCGTCACGGAGTGTGCAGCGATAGGTGCGCAGTCCCGTGTCGGTGAACGCGCAGCTCTTGGCGGCGTCCGGAACAGGCTTGGCGCCGCCGGGTTCGAAGGTGAGCAGCGACTGGAAGACATTGCTGAACAGGGCCCAGGATCCGGCGTCGTAGGCACCGGCAGGGTCGAGCGACGTAACGGCGTCCGTCGTGCCCACCGTGATGGTGCGGTCGCGGTCCTCCTTCGCCGGCATCAGCTGCCAGCCGACCACACCCACGCCCGCCAGGACGAGCAGCGTCGCCGGAATCCATAAGCGAACCGATCGCATCGGTGCCCTCCCCAGGCCCACCGCACGCCACTCCCCTAGTGACGCGGATCACCTAACCACAGGAGTTTCAACCGCGGAAGGGAATCGGGAAGAGTGCGCCGGACCGGCGCAAACGATCATTTCCGGCCCGTTTCACAGCGGACTCTCAGGCTTCGCGCGAGGCCAGCTCGACGACCGTGATGTCCGAGGGCGCGCCAACCCGGGTCGGCGGACCCCAGGCCCCGGCGCCCCGGGAGACGTACAACTGCGTGTCGCCGTAGTGGTCCAGGCCCGCGAGTGTCGGGTTGGCCGCGGCCGCGACGAAGTTCCCCGGCCAAAGCTGTCCGCCATGGGTGTGTCCGGACAACTGGAGGTCGACCCCGTGGCGTACCGCCTCATGAATCTGCACCGGTTGATGTGCCAGCAGCACACAGGCCCGTGTCATGTCCCGGTCCCCGAGTGCCTTGCCGAAATCGGGTCCCTGCCCCTCGCTCTCGCCCTGCAGGTCGTTCACGCCGGCGAGGTCGAATCCGGCCAGTTCGGTCCGCGCGTTCTCCAGGGGATGGATCCCCAGCTCCCGCACCTCCCGGATCCACTGCTCGGCTCCGGAGAAGTACTCGTGGTTGCCGGTGACGAAGTAGGACCCGTGCCGGGCTCGCAGCCCAGCGAGCGGGGCGGCCGCGGGACCGAGGTCCTTCACGCTGCCGTCGACCAGGTCGCCGACGACGGCGATCAGATCGGGCTGTGTGGAGTTGATGGTGTCGACGACCTTCTGGGCGAAGCCGCGCCCGAGGACCGGCCCGAGGTGGATGTCGCTCACGACGGCGATCCGGAAACCGTGGGCGGACCGGGGCAGTTTGGCGAGCGGCACGGTGACCCGCTTCACCGCGGGCCCGCGCAGGACGCCGTACGTCCCGTAGCCCACGGTCCCCACCGCGACGGCCGCGGCGGCGCCGCCCACGACGCGTGAGACGAAGAGCCGCCGCGACGGGGCCCGAACGGCCGCCGCTCCGGCCGACCCGGCCGACCCGGTCGGCCCAGGCGGCCCAGGCGACCCGGCCTGCTCCGCCGGTCCCGAATGCTCCGCCAGTGCCGACTTTTCCGCCGGTCCCGGCTGCTCCGCAGGTGCAGCCAGTTCCGTCGGTCCCGCCGACTGTTCCGCCGGTCCCGAATGCTCCGCCGGTCCCGACTTTTCCCCCGGTGCCGGCTGCTCCGCAGGTGCCGCCGACTGTTCCGCCGGTGCCAGCTGCTCTGCAGGTGCCGACAGTTCCGTCGGTCCCGCCGGCTGCTCCGCCGGTCCCGGCTGCTCCGCAGGTGCCGACCGTTCCGTCGGTCCCGCCGACTGTTCCGCCGGTGCCAGCTGCTCTGCAGGTGCCGACCGTTCCGCCGGTCCCGCCGACTGTTCCGCCGGTGCCGACTGTTCCGCATGCTCCGGCGAAGGGGACGCGCCGGAGCGGGAACGTACGGTCGGGCGCGGCGCCGCTCCCTCGGCCAGGGCGGGGGTCGCGGCTCCGTCGGTCTCCCGGCGTCCGGCAGCCCCGCGCTCCACGGCCCACCGCAGGAGAGGTCGTACGACCTCCCCGGCCAGCAGTGCCAGCAAGAGGTAGAGGGCCAGCGCCATCCACAGGAACCCGGGCCAGGACAGCGTCTGCTGGAGCCAGAAGGGAGCCCCCGCCCGCTCGCTCGCGACGGCGCCGATCATCAGCAGCGGTCCGGCGACGAAGACGGCCGCGCCCACCCGGCGGACCGCTCCGGGGCCGCTCGTGGTGTCCCGGATCAGCCGTCGCCAGGCATACCAGTGCAGCCCGCCCAGCACGGCCAGCGCGGCCACGCCCGCCAACACGAACAAGATGACCATGACGTCGTATGCCCCCGTTATGACGTCTGGCGCAAAGCGCGTACGCCGCGCAACCCAATGACCCCGACGACCGTCCCCAAGACAAACGAAACGACGGCGAGCGTCAGATGCACCCAGAAGTACGCCGTCGGATCGCCCGCGCCATCGAACGCGAGCCCGCTGACGTCTTGGTACAGATTCTTAACGAAAGTGACCCAAATGACCCAACTCCACACCCCGAAGGCGAGCAGGAACCAGGACACGGGGCGGCTGAGCTTCATGCGTTCAGTATCACCGTCGCCCACCGTGATCCGGCGCCGGGGTGGAGAGGGCGAGACGGCTTCCCTGAATGGTGATGGGACTTCCGGTCACGACCCCTGTAATTTCTCGATCGTGTCTGCCTCGAAAAAGACCATCCGGCGATCCCTGTTGGTCGCTTCCGCCACCTTGTTGACCCTTTCGCTCACCGCGCCCGCGTTCGCCGACGCCGTCGACGACCCGACCCCGACGGAGAGCCCCACGGCCTCGCCGTCCGCCACTCCCCCGGCGACCATGTCGACCCTCGGCGGTGAGCAGCTCGGCCGGCCCGGCAGTCAGGTGAACCTCGGCGACGGCGCCCCCGTCCTGCCCAAGGACATCACCGCCCGCTCCTGGATCGTCGCCGACGCGGAGTCGGGCGACGTCCTGGCCGCGCACAACGCGCACTGGCGGCTGCCCCCGGCAAGCACCCTGAAGATGCTGTTCGCCGACACGGTGCTGCCCAAGTTCCCGAGGACCACCCCGCACAAGGTGGTCTCCTCCGACCTGGCGGGCATCGGCGCGGACTCCAGCATGGTGGGCATAAAGGAGAACGAGACGTACACCGTCCACGATCTGTGGCTCGGTGTCTTCCTGCGTTCCGGCAACGACGCCGTTCATGTGCTGTCCGCGATGAACGGCGGCGTCGACGAGACGGTCAAGGACATGCAGGCGCACGCAGAGGACCTCCAGGCCCTCGACACGCACGTGATGAGCCCGGACGGCTACGACGCGAGGGGCCAGGTGTCGTCGGCGTACGACCTGACGCTGTTCGCCCGTTCGGGTCTCCAGAAGAAGGACTTCCGGGAGTACTGCGCGACGGTGCGGGCGAAATTCCCCGGCGCGACGACCAAGAACAAGAAGGGCACGACCAGCCGCGCGTCCTCCGAGATCCGGAACACCAACCGGCTGCTGTCCGGTGACAGCGACATCACCGCGTACCAGGGCATCGCGGGTGTGAAGAACGGCAACACCACCAACGCGGGCGCCACCTTCACGGGTGTCGCCGAGCGCGGCGGCAAGGTGCTGCTCGTCACGGTCATGAACCCGGAGAAGAAGGAGCACAACGAGGTCTACAAGGAGGCCGCGCGGCTGCTCGACTGGGGATTCCAGGCCGCGGGCAAGGTCCAGCCGGTGGGCGAACTGGTCCCGCCCAAGGGCGTCGACACCACCGCGCAGCCGGGCGCGAAGGCATCGGGCGGGGCGAGTTCCGGCACGGGCTCCGCCACGAACTCCGCGAACGCCTCCACGAAGCCGGTGGCGGCCTCCACCGGCGCGACGAAGGGCGGTTCGACCGGCGTCGGCGTCGCGCTCGGCGTCGCGGGCGGCTTCCTCGCCCTGCTCGCGGCGGGCATCTTCCTGGTCAACCGCCGCTGGCCGCTGCCCGACCTGGTGCGCCGCCGCCGCTGACCACCCGGGGCTCCGGAGTCTTCGCGTTCTTCGGAGCCCCCGAGGCCCTCCGGCCCTCCGAGCCGGACGGTTCGGCGGAGCCGGCCGGTTCCGCCGAGTCGGCCGGTTCCGCCGAGTCGGCCGGTTCTCGTGAGCCGGCCGGTTCTCGTGAGCCGGCCGGTTCGTCCGGACCTGCTGCTTCGTCCGGACCAGCCGGTTCGTCCGGACCCGCCGCTTCCTGTGCCGAATCCCCGCTCGGCGTAGCCGTCCAGGCGGCGGAGTACAGGAGCAGTTTCGACGTGAAGTTGATCCACAGGAGCAGCGCGATCGGCACCCCGAAGGCGCCGTACATGCTCTTCGACGCCACACCTCGCATATAGCCGCTGAGCAGCAGCTTGAGCAGCTCGAACCCGACGGCGCCGATCAGCGCCGCGACGATCAGCCGACGGCGCGGCGGCTCGACGCCGGGCAGCAGCGTGAGGACGTACAGCAGGACCAGGAAGTCGGCGAGCACGGCCACCGCGAAGGCCATGACCTGGAGCAGGGTGCTCCCCCAGCCGTGCTCGTCGAGGCCCACGTGCCGCGCCGACCAGCCCATCGCCGTGGACGCGAGCGTGGAGACGGCGATGGTGAGCAGCACGGCGCCGCCCAGACCGACGAGTACTCCGGCGTCCTTGAGCTTGCGCACGAAGGGGTTCTCATCGCTGTCGGGCAGCTCCCAGACCGCCCGCAGGCACTCCCGCATCGAGCCGACCCAGCCGATGCCGGTGACCAGCAGCAGGGCACCCGCCACGACCCCGATCGTGGCGGCGTTCTGGACCAGGTTGTGAATGTCGAGCTGGTCGGAGATGCCCGGCACCTGGTCGGCGAGCTTGTTCTGGAGGTCCTTCTGCTGCTGGGTGCTCAGCGTGGCGGCGCCGATCGCCGCGGCCACGGTCAGCAGCGGGAACAGCGCCACGAAGCTGATGAAGGTCATCGCCGCGGCGAGCCGTGTCCATTTCACCCGGTCCAGCCGCTCGTACGACCGCCACGCGTGCGTGGCCATCAGGCGCACGACCAGGGGCCCCACGCCGGGAATCTTTTTCAGCCAGTCCATGATCCGACTCTGCCCTCGCCTCGGAAAACCAGTGACCGGGTACCCCAAAAACGCAGGACAGTGGCGAGCGCCATACCGATTCCCGCACCCGAGACGGTGTCCGCGCGCGGTGAGGTGTACCCGAGCCCGTAGTGACTGACGGCGAGGCACAACAGCTGCACGAGCGCGCCCGCGATGTTCACCGCGAAGAAGACCACGTACGGGCGCGGGCCGCGGGCCGCCGCGTGCCGGTAGGTGCCGAGCGCGTTTCCGGCGTACGCCACCGAACAACCCGCCAGGAAGGAGAGCGCCTTGGCGGTCAGCGGATCAAGACCCACCGGGCCGCGCAGCCAGAGAAAGAGGCCGAGGTCGGCGGCGTAGGCGAGGACACCGACCGCGGCGAAACCGAGGAGCTCACTCAGGAACCGCTGCCGGGGGCGGGTCGCCCCCGGGGCCATCACCGGTTCCATGGCGGCGGGCTCCATGACAGCCGGCTCCATGGCAGCGGTCCCCGCCCCGGGTCGACCGGCGTGGCGACGTCCGCCAGGCGGGCGACGGGGAGCCCGGAGCCGGGCCGGTCCCCGGTGACGCTCACCAGTTCGCCACCGCGAGCCCGTACATCGCCAGCCACACCAGGCCGATGAGGGCGAGCGGGCGGTCCCGCAGGACCACGTCCTCCGGCTCGCCAGCCGTGCCCCGGTCGGCGAAGACGGCGTAGCGCAGGACGGCCAGGATGAAGGCGACCATGGACAGCTGACGCCACGGCAGCACACCGGTGCTCGGCACTCCGCCCTCCTCCAGGGCCCACAGGCAGTAGCCGAGGACGGACACCCCGGCGGCCAGCTGCCAGACGAAGCGCAGGTAGCCGGTCGTGTACTCGGTGAGCAACGCGCGCGTGGCGCCCGCTTTCCCCGCCATCTGCACGGCTTCGGAATAACGCTTCGCCGAGACCATGAACAGCGCCCCGAAGCCGGTGGTGATCAGGAACCAGCGCGAGAGCGGGATACCGAGGGCCAGACCACCGATCATCGCCCGCATCAGGAACCCGGTCGTGACGACGACGAGGTCCACGACGAGCACGTGCTTCAGGCTGACGCAGTACGCCAGTTGCATGCCGATGTACGCGATCAGCAGCGCGCAGACGGCCGGTGGGCAGAGCCAGGCGGCGACGGCGGGCACGAGCGCCCCGAGGGTGCCCCCGACGGCGTACGCGACCGGGACGGGGACCTGGCCCGCGGCGACCGGGCGGTGGCGCTTCACCGGGTGGGCGCGGTCGGCGACGGCGTCCCGGGCGTCGTTGATCAGGTAGACAGCGGCGGCGCAGGCGGTGAACAGGGCGAAGACAAGGGCGAGTTGGCCGAGCGCATGCTGCGAGAAGAGTCGGCCCGCGGCGGCCGGGGCGGCCGCGACGAGCACGTTCTTCACCCACTGGCGGGGACGCGCGGTCCTGACGAGACCCCGGATGAGCCCTGCCAGGCTCCTCGGCGGCGGGGCGACGGCCGGGGTGCGCTCCAGGAGCGCCGTGCGCTCAGCCATGGCCGGCCCCGATCCAGCGGGCGCCCAGTCCGGCCGCCGCGGCGCCCAGCGCCGCACCGGCGGCGACATCCGTGGGGTAGTGGACGCCGACGACGAGGCGCGACAGGCACATGGCGGCCGCGAGCGGCGCGACGACGTACCCGCCGAGCGTGCCGTAGGCGACCGCCGCGGCGGCCGCGGAGGTGGCGTGCGAGCTGGGGAAGGAGTGCCGTCCGGCCGTGCGGACCCGGGGTTCCACATGCGTGGGACGCGGGCGGCGCACGATCCGCTTCACCCCCATGCTCGCGAGGTGGGTGGTGGCGATGAGCGCCGTCGCGCGCAACCACGCGCCGCGCCGCTCGCGGTCGGCGGCCGCCCCCGCGAGGCCCGCGGCGAGCCACAGCGCGCCGTGCTCCCCGCTCCGGGACAGAACGCGCGCGACGGCCGCGACGCGCGCGTCCATGCCGTACGCGTGGAGTGCGGACAGCAGCCGGCGGTCCAGGTCATCGAGTCGGCGGTCCATGTCGTCACGCCGCCGGTCCATGCCGTCGTGATCGTCATGGCCGTCAATCCATTGATCCATGCCGCCTCGGTGGCCGGGGCCGTCACGCCGCTGATCCATGCCGCCGCCGCGGTGGCCATGGTCGTCAAGCCGCCGATCCATCTCGTCACGGTCGTCAAGGTCGTCCATGTGATCGCACTCTTCTAGGGAGTGGTCGCAGAATTACGGCAATCTTTGACGACATCCCATTAATCACCCATTTCGGTGAGGAGCCGTGAGGGTTGGGTAGATTGCCCCGTTGTGCACCCTTGGCGGCGCTACGGTCACGGTCATGCCTGCCGACACCGTCTCCGTCACGGGTTGGGGCCGCACCGCCCCGACCACCGCCCGTCTGGTCCGCCCGCGCTCCTACGAGGAGGCGGCGGCGGCCGTCCGGGAGTGCGGGGCGCGGGGAGGGATCGCCCGGGGGCTCGGGCGGGCGTACGGCGACGCAGCACAGAACGCGGGCGGGGCGGTGCTCGACATGACGGGCCTGGACCGGATCCACGCCATCGACGTGGACGGCGGCACGGTCCTGTGCGACGCGGGGGTGTCCCTGCACCGGCTCATGGAGGTCCTGCTCCCCCTCGGCTGGTTCGTGCCGGTGACACCGGGGACCCGCTATGTGACCGTGGGCGGCGCGATCGGCGCGGACATCCACGGCAAGAACCACCACGGGTCGGGCTCGTTCGCCCGCCACGTCCTGTCCTTCGAGCTGCTTACCGCGGACGGCGGGATCCGGACGGTCGGGCCCGGCACCCCCCTCTTCGACGCCACCGCGGGCGGCATGGGCCTGACCGGTGTGATCCTCACGGCGACCGTCCGCCTCCAGCCGGTGGAGACCGCCCTGATGTCCGTCGACACCGAACGCACGGTGGACCTGGACGACCTGATGGCCCGTCTCACCGCCACCGACCACCGGTACCGCTACTCGGTCGCCTGGATCGATCTCCTCGCGCGCGGCGCGCGAATGGGGCGCTCGGTCCTGACCCGCGGCGACCACGCGCCGCTGGACTCGCTGCCCCCGCGCGCCCGCAGGCACCCGCTGGCGTTCCGCCCCTCGCACCTGCCGGCCGCTCCCGCGTTCGTACCGGAGGGACTCCTCGGGCGGACGACGGTGGGCCTCTTCAACGAGCTCTGGTACCGCAAGGCGCCCCGCGCGCGGACCGGTGAACTCCAGCGGATCCCCGCCTTCTTCCATCCCCTCGACGGGGTGCCGCACTGGAACCGCGTCTACGGGCGCGGTGGCTTCGTCCAGTACCAGTTCGTCGTCGGACACGGCCGGGAGGAGACCCTGCGCCGGATCGTGCGGCGCATCTCCGAGCGCCGTTGCCCGTCCTTCCTCGCCGTCCTGAAGCGCTTCGGAGAGAGCGATCCGGGCTGGCTGTCCTTCCCGATGCCCGGCTGGACCCTGGCCCTGGACATCCCTGCGAACCTGCCGGGCCTCGGCGCCTTCCTCGACGAGCTGGACGAGGAGGTGGCGGGCGCCGAGGGGCGCGTGTACCTCGCCAAGGACGCGCGGTTGCGGCCCGAACTGCTGGCCGCGATGTATCCGCGGCTCGGCGCGTTCCGGTCCCTGCGGCAGGAGCTGGACCCGCGGGGAGTCTTCACCTCGGACCTGTCCCGCCGCCTGTGCCTGTAGAGCGCCCTGCCCCGCCGCCCGTCTTCGTTCCCTCGTCTCCAGGAGCTGTCATGAAGGACGCCTTCGGTATCCCCCAGTCCCTGCTGATCCTCGGCGGCACGTCCGAGATCGCGCTGGCCACCGCGCGCCGGCTGATCACCCGGCGCACCCGCACGGTGTGGCTCGCCAGCCGGCCGACGCCCGCCCTGGCGGAGGCCGCCGAGCAGCTGCGCCGACTGGGGGCGGACGCGCGTACCGTCGCCTTCGACGCCCTGGATCCCGAGTCCCACGAGGCCGTGCTCGGCAAGGTCTTCGCCGAGGGCGACATCGACATGGTGCTGATGGCCTTCGGGGTGCTCGGCGACCAGGCCGTGGACGAGAAGGAACCGGCCCTGGCGGTGCGGGTCGCGCAGACGAACTACACGGGCGCGGTGTCGTCCGGTCTGGTGTGCGCGCGGGCGTTGCAGGCGCAGGGGCACGGCTCCCTGGTGGTGCTGTCCTCGGTCGCGGGCGAACGCGCCCGCCGCTCGAACTTCATCTACGGCTCCAGCAAGGCGGGCCTGGACGCCTTCGCGCAGGGTCTCGGCGACGCCCTGTACGGCACGGGCGCGCACGTCATGGTCGTACGCCCCGGGTTCGTCCGTACGCGGATGACGGCCCATCTGGCGGAGGTGCCGCTGTCGACCACCCCGGAGGCGGTGGCCGCGGCGATCGAGCTGGGGCTGCGGCGCCGCTCCGAGACGGTGTGGGTGCCGGGGGCCCTCCGGATGGTCATGTGGGCGCTGCGGCACACGCCACGAGCGGTGTTCCGGCGACTGCCGATCTGAGGTTCCGCCGACGGGCCGGGACCAGGGAGGCCGGGACGCCCACAGGCGGGGATCACGGAGGCCGGGCCGCCGTAGCCCAAGGCGCAGTAGCCCGGGCCTCGGAGACCGGGAGCGATCGGGCCGGTCGGCCTAGAGCGCCGGCAGTGTGGTGTCCCGCTCGGGCGCGGACGCCTGCGGGGGCACCACGGCGGTGCCGCCGAAGACGAATTCGCGGAGCTTGCGCCACACGCCGTCGGCGCCCTGCTCGTAGAGCGCGAATCCGGTGCAGGGCCACCCGGCCTCGTACCCGGAGAGCTCCTCGAAGGCGTGGTCCATCGCCTCGTCGTCGATGCCGTGCGCCACGGTGACATGCGGGTGGTACGGGAACTGCAGCTCGCGGGCGACGGGTCCCGAGGCGTCCCGGACCTGCTTCTGTAGCCAGGCGCAGGCCTCCGCGCCGTCGGCCACCCGTACGTACACGACCGGCGACAGGGGGCGGAAGGTGCCCGTGCCGGACAGCCGCATCGGGAACGGGCGCCCGGCGGACGCGACCTCGACGAGGTACGCCTCGATCGCGGGCAGCGCCGAGTCCTCGACCTCGGTCGGCGGCAGCAGGGTGACGTGCGTGGGAATGCCGGAAGCCGCGGGGTCGCCGAAGCCCGCGCGCCGCTCCTGGAGCAGGCTGCCGTGAGGCTCCGGGACCGCGATCGACACGCCGATCGTTACGGTCCCCACGTCGTCTCCTGTCGTTGTCGATGGTCAGGGCTGTTCGGTCCGGTGGTGCTGCGCGGGCGGAGGCGGTTGCTCGGCCTGCCCGGCTTTCGACTGTACGGCGGTATGACCCGCAATCGGCCGCCGTACGAGTGTCGCGCTCGTCTCGTACTGACTGCCGAAGGTGCTGTGGTAGGGGGCCGTGCCGCCGCCGTTCGGCCGGGGCACGGCCGCGCATACGGTGGCGGCCTCGGCCGTCAGTGCTTGGCGGGCAGGAATCCGACCCTGTCGTACGCCTGGGAGAGGGTCTCCGCAGCGACGGAGCGCGCCTTCTCGGCGCCCTTGGCCAGGATCGAGTCGAGTGTCTCCGGGTCGTCCAGATACTGCTGGGTGCGCTCCCGGAACGGCGTCACGAAGTCGACCATGACCTCGGCGAGGTCCGTTTTCAGCGCTCCGTAGCCCTTGCCTGTGTACTTCTGCTCCAGTTCGCCGATTCCGGTCCCGGTGAGCGTCGAGTAGATGGTCAGCAGGTTGCTGATACCCGGTTTCGCGCTCGTGTCATACCTGATGACGGTGTCCGTGTCGGTGACCGCGCTCTTGACCTTCTTGGCGGTCGCCTTCGGGTCGTCGAGCAGATTGATGAGGCCCTTCGGCGTCGACGCCGACTTGCTCATCTTGATCGACGGGTCCTGGAGATCGAAGATCTTCGCCGTCTCCTTGAGGATGTACGGCTTGGGGATCCTGAACGTCTCGCCGAAGCGGCCGTTGAAACGCTCCGCGAGGTCGCGCGTGAGCTCGATGTGCTGGCGCTGGTCCTCACCGACCGGGACCTCGTTGGCCTGGTACAGCAGGATGTCCGCGACCTGGAGGACCGGGTACGTGAAGAGGCCGACGCTCGCTCGGTCGGCGCCCTGCTTGGCGGACTTGTCCTTGAACTGCGTCATGCGGGCGGCCTCGCCGAAACCGGTGAGGCAGTTCATGATCCAGGCGAGTTGCGCGTGTTCGGGGACATGACTCTGGACGAAGAGCGTGCAGCGCTCGGGATCGAGACCGGCGGCGAGCAGCTGCGCCGCGGCGAGCCGGGTGTTGGCACGCAGGTCCGCGGGGTCCTGCGGAATCGTGATCGCGTGCAGGTCGACGACCATGTAGAACGCGTCGTGGGACTCCTGGAGCGCCACCCACTGACGGACAGCACCGAGGTAGTTGCCGAGGTGGAACGAGCCTGCCGTGGGCTGGATTCCGGAGAGCACGCGAGGACTGTCAGAGGCCATGTTCACCATTCTCTCAGGTGCCGGGGCCCGCTTCGGAACTGGCCGGAATGAGATGGGACTCGGGTGGACCGGCGCCGTGGTTCCCGGAACCGCACCCTCCGAGCCTCCGGCTCGTCAGCACAGACGGTGACTATTTCGCTCACCTGAGCGGCTTTCGAACACCCACTGTCATGAAAGTGCAACGGTGAGGTGACATTCCGGCTGGAGGGGGTGTTTTCGAGGTCGCGGGCGCTTAAGAATGCCGAACCGCCAGGTAGCCGGATTCGGCAGGGCGGAGCACTGCTCGGACGTCGCCGTCGAGGGGAACCCCGGCGGGTCCAGCGGTGCACCCAAAAAATTGGCACAACGGTGTGCGGGCCGGCTCCATGTCGGCCGGTTGGGGGTTCCATGCGCGGGCTTCGTGAACTGGTCACGGTGATGGGGGCGTTGGGGGCGACCGCCGCGGCGGTGGTCTCGGCGGCACCGTCCGCCCTGGCCGGCCCGGCGGCGAGTGGGCCGGTGGCCTCGTCGGCGGTCCGGGAGAGCGCCGCGCAGCACTCCTCGGTGGACAGCCCGGACGTCGCCCTGACCATCGCCGGCGACACGGGACGGACGACCACCCTGCACAACGAGGACCCGGACTTCGGACGGCTGTGGCGGCTGCTGTCGCCCCGGTACACGGGAACGGAGAAAGCGCCCGACGGGTGGAAGGACGGCCACCTCCCCGAACCGCAGGCCACGGTGATCTGGGGGGTCACGGGTGCCGGGGACGGAACGCGGACCGCCCATCGGACACCCGACGGTGATGTCACCATCGAGCGCCAGGACCAGGTGTACCTCGCCGTGGACGGTACGCCGTGGGTGCGGTCGGATCTGTCGCCGGACTCGATGAACGACAAAATCCTCTGGAATCCGGCGCCGCGCTCGGTGTTCGACGAGCTGATGAAGGACGGAAGGCTCTTCGGCTCCGGGTCGGCCGTGTCCGCCTCCGGGGTGGCGCTGGACCCGGCGTTCTGGGCGGTGCCCGGACTCGCGGCGGGCGTGGCGCTCGGCGCCGGGGCCGCGTGGTTCATCAGCCACGCGGCGGTCCGGGCCCGACGCGAGAATGCCGGGCCGCTGCTGGGGCCACGCCAGGAGCTGATCGAACTCCAGTGACCGGCCGACCCGGCCCGACCTGACCCGGCACGACACGGGCGCCTCGGGCCGGGCGGCCCATGACCGGTCCGGCGCCGGTCCGGGGCCGGATGGATCCGGCCCCGGTGCCGTGCATCAGCCGAGGTCGATCTCCGGGTAGAGCAGGAACGGAGCCAGCAGGTCGGTGGCGCGGTGCGCGATCTCGTCGGAGATCTTCGCGTCCAGGACGTGCTGGGCCTTGGACGGGGCGCCCTTGGCGGTGGTGCCGGGCTCGGCGGCGGTGAGGACGCGGTCGATCAGACCGGCGATCTCGTCCATCTCGGTCGTGCCGAGACCACGGGTGGTCAGCGCGGGGGTGCCGATGCGGATACCGGAGGTGTACCAGGCGCCGTTGGGGTCGGCGGGGATGGCGTTGCGGTTGGTGACGATGCCCGAGTCGAGCAGGGCGGACTCGGCCTGGCGGCCGGTCAGACCGTAGGAGGAGGCGACGTCGATGAGGTTGAGGTGGTTGTCGGTGCCGCCGGTGACCAGGGTGGCGCCACGCCGCATCAGACCCTCGGCGAGGGCGCGGGAGTTGTCGACGACGGCCTGGGCGTAGTCGCGGAACTCGGGGCGGCGGGCCTCGGCGAGCGCGACGGCCTTGGCAGCCATGACGTGCGGAAGAGGGCCGCCGAGCACCATCGGGCAGCCGCGGTCGACCTGCTCGGCGAGGGTCTCGTCGCACAGGACCATGCCGCCGCGCGGGCCGCGCAGCGACTTGTGCGTGGTGGTGGTGACGATCTGGGCGTGCGGGACCGGGTCGAAGTCACCGGTGAGGACCTTGCCCGCGACCAGGCCGGCGAAGTGCGCCATGTCGACCATGAGGGTGGCGCCGACCTCGTCGGCGATCTCCCGCATGATGCGGAAGTTCACCAGGCGGGGGTACGCGGAGTAGCCGGCGACCAGGATCAGCGGCTTGAACTCGCGGGCGGAGACGCGCAGGGCCTCGTAGTCGATGAGACCGGTGGCGGGGTCGGTGCCGTAGGAGCGCTGGTCGAACATCTTTCCCGAGATGTTCGGGCGGAAGCCGTGGGTGAGATGGCCGCCCGCGTCCAGGGACATGCCGAGCATGCGCTGGTTACCGAACGCCTGGCGCAGTTCGGCCCAGTCGGCCTCGGAGAGGTCGTTGACGTTGCGGACGCCCGCCTTGGCGAGTGCCGGGACCTCGACGCGGGCGGCGAGGACGGCCCAGAAGGCGACGAGGTTGGCGTCGATGCCGGAGTGCGGCTGGGCGTAGGCGTGCTCGGCGCCGAACAGTTCGCGGGCGTGCTCGGCGGCGAGTGCCTCGACGGTGTCCACGTTGCGGCAGCCGGCATAGAAGCGGCGGCCGACGGTGCCCTCCGCGTACTTGTCGCTGAACCAGTTGCCCATGGCCAGCAGCGTGGCCGGGGAGGCGTAGTTCTCGGAGGCGATGAGCTTGAGCATGTCGCGCTGGTCGGCGATTTCCTGGCCGATGGCGTCGGCGACCCTGGGCTCCACGGCCCGGATCACGTCGAGGGCGCTGCGGAAGGCGGTGGACTCGGTGGAAAGGGGCTCTGGCATGACGGCCTCCGGACGTGGCGTTCAGCGTTCACGGGTCGGCCCAGGCGCACGGCACTCGGTTGCCACGACTCCCCGCCCGGACACTCCGGGCCCCTCACGACGGTCTGCTTCTCCGTGCGGAGGTCCGGGGATCGCCCCCGGGAAAGCCACAGCGCGGGTGCCGCTCCCCGATGGTCGGTCCCATCCCAGCGCGCCAGTCACGGCCCCGCCGATCAGCCTACCGGGCGCGCCGGATCACCGGGGTCCCCGGTCCACCATGCGAGCGACGATAGGAAATAGGCCACAAGCCCACCACCGCGCGGGCAACACGAGCCCGCGCCCGGGGAGAACGCGCCGTGCGGCGTGCCGGGGAAGACCGCGCCACTCCCCGGTGCCGCTCGTCAGAGAACGGAGATCCCGTGACCGCTATGGATGCCAGGGAGACGACGGAGGCGTACATCGCCTCGGCCGACGCGCACAGCGCGCACAACTACCACCCGCTGCCGGTCGTCGTGGCGACGGCGGACGGAGCCTGGATGACGGATGTCGAGGGGCGCCGCTTCCTCGACATGCTGGCCGGATACTCGGCGCTGAATTTCGGCCACGGAAACCGGCGGCTGATCGAGGCGGCCAAGGCGCAGCTGGACCGGGTGACGCTGACGTCGCGGGCGTTCCACCACGACCGGTTCGCGGACTTCTGCCGGGAGCTGGCGTCGCTGTGCGGCATGGAGATGGTGCTGCCGATGAACACCGGCGTGGAGGCGGTGGAGACAGCGGTGAAGACAGCCCGGAAGTGGGGTTACCGGGTCAAGGGCGTCCCCGCCGAGATGGCGAAGATCGTGGTCGCGGGCAACAACTTCCACGGGCGTACGACGACGGTCATCAGTTTCTCGACGGACCCGGAGGCGCGGGCCGACTTCGGCCCGTACACACCGGGATTCGAGATCGTGCCGTACGGGGACCTGACGGCCATGCGGGCGGCGGTCACGGAGAACACGGTGGCCGTACTGCTCGAACCGATCCAGGGGGAGGCGGGGGTACTGGTGCCGCCGGCCGGTTACCTGCCGGCCGTGCGCGAGCTGACGCTGGAGCGTGACGTGCTGTTCGTCGCGGACGAGATCCAGTCGGGGCTGGGGCGGACGGGCCGGACGTTCGCGTGCGAGCACGAGGGTGTGGTGCCGGACGTGTACGTCCTCGGGAAGGCGCTCGGCGGCGGGGTGGTGCCGGTGTCGGCGGTGGTGTCGAGCGCGGAGGTGCTCGGGGTGTTCCGGCCCGGGGAGCACGGGTCGACGTTCGGGGGGAATCCGCTGGCCTGCGCGGTGGCGCTGGAGGTGATCGCGATGCTGCGGTCGGGCGAGTACCAGCGGCGGGCGGCCGAACTCGGTGAGCATCTGCACCAAGAGCTGGGTCTGTTGAAGGACTCCGGTCATGTCACCGCGGTGCGCGGGCGCGGGCTGTGGGCGGGCGTCGACATCGCCCCGGCGCTCGGCACGGGCCGGGAGATCTCGGAGAAGCTGATGGACCGGGGCGTCCTCGTGAAGGACACCCACGGCGTCACCGTCCGGATCGCCCCGCCCCTGGTCATCTCCGAGGAGGACCTGGACTGGGGTCTGGCGCAGCTGCGGGCGGTACTGGGGGCATAGACAAAGGGCCCCGCCCCGGACCCGGCGGGACTCGGCGGGACACGCCCACCCGCCGGGACATGCCAGGACCGCCTTGGACTCGCCCGGACCGGCCCGGACCGGGCGGGCCATGCCTGGACCCGGCCCCAGAGGATCACGTGGGGCAGGATGCGGGCGTCCCCGTCGGTGATGGGGCCGGAGGACTCCCGGCACCGCACTGTCCCCTACAGTCACTTCGTGCTCTTTGGAATGGTGTGCGCCCTTGGTGCCTCGGTCTGTTTCGGTACGGCGACGGTTCTGCAGGCGATGGCCGCGCGGGCCGCGGGCGGGGGCGGGACCGGCGGCGGGGCCGGCGGCGCGGCCGCGCTGCTGCTGCGGGCGCTGCGGCAGTGGCGCTATCTGGCGGGACTGGGCCTCGACGGCGTCGGGTTTCTGCTGCAGATCATCGCGCTGCGGTCGCTTCCAATCTATGCCGTCGGCGCCGCCCTCGCCGCGAGCCTGGCCGTCACCGCGGTGGTCGCCTCGCGGCTGCTCCATGTGCGGCTGAGCCGGGTCGAGTGGGGCGCGGTGGCGGTGGTGTGCGCGGGGCTCGCGATGCTGGGGCTGGCGTCCGGGACGGAGGGGGACCGGACGGGGTCCCTGGCCTTGAAGTACGCGATGCTGGGGACGTCACTGGCCGTCCTGGTGCTGGGGCTGGTCGGCGGACGGCTGCCCGACCGGGGGCGGGCGCTCGCGCTGGGACTCGGGGCGGGGTTCGGGTTCGGGGTGGTCGAGGTCGCGGTGCGGCTGATCGCGGACCTCGATCCGGGGAGGCTGCTGGCCAATCCGGCGACGTACGCGCTGCTGATCGGTGGCGGGGCGGCGTTCCTGCTGCTCACCACGGCCCTGGAACGGGGTTCGGTGACGACGGCCACCGCCGGGCTGGTCATCGGGGAGACCATCGGGCCCGCGCTGGTGGGGGTGGTGTGGCTGGGCGACCGTACCCGCGAGGGATTGTCCTGGCTGGCGGTTCTCGGTTTCGCGGTGGCTGTGGCGGGGGCCCTGGCGCTGGCGCGGTTCGGCGAGGCACCGGGTACGGAGACGACGCCTGCGTCCGCGCCGGCGGAGGCGACCGAGGCGGAGCAAGAGCGCAAGGCGTAGAGGTCCCGCTGGGCGTAGAGGTCCCGCAGGGGTAGAGGTCCCGCAGGGGTAGAGGTCCCCCGGGGGTAGAGGTCCCCGGGGGTAGAGGTCTTCAGGGAAGTGCTCGGCACAGCGCGTCCAGTGATCCCGACCAGGCGTGATCCGGTGGTGTGCCGTAGCCGACGACCAGGGCGTCCTGGGGCGGGGTGCGGGCGTCGGGGTGACGGTGGCGGGAGAGGCCGTGTACGGCGAGGCCCTGCCAGGCGGCGGCCTGGACGACCGACTGCTCGGTCCCCGGCGGCAGTTGGAGCACGGCGTGCAGTCCGGCGGCGATGCCGGTGGCGTGCACGGCGGGGGCGCGGGTGGCGAGCGCGGCGACGAGGGCGTCCCGGCGGCGCCGGTAGCGCAGGCGGGCGGCGCGGACGTGGCGGTCGTAGGCGCCGGAGGCGATGAACTCCGCCAGGGTCAGCTGGTCCAGCGCTCCGGTGGACCAACCGCCCTCCCCTTTCAGGGAGATGACCTCGTCCGCGAGGGACGGCGGCAGGACCAGCCAGCCGAGGCGCAGCGCGGGCGCCAGCGACTTGCTCGCGGTGCCCAGATGGACCACGTGGTCGGGGTCCAGGCCCTGCAACGCGCCGACGGGCTGCCGGTCGTAGCGGAACTCGCCGTCGTAGTCGTCCTCCAGGACCAGCCCGCCGGTGCGGCGGGCCCAGCCGACGACGGCGGCCCGGCGGTCCGGGTGCAGCGGCACACCCATCGGGAACTGGTGGGCGGGGGTGAGCAGTACGGCTCGTACCCCTGCCATGTCGCTTGTGTCGGTGCCGAGTTCACCGAAGGGCAGGGGGGTGGTGCGCAGGCCCGAGCGGTGCAGGAGATTCCAGTGCACGTCCAGGCCGTACGACTCCACGGCGAGCGAGCGCAGACCCCGTCGGCGCAGGACCGCGCCGAGCAGCGTCAGGCCGTCCGAGAAGCCGGAGCAGATCACGATGCGCTCCGGGTCGGCGCGGACGCCCCGGGCACGGGAGAGATACACCGCGAGGGCGGCGCGCAGTTCGGGGCGACCGCGTGGATCGCCGTAGCCGAGGGCGTCGTGCGGGGCGCGGGTCAGCGCGCGGCGAGCCGCTTTGAGCCAGGCGGTGCGCGGGAAGGACGCGAGGTCGGGGGTGCCGGGGACTAGGTCGTACGTGGGACGGCCCTGTTCTCGGCGGCGCGGCGCGGCCTCCGGCGCAGGTCGTACGACGCTCCGCTCGGCCACCTTCGTGCCCGAGCCCTGGCGGGCGGTGAGCCAGCCCTCGGCGACGAGGTCGGCGTAGGCGTCGGCGACCGTGTTGCGGGCGATGCCCAGATCGGTGGCGAGCGAGCGGGAGGACGGAAGGCGGGTTCCGGGAGCCAGCCGGCCACTGCGGACCGCCTCGCGCAGCGCGTCCGTCAGCCCTTTGCGGACTCCGGATCCGGTCGGCTCGACATGAAGGTCGACGCCCAAAGTGGCCCATGTTCTCGCCATGGAAATGGACCATACTCCTGGGCTACTCCCCTCGTAGGGTCGATGGCATGACGACACAGGAGACGACCACGACCAGCACCGCGACGAACACCGCGACCGGCGCCGCGAGGAGCACGGAGCCGAATACGACGACCGGCGCCGAGAGCGCGCGGTACGCGCCCGAGCACGCCCCGCGACTCCGCTGGGCCGAGCTCGTCCCAGACGTCTACAAGGCGATGGTCAGGCTCGACGCGGCGGCCCGGCGCGGGGTGGACCCCCTGCTCCTGGAGCTGGTGAAGATCCGCGCCTCGCAGCTCAACCACTGCGCGTTCTGCCTCGACATGCACACCAAGGACGCGCTGGCCGCGGGTGAGAGCGTGGAGCGGATCGTGCAGCTCGGCGCGTGGGAGGAGTCGCGGCACTTCTACACGGAGAAGGAGCTCGCAGCGATCGAGCTGACCGAGGCCGTCACCGTACTCACGGAAGGATTCGTCCCGGACGAGGTGTACGAGCGTGCGGCCCGGCAGTTCGAGGAGACCGAGCTGGCCCAGTTGATCGCCGCGATCACGGTCATCAACGCCTGGAACCGGTTCGGCGTGACCTGCCGCCTGGTGCCCGGCCACTACCAGGCGGGCCAGTACAAGTGACGGCCCGGCGCGTCCCGGAGGGGAGTACGCGGTGGTGAACAAGGCCGAGCGCTTCCGGGCGCTGCACCACGGGCGCGTGCCGGACGATCCGCTGGTACTGCCCGGCCCCTGGGACGCCGCGAGCGCGCGGGTGTTCGTGGACGCGGGGTTCCCCGCGCTCGCCACGCCGAGCGCAGGAGTCGCCGCCTCGCTCGGGTACGTGGACGGGGAGACGCCCGCCGACGAGATGTTCGCGGCGGTCGCGCGGATCGTACGGGCCGTCGACGTGCCGGTGTCGGCGGATGTCGAGGACGGCTACGGGCTCGCGCCCAAGGAGCTGGTGGAGCGGTTGCTGGAGGCAGGCGCCGTCGGCTGCAATCTTGAGGACTCCACGGGAGGTGTCCTCAAGGACGCGGCCCGGCACGCCGACTGGCTGGCCGAGGTGCGGGGCGCGGCCGCTGACCTGCTCTTCGTGAACGCCCGTGTCGATGTCTTCGCCCACGGGGACGGAGATCCCGGGCGGGCCATCGAGCGGGCCGCGCTGTACGTCGCCGCGGGGGCGGACTGCGTGTATCCGATCGGGGCACCGCCCGAGGTCCTTCCGCTGCTGCGGTCCGGCATCCGCGGGCCGCTGAACGTCTTCGCCCGGCTCGGCGGGGCAACGGCCGTCGAACTGGGCGAACTCGGGGCCACCCGGGTCACGTTCGGACCCGGCCTGCAGCGCCGGGCGGCGGAGGCACTGAGGGACATCGCGGCGGAGCTGAGGTAGGTCGGCCGACGTCTTGTCCGGCGACGGCGCGCTGCTTGGCGCCGCTGCCCGTGCGCCATGGCCGCCCTGCGCGGACCGTCGGCGAATTGCCGCTCCCCGTGCCGCCCCGCGCGGAACGTCGGCGAATTGCCGCTCCCCGTGGGGCGGGTGCCACCTCTGGCATCCGCCCCACGGCCGTACGGGGCTGCGGCGACTACGCCGGAAGTCACGCCCGCCAGGTGGACGCGTGGTGCTCACCCATTTCTTCGCCGCCTGCTGAGGTGTCAGCCTGTCGTCGGCGATCATCAAGGAGACCTCGTTCCGGTCCGCGGTGGTCCACTTGAAGTTCGTGCGCCGGGTCACTGAAAAATCAGTCAATACACGACCAGAACCGGGCGCCGGGCAGCGATGGACAGCCTTCTTTCCTTTGACTAAAGTCAAAGAAACAGGGCCGAAAGGGAGCCGAGAATGGGGCCTGGTACGGAGCCGAACAGGGAGCCGGTGTCAGCGGACCAGGTGACGGCGCTGCGGCGGTTCAACCGCTACTTCACCCGGCGCATCGGAGTCCTCGACGACCACTACCTCGGCCAGAACCGCCCCCTCGGCGAGGCCCGGCTGCTGTTCGAGATCGGCGGGACGGGAGCCTCCCTGCGCGAACTCAGGGCCCGACTCGGCCTGGACGCCGGGTACTTGAGCCGGATGGTGCGGGCCCTGGAGGCACAGGGCCTCGTCCGGGTGAGCGTCCATCCCGGCGACAGCAGACTGCGGGTCGCCGATCTCACGGCCGCCGGGCAGGCCGAGGTCAAAGAGCAGAACCGGCTGGCCAACGGTCTGGCCGAGGGCCTGCTCGGCGGTCTCGCCGCTCCCCGGCGCGCGGAACTGACCGCGGCCCTCGACACGGCGCACCGCCTGCTCCGGCTCGCCGCGATCACCGTCGAGACCGTCGACGGCGCCTCCCCCGACGCCCGCGCCTGCCTCGCCGCGTACGCGGCGGACATCGACGAGCGGTTCCCCGAAGGCTTCGACCCCGGCACCCTCGTCCGGCCCCACGAGGTGTCGGGCGACGCGGGCGCCTTCCTCGTCGCCTACGAGGAGGACCGCCCCGTGGGCTGCGGCGCGCTGCGCCGGCTCGCTCCCCACGCGGGCGAGATCCGCCATGTGTGGGTGCACCCCGCCGCCCGTCGGCTCGGCCTCGGACGCCGCATCCTCGACGGACTCGAACAGCGGGCCACCGAGCGCGAGTTCACCGTCGTACGACTCGACACGCACGCCGCGCTCTCCGAGGCCCGGGCGATGTACCGGGCTTGCGGATACACGGAGATCCCGCGCTACGACGACAACGTGTACGCGGCGTACTGGTTCGAGAAGCGGCTGCCCGGCGCCGGCGCCTAAGGACAGGAACCCGCCCGCGCGTTGGGGGGCGACTCCTGCTTCAGTGACGGTCCCGCGCCGGGCGCGGCTCGTACGCCGGGCACGGTTCGTACGTCAGGTGGGACTCGTACATCAGGTGGGGCTCGTACATCAGGTGGGGCTCGTACAGTCGAACCCGGTCGGGCAGAAGGAGTTCACGGCCGTCGTGAGCTGCTCGGTCATGTCCGTGCCCGGCGGACCGCTCGCGATGATGGCGTACGGCGTGCCGTCGGCGGCCTGGAAACGGTGGTCGACGGTCTGGGTGGCTCCGTACTGCCTGCTGTCGTAGCGGTAGCTGAACTCCGTCCAGTCCGTGCCCGTCTGCCGGTCCAGGTACTGGTAGCCCCTGAACCCCTCCGCGATGCCCTCGGCCTGCGAAGAGGACTCCGTCACGGAGGACTCCTTGACCTCGAACACCATGAGCCTGCGATTGCCGCCGGGTGCCGTGTAGGTGACGACGGGCGCCAGCTTGCCCTGCGTCTCCTCGCGCGCCCAGCCGTCCGGCACGTCGACGGTGTAGCCGAGCGGATCGACCGACCGGCTGTACCCCGGGGACGGCGCCGGGGCGGTGGTCACGGCCGGATCCGCGTAGGCACCCTCGCTGCCGGAGGCGTTCGAGGTGTCCGGAGACGCGCCGGGCTGCGTCGCCGTGACGGTCACCGAGGGCGCGGACGGGCCCGCGTTCGGGTGTCCCGCCGAGTCATCCCTGGTCAGTGCCCACAGCCCGCCGCCCACACCGCCCGCCAGAACGGCCACGGCCACGATCACCAGAAGCAGCCGACGCGAGTCACCGGCCCTCGGCGCCCGACCGCCCCCGGGTGTCGCGCCACCCCCGGGCCAGGTCTGCGGCTGCTGGTGCGGCTGCGACCAGGCCTGGGCCTGCTGCTGGTGTTGGGGCCATTGATGCGGCTGAGGCTGCGGTTGTGGCGGCAACGGCTGTGCCTGTGGCTGCGGTGGTACGGAACCCGCGGGCGGATAGGACTCGGGCCGCGGTGGACCCGCCTGCGTGGCCGCCGCCCACCACTGCTGCTCCCCGGCCGGCGGCGCTCCGCCGGCGTCGACACCGTCCTGAACTCCACCGCCGTCCGGCCGGCCCGTACCGTCGTCGACCCATTGCCGACGGTCCGCGTCCCATCGCTGCGCCATCCCGTCGCCCCCCGCTCCCCGTCGGCCCCACCCGACGGCCCGATCTCGACGCGTTTCTCGCCGAACCTCTGTCGCGCCCCGCCCCCCGGCGGACCGTACGTAACGACGATAGTGAGAATTCCGCCAACAGCACCCCTCTTTATGGCGACAAAGCACACACGTTCGATACGTACTTTCCGTACGCCTTACCGCCCCTGCTCGCCGAACGGGTGAACCGCGACCCCGGAACACACCGATGCCCGGGCGGTGGTCACCACCCGGGCATCGCACGTTCGAATCAGGTCAGATCAAATCTGATCAGATCAGGCCGAGGCTGCGGACCGCCTCGCGCTCCTCCTCGAGCTCCTTCACGGAGGCATCGATGCGGGCGCGGGAGAACTCGTTGATGTCCAGGCCCTGGACGATCTCGTACTGGCCGTCCTTCGTGGTGACGGGGAAGGAGGAGATGAGACCCTCCGGCACACCGTACGAGCCGTCCGACGGGATACCCATGGAGGTCCAGTCGCCTTCGGCCGTGCCGTTGACCCACGTGTAGACGTGGTCGATGGCGGCGTTGGCGGCCGAGGCGGCCGAGGACGCGCCACGGGCCTCGATGATCGCCGCGCCGCGCTTGGCGACGGTCGGGATGAACTCCTCGGCCAGCCACTTCTCGTCGCTCACGACCTCGGCGGCGTTCTTGCCGGCGACCGAGGCGTGGAAGATGTCGGGGTACTGGGTGGCGGAGTGGTTGCCCCAGATGGTCAGACGCTTGATGTCGGCGACCGTGGTGCCCGTCTTCTTCGCGAGCTGGGTCAGCGCGC
Organism: Streptomyces sp. NPDC005784; assembly: GCF_042871525.1. Classification (NCBI taxonomy): domain Bacteria; kingdom Bacillati; phylum Actinomycetota; class Actinomycetes; order Kitasatosporales; family Streptomycetaceae; genus Streptomyces; species Streptomyces sp. NPDC005784. Next base: position 354,561 of record NZ_JBIAIQ010000004.1, read on the forward strand.
GGTTGTGGTCCAGACGGGTCATGGCGGTGAAGCGCTCGGCGGGTACGTCCGGGGCGGCGGCCTGGGCGATCAGCGCGTTGGTGTTCGCCGGGTTGCCGACGACCAGGATCTTGACGTCGTCCGCGGCGTTGTCGTTGATGGCCTTGCCCTGCGGCTTGAAGATGCCGCCGTTGGCGGAGAGCAGGTCACCGCGCTCCATGCCCTTGGTGCGGGGGCGGGCGCCGACGAGCAGACCGACGTTGGTGCCGTCGAAGGCGACGTTCGGGTCGTCCGTGATGTCGATGCCCTGAAGGAGCGGGAAGGCGCAGTCGTCGAGCTCCATGGCGGTGCCCTCGGCGGCCTTCAGCGCCGGCGTGATCTCCAGGAGGCGCAGCTTGACCGGCACGTCCGCGCCGAGCAACTGGCCGGAGGCGATGCGGAAGAGCAGGGCGTAACCGATCTGGCCGGCCGCGCCGGTGACGGTGACGTTCACGGGAGTGCGGGTCATGGCGTTCTCCGTATGACAGCAGGCGGTGGGGCGTCCCTGCCCCGGGTGCAGGATCGTCCCCTGCAACCACCGCAATGATCGATCAAAGGTTCCGATGATCGATCTCTCGGCGTCAAGAGAGATCCGCCGTCAGGCTATCGCGCATCCGGGACGCCGGACGTCAGGGTCCGTGTGGCCCACCCCACAGATCTCCCGCAAATCCCCCCGGAAGGCGGCCGCCGGGCTCGGGAGAGGGTGAACTCGACGGCCGCCAAAGGGGGTACCGGGGGCGTCGGAAAGGGATCTCCCCCCTCCCCGACAGCAACCGGATCCCGTGGGGGTACGGTCCGCCTGCCCCCTCCGCGCCAACTCAATCCCCCAACGCCGGGGATTTCTCAGGGGCCTGCCCACAGCGGTTCTTCGCCCCCTCCGCCCCTGCCGTTCCCGCCGCTGGGGCTCCGCCCCGGACTCCGCTCCTAAAACGCCGGAGGGGCCGAATCCTGCCCCGCAGCCGAAGTTGCGCCGGAGAGGGCGAGCGCCCCGCTACGTCGTGCAGCCCTTCTGACCGGACTTCAGCGTCGCGCAGGCCTTCGCGTCACCGGCGTCCTTCACCGCGACCATCGGCGTGTACGCATCCGCGTCCGTGTCGACCGCGGCCGTCTGCTTCGCCGCGGACCCCGACGACACCTCGACCCGGTCACCCACGGCCGCCTGCGTGATGCGGGCCCAAGCCGTCCCGCACGTCTTGCTGTACCGCACCTCCACCAGCGTGGTCCGCACCGTCACGCTGGTCGTGGTCCTGGCCAGTTGCCCGCCGCAGCCCATTTTCTCGGGGTCCTTCCCGGTGCACGAGGCCCCGCCGCACTTCACCCCGGGCGGCAGATCGGGCTGAGCACTGGCGGAGGCGGCCGGCGTCTTCGGCGTACCGCCCGCGTCCTTCTTCTCTCCGCCCTGCGTGAGATAGACGGCGGCCGCGACGACGACCAGGGCCCCCACGACCCCGGCGAGGAACATCGTCAGGCGCCGCTTCCGCCGTGCGGAGTCCGCCCCGGCACCGACGGGCCGCGCGTCCTGCGGCTCCGGCCCCCCGGCCGCACGAGCCGGTGCCACCGGACCGAACCGCCCACCCCCGTCGGACGGCGGCGCGACAACCCCCCAGCTGCCGCCCGCACGTCCTGCCCCACCGGCCGAGGGGCCGGCGGCCCCACCGGTTCCACCCGCCGCTCCTCCGGGCGAAGCCTCGCCTCCGTCCCGACCGGACGGCTGCACCGGCACCGACGGAGACCCGGACCGCGGACCGGAAAGCGGCCCGGACGGCGGCGCCGAAGGCGAACCCCCCGCCGGTTCCGCGATCCCGGGCACGGCGGTCGCGCTGCCGCCGCGCCGGGCCGACCGCTGCCGCCCGCCGCTCTCCTTCGCCGAAGGCGGCCCGAACTCCCCCAGCGCGGCCCGCGCCTGGGATATTCGTATCGCCTCCATCGTCATGTCGTGGCGCATCTCCGAACGGCTCCAGGCTCGCTCGGCCAGCTCCCACATGGTCGCCAGATGCACGGGACTGGTCCCGGTCACCTCGGCCAGCGCGACGATCGCGCCCTTGGGCGCGAGCAGCCGGCCGTTCAGGTACCGGTCCCAGGACGTCTTGCTGTAGCCCGTGCGGTCGGCCACGGCCGCGATGCTCAACCCACTCCGGTCGACGAGCAGTCGAAGCTGACTGGCGAACTCCTTGACCTGCGGATCGAGTTCATCCGGCAACGCCTTCCAACGAGGCATTCTTTCCCCCACTTCCCCCCGTACGTGCACAACTGTTTCCCGCGTGCGGCTCCCGAGCTCTCGACCCGGCGTCGAGCGGAGGGATACCCCCGTCTCCGCCGAGTCCTCGTTCTGGCTACCCACAGGGATGCGCTCGGTCAGGATCTCAGTTCCCGGTATGGGGGCGCACGGGAGCATTTGAGCCGGAGCATGCACCGTTGCACGCCCGCCGAGCCACGGTCCAGTGTTCCACCGGCGACGGCGGGACGGCAGACCGCAACGACCGGTCGGCGGGCCGGAGTTGAGTGGTTCCCGTCGCAGAGCACGCACACCGTGGCGGAATGGTCACTTCCGTGCCACAGCGGACTGCCGACTGTTGAACAGCCCGTTCCCGTGCACAAGGGTTGACCCGGGGCGGAACACTCGCCCGATCGCGGCCCGTCCTTGACTCGGGGGAGAGGACGGGCCGCCGTCATCCCCGAAGCCGAAGCCGAAGCCGAAGCAGGCAAGTGGGCGTCAGATGAAACAACACGGCCCGCCCTCCCCGAAGGAGAAGACGGGCCGTCGGCGCGCACGGGCGAACCGACACGCACGTGCGGGTCGTCCGCGATTCAGCGGACCGTGAAGTGCAGTGTGTCGTCGAGGAACGGGATCTCCAGCATCGGGTTGGGCTGGGCCATCAGCGCGAGCACCACGATGGCGATGCCCAGGACGCCGTACGTGAGCATGTCCGTGAAGCGGGATCGGACCGCGAGCATGCCCACACTGGGCAGCATCCAGCGCATCACGGCACCCGCGAGCAGTGCGGCGCCGATCAGGATCGTGCCGACGCGGAACACGTCGAGCGCGGTGAGCAGCAGGCCGAGCGCGACGGCCGACAGCACGGTGAGAATGGGCCACTGACGCGCGGGCGCCGGGGCATCCCCGGACGCCGCCCGGCCGCCGCCTTCGGGCCGTGCCGTGTCGCGAGTGAACAGCGGGAAGCGCCGCGTGGTGCGCCGCGGCTTCCCCTCGGCATCGGGCGCGCTGATCGCGTCCCGCACGGTCGCCCCGCCCAACTCACCGGCCTCGGCCTCAGTCTCGACCTCTGCCCCAGCCCCAGCCCCAGACCGAGAGCCAGAGCCAGCCCCAGACCCGACCCCAGCTTCCGACCCGGACCCACGCCCAGACCCGACCCGAGCTTCCGTCTCGGCCCCAGACCCGACCCGAGCTTCCGTCTCGACCCCAGACCCGACCCGAGCTTGCGCCTCGGCCCCGGACCCAGGCCCAGACCCGACCTCAGCCTCCGCCTCGGACGCAGACCCGACCTCAGCCTCCACCTCGGGCCCAGACACGACCTCAGCCTCCGCCTCAGCCCCGGACCCGACCTCAGTCTTCAACTCGGCCTCGATCTCGCTCTCCTTCTCGGACTCGGTCCGCCCAGCGGCCGTGGCACGCGCCCCGGGCTCGGTGGCCCGGCCGTCCGCGCCCCGTGCCACGGAGTCGCCCTCTGCGCCCGTCCCAGCCCCTGCTCCCGCGGAAGCGGAGGCAGAGGTGGACCCGGAGGTGGAGGCAGAGGTACGCGCCCCGGTGACGGCGTCGCGCAGAGTGCTCTCCGCCTCCCGTACGGCCGACTCGGTGGCGCCTCGCGCGCCGCGCGCCGCGCCGTCCTCGGACTCGGGGGTGGTGCCGTCAGCCGACACTGCGTTCCGCCGCTTCCACCACGTTGACGAGCAGCTGGGCGCGGGTCATCGGGCCGACACCGCCCGGGTTCGGGGAGATCCAGGCGGCGACCTCGGCGACGTCCGGGTGGACGTCGCCGACGATCTTGCCCTCGGCGCTGCGCGAGACACCGACGTCCAGGACGGCGGCGCCCGGCTTCACGTCCTCGGCCCGGATGAGGTGCGCGGAGCCAGCGGCGGCGACGATGATGTCGGCGCGCTTGAGGTGCGCGGAGAGGTCACGGGTACCGGTGTGGCACTGGGTGACCGTGGCGTTCTCGCTGCGCCGCGTCAGCAGCAGTGGCATCGGACGCCCGATGGTCACACCGCGGCCGACGACCACGACCTCGGCGCCCTTGATCTCCACGCCGTAGCGACGCAGGAGCGTGAGGACACCGTTGGGGGTGCAGGGCAGCGGGGCGGGCTCGTTGAGGACGAGACGCCCGAGGTTCATCGGGTGCAGGCCGTCCGCGTCCTTGTCCGGGTCCATCAGTTCCAGGATGCGGTTCTCGTCGATGCCCTTGGGAAGCGGCAGCTGGACGATGTAGCCGGTGCAGACAGGGTCCTCGTTCAGCTCGCGGACCACCGCCTCGATCTCTTCCTGCGTGGCGGTCGCGGGCAGTTCGCGCTGGATGGAGGCGATACCCACCTGGGCGCAGTCGCGGTGCTTGCCCGCGACGTACTTCTGGCTTCCGGGGTCGTCCCCGACCAGGACCGTCCCGAGGCCGGGCGTGACGCCCTTCTCCTTCAGGGCCGCCACGCGGACGGTCAGGTCGGACTTGATCGCGGCTGCGGTGGCCTTGCCATCGAGAATCTGGGCGGTCATGACCCCCATCCTCCCGGATGACGCGGTCCAGGTTCCAATCCGGGCCCATAGTGGCCTTCCGGTGCCCGATTCGCCCGTATCCGGCCATGATCACTCATGTTGCACTTGGACAACACATACGGAATGGCGCTGGACAAGTAAGAGTCTGCTAAAGAACGATGAGCACACAGTGTCGCGGGCAGTACCGGGGGGACGGACCGCTCTGTAGAAATTCCTCCGAACCGTGCCGCGCGTAGTCCCCGCACAAGGCAACGGAGGAAACCCGCCATGAGTTTCGGCGACCCGAACAACCCCTACGGCCCGCCGCCGCAGCAGCCTCCAACCGCGCCGCCGGGAGCTCCCGGTTACGGGTACCCGCAGGCCCCGCCCAACGTGCCCCCGCAGGGCTACGGCTACCCGCAGCAGCCCGCGTACCCCGGCTACCCGGGCGGCAACATGATGCCGCAGACCATGCCGGGCCTGATGACCACCGCCCGCGTGCTGCTCTACATCGTCGCGGGCGTGCAGGTCCTCATCGGCATCTTCGCGATCTTCGGCGCCGCCACCATCAACGACGCGTCCAATGCCGGCGAGGACACCTTCGGCAACAACGGCCTCTCCGACCTCGGCCACGACTCCGCGGGCATCGTCCTCGTCATAGCGCTGCTCTTCCTCGCCCTCGCGGGTCTGTCGATCACGCTGGGAGTCAAGTTCACCAGAGGCGGGCAGGGCGTCCGGATCACCACCATGGTCTACGGCATCCTGGGCTCCCTGTTCGGCTTCCTCGGCCTGATCTCCGCGGCGAACGCCAACTCCTCCGCGTCGCTGGTGTTCGCGCTGCTGTGGATCGGCTTCGGCGGTGTGATGGCGGCGGCGATGATCGTGCCGTCCGGCGTCGCGTGGTTCAACCGTCCGCGCTACTGAGCGGATCGTCCCCACAGCAGAACCGTCCGCGCCGGCGAACCGTTCGTACCGCCGAACATCCACACCATCCACACCACCGAACCGTCCGTGCATCCGGGCCGTTCACCGCACGTAACAGTTCATCGAGCCGTTCGCGTCACGCACATCAAGGGCCGTGTCTCACCCCGTACAGGGGAGACACGGCCCTGGTGCTTGCGCCGCCCACGCCGAATCCCGTAAGCGGACGGGCTCGGCGCGGGTCCGGGATCAGTGGAAGAAGTGCCGCGTCCCGGTGAAATACATCGTGACGCCGGCCTTCTTCGCGGCCTCCACGACCAGCTCGTCGCGGACCGAACCGCCGGGCTGGACCACGGCCTTGACGCCCGCGTCGGCGAGGATCTCCAGGCCGTCGGGGAACGGGAAGAACGCGTCCGAGGCGGCGTAGGAGCCACGGGCGCGCTCGGCGCCGGCCCGCTCGACCGCGAGCTTCGCGGAGTCGACGCGGTTGACCTGGCCCATGCCGACGCCGACCGAGGCGCCGTCCTTGGCGAGCAGGATGGCGTTGGACTTCACCGCACGGCAGGCGCGCCACGCGAAGGCCAGCTCGTCGAGCTCGCCCTCGCGCAGGGCGTCACCGGTCGCCAGGGTCCAGCTCGCCGGGTTGTCGCCGGGGGCCTGGAGCCGGTCGGCGACCTGGAGCAGCGCGCCGCCGTCGACGGGCTTGATCTCGACGGGGGCCGCCGGGGCTTTGTGGGCCCGCAGCACGCGGATGTTCTTCTTCTTGGTGAGGGCCTCGAGGGCGCCGTCCTCGTACTCGGGCGCGACGATGACCTCGGTGAAGATCTCCGCGACCTGCTCGGCCATCTCCTTGGTGACCGGCCGGTTGACGGCGATCACACCGCCGAACGCGGACAGCGGGTCACAGGCGTGCGCCTTGCGGTGCGCCTCGGCGACGTTCGACGCGACGGCGATCCCGCACGGGTTGGCGTGCTTGATGATCGCGACGCAGGGGTCCTCGTGGTCGTACGCGGCACGGCGCGCGGCATCCGTGTCCGTGTAGTTGTTGTACGACATCTCCTTGCCGTGCAGCTGCTCGGCCTCGGCGAGACCGCCCGTGCCGGAGGTGTAGAGGGCGGCGGGCTGGTGCGGGTTCTCGCCGTAGCGGAGCGTGTGCGCGCGCTCCCAGGTGGCACCCAGGAAGTCGGGGAACTGCGAGTCGTCGACCGGCGCGTACGAGGAGGCGAACCAGGAGGCGACGGCGACGTCGTACGCGGCCGTGTGCTGGAAGGCCTCGGCTGCGAGCCGCTTGCGGGTGTGCAGGTCGAAACCGCCGCCCTGGACCGCGGCGAGGACGTCGCCGTAGCGGTCGGGGCTGGTGACGACGGCGACGGAGGGGTGGTTCTTGGCGGCCGCGCGCACCATCGAGGGACCGCCGATGTCGATCTGCTCGACGCACTCGTCGGGGGTCGCCCCGGACTCGACCGTCTCCCGGAACGGGTAGAGGTTGACGACGACGAGGTCGAACGGCTCGACGCCCAGCTCGGCGAGCTGCTGCCGGTGGCTCTCGAGGCGCAGATCGGCGAGGATCCCGGCGTGGACCTTTGGGTGCAGTGTCTTGACCCGGCCGTCCAGGCACTCGGGGAAGCCGGTCAGCTCCTCCACCTTGGTGACGGGCACACCGGTCGCGGCGATCTTCGCGGCGGTGGACCCGGTGGAGACGAGCTCGACGCCGGCCGCGTGCAGCCCGCGGGCCAGCTCCTCGAGACCGGTCTTGTCGTACACGCTGACGAGCGCGCGACGGATGACCCGCTTGGTGCCCTCGGTGCTCTCGGCCGTGACTGTGCTGTCGGCGGTCACTGGATAACTACCTTTCGTCCCTCAATGCGATAGCCGTTGCGGGCGAGCCGCCCCACGACATCGACGAGCAGCCTTCGCTCGACTTCCTTGATGCGCTCGTGCAGAGCGCTCTCGTCGTCCTCGTTGCGGATCTCGACCACGCCCTGGGCGATGATCGGTCCGGTGTCGACCCCGTCGTCGACGAAGTGGACGGTGCAGCCGGTGACCCGGGCTCCGTACGCGAGCGCGTCGCGGACGCCGTGGGCGCCGGGAAAACTGGGGAGCAGCGCGGGATGGGTGTTGACGAACCGTCCGCCGAACCGGGCGAGGAATTCCTTCCCCACGATCTTCATGAACCCGGCGGACACGACGAGATCGGGCTCGTAAGCGGCGGTCGCCTCGGCGAGCGCCTGGTCCCACTCGTCCCGGCTGCCGTGGTCCCTGACCTTGCACACGAAGGTCGGGAGCCCGGCCCGCTCGGCCCGCGCGAGTCCCTCGATACCGTCCCGGTCGGCACCGACGGCCACGATCTCGGCACCGTAGGCCGCTGAGCCCGCCTCCGCGACGGCGTCGAGCAGTGCCTGCAGATTCGTACCTGATCCGGAGACCAGCACGACGAGGCGCTTGGTCTTGGCCACGAGGGGGCCCTTTCTCGGGGGAGCGTTTGTACGGTCGTACGAATGCTTCGCGCCCCGGGATACGGGGAAGTCTACGAAGCGGCCGACCGTCAGCAACGATACCGGCACACCGGGCGGCCCCCACGGGACGGGGGCGAGGCCGGAAGGTAGCGTCTGGGGAGGATCCACCCGGGAACACCTGCGGCACGGGGAACGCCCCGTGCGCGCGGGACGTTGACCTGGGACGAGGACGAACGTTCGGGGCACGGCCCCGACACCACCCGCGGCACGGGACCCGGAGACATCCGGGGCGCGTGTCCGGGGGTACGAAGCTCGGGGCGCGAGTCCGGAGTGCGAAGCTCGGGGCGTCAGTCCGGGCGGACCGACCCGAGGCGTCAGCCCGGGAGGACCGGCTCGGGGCGCGCGTCGCGAGCGCGAAACTGTGTGGACACGCCGCCTGCCAGAACCACCAAGGGGAAGACGCTCACCTGATGCCGGACCGCAGTCTCCGACTCCCTCCGCTCCTGCTGCGCGAGCGGCGCCCTTCGTCCACCCCGCCGAGGTCGAGCGGGGACGGCTCCACAGACGGGCCCGGCTCCGCGGACGGGAACGGCGGCGGCTCGGCAGGTGGAAGCGGCGGCCCCTCGGGGGAGCGCGGACCCGACGCGCCCGACACTCCCCCGTCCGGCCCGTCGGCTCCCTCGAACCAGGACGACAATCCGTTCGCGCCGCCGCCGGAGGGGACACCCGACCAGCCCTGGCAGCCGCGCCGGCACGGACAAGGGCACGGACAGGGCTCTGGCGAGAACGGCGCGGGCGGAGAGCAGGGCCCGGGGCACTCCCCCTGGGGCAGCCAGTGGAGCGACCGGCAGCCCGGTCCCTCGAACGGCGGCGGCTTCGGCGACCGGCCGGGCGCGCCGCAGGGGCAGGGCGGTCCCGAAGGACCCGGCGGCAAACCCGGTGGGGGCATGCGCTGGGACCCCACGGACCCGGCCCAGCGCCGCGCCCGTTACGCACTGCTCTCCGGCATGTGGGCGTTCTTCTTCGTCCTCTTCGGCTGGCCGTACGTGGCCCTGCTGCTCGGCTCGCTCGCGCTGTACTGGGGCGGCAGCGCGCTCCGTTCCAAGGCGCGCACGCCGGACCCGGACGCCCCGGCGCCCGACCCGAACATGCGCCCCCAGATGACCGCCGCGGTGAGCGGCATGGTCACCGCGTCGCTGGCCATCGTGATGGTCGCCGGGATCTTCACCGCCCACCTCGTCTACAGCGACTACTACTCCTGTACGAACGACGCCCTGACGAACGCCGCGAAGCAGTCCTGCAACGACCTTCTCCCGAAGGACCTGCGCGGACTGCTGGGCACCCACAACTGACGACCGGCCTCCTGCCCTGGGCCACCGCCCGGCAGGAGACCGGTCCGCCACCCGGCTTCCCGGGAACCCCGCCGGATCAGCCGGGGCGAGACCCGGTCCCGGATCAGCCGGAGCGAGACCCGGTCCCGGATCAGAGGGGCGAACCCGTCCCCGGACCACCTCGGCCCGGGTCCTCGGCCCCGCCCTCAGTCGGAGTCCCCGGCTCCTCCGGGATCTCGAAGTCCTTCGTGTGCTCCGGGCCCTCCGGGTGTCCCGGGTACTCCGGATCCTCTGATTCGGCGTGCCCGCTCGCCTTCTTCAGGGCCTCCCAGCGGGTGTCCCTCGACGTCTCCTCGTGCCACCCGACGGCCGTGGCCTCCCCCGGCAGAAGGTCGTACGGCTCGTAGGAGTCGTAGGGGTCGTACGGGTCGAAGTCCTCAAGAACGGACTCCAGCAGCGCGGGTTCGACCCGGGCCGCGGGTTCCTCCCGAGCCGCGGTGGACGGCCACGCCTGCATCGGAACCGGTGTCGGCACCGGCCTCGAGGGGGTGCCCGTCCGCCCCGGCATCCAGTGGGGCATCCGGAGCCGGGGAGTCAGCCCGATTCCGCGCGCGTCCCGGCGGACACCCGCGCCCTTCGCCGCCCCGCGCGCCCGGTCCCTCCACTCCGACGCGCCCACCGCGACGGGAATCCCGACGACCGCCGTCCACACCGCCGTCGCGGGCCCCACCTGCCACCACACCGGCCCGAAATGGGTCAGGGCGCCGACGCCCAGCGGCCCCCCGGCCAGCCCGGCGAGCGCACCGAGCGCGATGCCGCACCATCCGGCGGCGAGTGAGACGACGGCCACCGTCCGCCCGTGCGACCAGGGCTCCTCCCTGCCCGGGGTCCCCCGTACGGCCCCCGCCTTCACCACGAACCACGCCACCGTCACCGCGGCGGCCACCGGCACCAGCCCGCTCAGCCAGGTCGGCGGCGCCCCGGAACCGGCCCCCGGCAACGCGGCGAGCAGCGGAAACGCCGTCAGCAGATCGGCCGTCGTGCGCGTGCCCACGACGGTCGCGGTCAGCGGTCCCGCGACATGACCGGCGCTCAGGACGACACCGGGCCCGAGCCCGTACGCCGCCCCCCACACCGCCGCGTTCGGCACCAGGACCAGACACAGCAGCAGTACGGCGAACCGGCCCGACCACACCCCGGTGAGCTGGACGAACGAGGCGCGAGCCGTGTCGCCGTGCCAGACCAGCGACGCCGCCACGAGCAGCGCCCCGCCTCCGACGAGGACCGCGACCCCGGCCGCGGCGGCCCGCGCCGCTCCGCCGAGCACCCGGTCGTCCACGGCGACGAGACGGCGCACGGCCAGGACCGGACGCACTCCGGTGAGCGGAAGTGGCTCCACGAACCGCTTCCTCCGGAACGGCATCGGCCCCCACGGGCGCCCGTACGCCGTCCAGACCCCCGTTCCGGCGGCGATCACCGCGAGCAGCGGCAGGCAGATCACGGCCCAGGTCCAGGAGGGGCGCAACGTCCCGCCCGAGGCGTACAGCGCGGCGGCCCAGCCGACGGACAGATAGCCGGCCACGACGCCGGCCCACGCCGTACGCGGCGACGCGCCAGAGGTGACATCGGCCGCCTCCCGCGCGGCCCGGTGCAGCAGCCAGACCGGGAGGGCGAGCAGGAGAAGCGGTGTCACACCCACCGGCATCGGCAGGCCGGACAGGGTGTCGGTGCGGATCAACTCCACGCCGTGGGCGAGCAGCCAGAGCGCGGCGGCGACATGCAGCGCTCCGCCCGGCCCGCTGTCCGGGTAGGGCGAGCTGATCCACAGCACCATGACGAGGACGGCGAACGAGCCGAGTCCGAGCCCCGCGGCGAGGGCGCCGCCCAGGAGGCTCGCGGCCAGTCCGGGTGATCGGTCGCGCATCCGGGTGAGCAGGGGCGACAACGAGAGCCTGCGGTCGGTGATTTGAGTCACGGCCCTCATGCTCCCAACGACACGCGCTTTCTCGTCGTAACAGGCGAACCCTGGATGTGTCGCTCAATATGCAGTTATGTACTTTTCCGTACGAAGGGGCACCCTGGGGGATCCGACATGAAACAGAGCCCCGCCACCCCGCTGCCCGCGCCCAAGGAGCGCCGCCGTCTGCGCGAGGACCGGTCGCTGACCCAGGCCGACGTGGCCACCCGGCTCGGCGTCAGCCGGGCGACGGTGCGCTCGTGGGAGACCGGCCGTTCGGCGCCGCGCGGCCGCAAGCGGGAAGCGTACGCGAGGCTGCTCACCGCTGGTCCGGCCCACACCCAGGCCGAGGTGAACGCCCGTCAGGAGGAAATCACCCCCGAGCTGGTGGGAGCGGGGACCGGGGCGGGGACGCGTACGGGGACGGCCCGTGAGGCCCGGTCCGCCGACCGCGGGGAGCGGGCCGCCGGGGGCAGGAAGCGTTCCGCGCGGGCCGGGGAGTTGCTCGCGGAGGACGGGGACTCCGGTCTCACAGAGCCGTCATTGACGCCCGCTCAGGCCTTCGACGCGCTCTACGCGTTCTGCGCCCCCGCCCTCGTACGACAGGCCTATCTGCTGACCGGGCGGCGCGAACTGGCCCGCGAGTCCGTGGAACGCGCGTTCCAACAGGCCTGGTACCGCTGGCCCGAGGTCGCCGTGGACCGGGACCCGGCCGGATGGGTGCGCGCGACGGCCTACGAGTACGCGCTCTCCCCCTGGCATCGGCTGCGCCCGCGCTACCGGCACCCGGAGGCGCCGCCCGCCGGCGCCGCCGACCGCGCGCTGCTCGACGTACTCCTCGAACTGCCGCCCGTGTACCGGCGCACCCTGCTGCTTTACGACGGTGTCGGGCTGGGGCTGCCGGAGACCGCGGCCGAGACGGAGGCGAGCACGCCCGCGGCGGCCAACCGGGTGCTGCACGCGCGCGAGGCCGTCGCCGCGCGGCTGCCGGAGCTGGCGTCGCCGGAGGATCTGCACTGGCGGCTCGCCGAGCTCGCGAGCGCGGAGCGGCTGCGCGCGGCGAAGCCCCGCACGGTCCGCTGGTACGGCGAGCGCCGGGCCCAGCAGTGGACCCGGGCGGCCATCGCCTTCACGGTCCTGCTGATCGCGGTGACCGCCCTGACGCTGGACACGGCCCCTGACCACTACGAGGCTCCCCTCTCCCCGCCGGAGACCATCCACGGCCTGCCGCCCCGGGCCGCCCCCGGGCCGCTCTCCGCGGCGGAGCTGAGGCTGCGGGCCAGGCTGAGGTCCCAAGAGGTGAGCGGACCCGAGCGGATGGTCCCGGAGATCCGCTGACGTCCGGGACGGAGAACGCCGGTGGGCCCGCACCCCCAAAGGGTGCGGGCCCACCGGCGTTCGGTCGAGCGACAGCTCAGCCGGCGAGGATCTCGCGCGCGAGCTTGGCCGTCTCGGTCGGCGTCTTGCCGACCTTGACGCCCGCAGCCTCGAGGGCCTCCTTCTTCGCGGCGGCCGTGCCGGAGGAGCCGGAGACGATGGCGCCGGCATGGCCCATGGTCTTGCCCTCGGGCGCGGTGAAGCCGGCGACGTAGCCGACGACCGGCTTCGTCACGTTCTTCGCGATGAAGTCCGCCGCACGCTCCTCGGCGTCGCCGCCGATCTCGCCGATCATGACGATCAGGTCGGTGTCGGGGTCGGCCTCGAACGCGGCGAGCGCGTCGATGTGCGTCGTGCCGATGACCGGGTCGCCACCGATGCCGACGGCGGACGAGAAGCCGATGTCACGGAGCTCGTACATCATCTGGTACGTCAGCGTGCCGGACTTCGAGACCAGGCCGATGCGGCCCGGCTTCGTGATGTCGCCCGGGATGATGCCGGCGTTGGACTGGCCCGGGGTGATGAGACCGGGGCAGTTCGGGCCGATGATGCGGGTCTTGTTGCCCTTCGACTTCGCGTACGCCCAGAAGGCGGCGGAGTCGTGGACGGCGATGCCCTCGGTGATGACGACCGCGAGGGGGATCTCCGCGTCGATCGCCTCGACGACGGCGGCCTTGGCGAAGGCCGGCGGCACGAAGAGGACGGACACGTTGGCGCCGGTCTTCTCGATGGCCTCGGCGACCGTGCCGAAGACGGGGATCTCGTTGCCGTCGATGTCGACGGACGTGCCCGCCTTGCGCGGGTTCACGCCACCGACGATGTTCGTCCCGTCCGCGAGCATGAGCTTGGTGTGCTTCATACCCGTGGCACCGGTCATGCCCTGGACGATGACCTTGCTGTCCTTGTTGAGGAAGATAGCCATGGCGGTTGTTTCCCTCGTCCCTTACTTCGCAGCCGCGAGTTCGGCGGCCTTGTCGGCCGCGCCGTCCATGGTGTCCACGCGCTGGACCAGCGGGTGGTTGGCGTCCGACAGGATCTGGCGACCCAGCTCGGCGTTGTTGCCGTCGAGACGCACGACCAGCGGCTTGGTGACTTCCTCGCCCTTGTCGGCGAGCAGCTGAAGCGCCTGGACGATGCCGTTGGCGACCTCGTCACAGGCGGTGATGCCACCGAAGACGTTGACGAAGACGGACTTGACGTCCGGGTCGCCGAGGATGATCTCCAGGCCGTTCGCCATGACGGCGGCGGAGGCGCCACCGCCGATGTCGAGGAAGTTGGCGGGCTTGACCCCGCCGTGGTTCTCACCGGCGTACGCGACGACGTCGAGGGTGCTCATGACGAGACCCGCGCCGTTGCCGATGATGCCGACCTCACCGTCGAGCTTGACGTAGTTGAGGTTCTTGGCCTTGGCGGCGGCCTCGAGCGGGTTGGCCGACTCCTTGTCCTCGAGCGCGGCGTGGTCCGGCTGGCGGAACTCGGCGTTCTCGTCCAGCGACACCTTGCCGTCAAGGGCGATGACCTTGCCGGAGGCGACCTTGGCGAGCGGGTTCACCTCGACGAGGAGGGCGTCCTCCTTGATGAAGGTGTCCCACAGCGTCACCAGGATCTCGGCGACCTGCTCGGCCACCTCGGCCGGGAACTTCGCCTGGGCGACGATCTCGCGGGCCTTCTCGATCGACACGCCTTCGTTGGCGTCGACCGGGACCTTCGCGAGGGCCTCGGGGTTTTCTTCCGCGACGACCTCGATCTCCACGCCGCCCTGAACGGACGCCATGGCGAGGAAGGTGCGGTTCGTGCGGTCGAGGAGGTACGAAACGTAGTACTCCTCGATGATCTCGGGCGCGGTCTCGGCGATCATCACCTTGTGGACCGTGTGGCCCTTGATGTCCATGCCGAGAATGTCCGTCGCGCGGGCGACGGCCTCGTCCGGGGTGGCGGCAAGCTTGACGCCGCCGGCCTTGCCGCGGCCACCGACCTTCACCTGGGCCTTGACGACGGACTTGCCGCCAAGACGCTCGGTCGCCTCGCGGGCTGCCTCAGGCGTGTCAATGACTTCACCGGCCAGCACCGGTACACCGTGCTTGGCGAAGAGGTCCCTCGCCTGGTACTCGAACAGGTCCACGCGCGTCCGTCCCTATCAGTGATCTCGCGGTTCGTTGTCTGCGTGGGCGTGCCGCGAAGGGCAACGTGACGTCCGCTGTCACAAGGGTGGCGCACACGATGTCCGAGCGCGCGGCATGTCCGTCTCGCAGGTTATCGCCGTGGGACGTGGGTCCCTAAATCGCAGATCACACCTCAGCGGTGATACCTGTCACAGAACGTCGCCGGACAGTCCCTCACCAGGCCGGGGATTACCCCGTGAGGCCCCTCTGAGCAGCCGCTGAGGGCGCCGCGAGAGTGGTCCCCACCCCCCATGGGGACCACCCGGCCCTTGCGCAGGGGTCCGGTCGGGTGGATCCGCCGGCAATCGGCCGTCCGGGTCCATGAGCCCGCGAAGTCGGTCACCGCCGGATGTCGGTCAGCTGCCACCCGCCCCTTCTCACCGGGTGTCCGGTATCGGCAGTGGCCGCTTCTCGATCGCCGCGGCCATCACCTCGGGGAACAGGTCGGGTGTGCAGGCGAACGCCGGCGCGTCGAGCGCCGCGAGCGCCGCCGCGTGCTCACGGTCGTACGCGGGCGCCCCCTCGTCGGACAGCGCGAGCAGCGTCACGAACTGCACCCCCGACGCCTTCATCGCCGCGACCCGCTTCAGCATCTCGTTGCGTATCCCGCCTTCGTACAGGTCGCTGATGAGGACGACGACCGTGTCGGCCGGCCTGGTGATCTGCGACTGGCAGTACGCGAGTGCCCGGTTGATGTCCGTGCCGCCGCCGAGCTGGGTGCCGAAGAGGACGTCGACCGGGTCGTCGAGCTGGTCGGTGAGGTCGACGACGGCCGTGTCGAAGACGACGAGCCGGGTGGCGATGGACCGCATCGACGCGAGCACGGCGCCGAACACTGAGGCGTAGACGACCGACGCCGCCATCGACCCCGACTGGTCGATGCAGAGGATGACCTCCTTCTTCACCGACTGCGAGGCACGCCCGTAACCGATCAGCCGCTCGGGCACGATCGTGCGGTACTCGGGCAGGTAGTGCTTCAGGTTGGCCGCGATCGTGCGGTTCCAGTCGATGTCGTGGTGGCGGGGTCTGCTGATCCGGGCACTGCGGTCGAGGGCGCCGGTGAGCGTGGCCCGGGTACGCGTGGCAAGCCGCTTCTCCAAGTCCTCCACGACCTTGCGCACCACGGCCCGCGCGGTCTCCTTCGTCGTCTCCGGCATCGCCTTGTTGAGGGACAGCAGGGTGCCCACCAGGTGCACGTCGGCCTCCACCGCCTCCAGCATCTCGGGCTCCAGGAGCAGGGCGGAGAGCCCGAGCCGGTCGATGGCGTCGCGTTGCATCACCTGTACTACGGAGGAGGGGAAGTACGTCCGGATGTCACCGAGCCAGCGCGCGACCGACGGCGCCGACGCCCCGAGCCCCGCCGAGCGGTCCCGCCCCGACTGCCCCTTGCTCCCGTTGCCCCCCTTGCCGTAGAGCGCGCTCAGCGCCCCGTCCATGGCGGCGTCCTGTCCGGAGAGCACGCATCCGGTGCCGTCCGCCTCGTCGCCGCCGAGCACCAGCCGCCATCGCCGCAGCCGCTCGTCGCCGGCGCCCACCGCTGCCTCGGTCATGGAGCCACCCTCACCAGATCGTTGTCGTTGCCGTCACGCGCCCGGTCGTCCGCGTCCTCGCCGCCCGTCAGGTCGTCCGCGTCCTCGCCGTCGCCGTCCCCGGATTCACCCAGCCCCAGCAGCAGGCTCAGCAACGGAAGTACGGCGTCCGCGCGCCCGGTGTCGAGGTCGGGGGCGAACCCGGGTATGCCGGAGCCGGAGCCGGTGACCTCGGCATCCGTCCGCGGCGCCGGGCCGCGCCGGACGAGTTCGCCCAGCGTCCTGCGCACCCCTGTCTCGTACGCCGAGAACGTCCGGCGCAGCAGCGGCAGCACATCGGTGAACGCCTCCGTCGGCACCCCGGTCAGCCACGCGTCCACCAGCCCGAGCAGCCGCTCGTCGTGCACCAGCAGCATGCCGCCGCCGGAGCCGCCCCCGACGAACCCCTCGATCCACGCGGCCGCGTCCGCCGGCTCCGTCCCCGGCGACAGCACCAGCCCCATGAGCCGCGCGGCCTCCTCCTGCGCCAGCTCCCCTTCGTCCAGGAGCAGTCGAACCGCCCGCCCCCTGACCACCCCCGGCACGGTGTCCCGCGCGGCGAGCACCCGCAGCACGGAGTACCAGCGCCCGCGGATGCCGCCAGCCTGAGCTCCGTCGCCGGGCGAAACGGTCCCCGCGGTCGCCTCCCCCAGCATTCCCACCGCCCCGTGCACGGCGTCGACGTGGCGGCGCATCTCCTCGGCCGCGTCGCCGTCGAGGGCGGCGCAGGCCGGCGGGAGACCGACGAAGACACGCTCGGCGAGGCCGGCCGCGACATCGGCGAGGGCGTGGGTGTCCGTGCCGCGTACGTCGCCGTAGCGCAGGGAGCGGACGAGTGCGGGCAGGGCCTGCGCGAGGTGGCCCACGTCCGCGTCGAGGGCGGCCCGGTCGGCGAGCACCCGCATCACCACGGGCAGCGCGTCCGGGAGTTCGGCGAGGAGGCAGCGCTCGGCGAGCGCCGTGACATCGGCCAGCGAAGGCGCGCCGACGGCATCCGCCTCGGCCTTGGCCGTCGCGGCGGCCAGAACGGTCGTGCCCCACACGCCGGCCTCGGCGACCCGCACCGACAGCTCCGGCTCCCAGCGGAGCCGCCAGGTCTCCCGGAAGGTGCCCGTGCTGCCACGGGACATCGCGGGCTCGCCCCACGCGATACCGAGGAGCCGCAACCGGTGCAACAGCGTGCTGCGCCCCGCGTCGGTCTCCTTGCGCAGGTCGAGCTCCATCTCCCGCTCCAGCGCCTCGGGTCTGAGCCGCAGCCGCCGCTGCGACCGCGTGAGGTCCCGCTGCAACGGCACCGCCGGGGCGGACTCCGGCACCTCCCCCAGCACATCCCCGACCACGAGCCGGTCGCGCACCAGCGCCAGGGGCACGTCCGAGCCCTCGCACATCACGGCCCGGACGGCGTCGGTCGTCTCGGTCAGTCCGGGCAGCGGGCGACCGCGCATCGCGGCGAGCGTGTCGGCCAGCCGCACCGCCTCGATGACGTGGGCCGACGACACGCCCCGGTCCTCGTCGCGCAGCAGCCGGGCCACCTTGGTCATCCACCGCGCGACCGGACGGTCGGGGGCGCTGAACAGATGCCCGTACCAGCCCGGCGAGTCGATGCCCGCCCCGTACCCGCTGACCCGGGAGAGCCGGCGGTGTGTCCAGGGCACCCAGGTCAGGTCGACCTTGGCCTTGGGCAGGCCCTTGAGGAGTGCCCGGTCGGCGCCGACCGTGGTCCGCTGCCGCAGCGCGGGCACGTGCCAGGCCCCGCACACCACGGCCACGTCGTCCCCGAACTCCCGCTGCGCCGCCCGGATCTGGAGCCGCATGTACGCCTCGCGCACCAGGTCCCGGTCGTGTCCCCCGACCCCGAACGCCTCGCGCAGCGCTCCCATCGCCTCTTCCAGCACGGCGAAGGGCGCGAACGGATCGCCCGCCGTCCCGGCCCGGTGCTCGACCACGTCCTCCCACCAGCGCTCCGGGTCGTCGTAACCGGCCGTCTCGGCAAGCACCGCGAGGGGATCGATCCGCACGGCCGCCGCGTCGAGGGGACGATCGACATCACCGGCCGCGTCCGGCCGTCCGGGATCACCTGCCGGGCCGAGATCTCCACCCGGGCCGGAGGCACCCGCTGGGCCGGGATCTCCTACCGGAGCGAGATCACCCGCCGGGCCGGAGGCACCCGCTCGGCCGGGATCTCCTACCGGACCGGGATCACCCTCCGGACGGGAGTCGACCGCCAGGCCGGGGTCTCCTTCCGGAGCTGGGTCTCCCTCCGGACCGGGGCCTCCCCTCGGACCGTGATCTCCCCCCGTGCCGGGCGCGTCGGGGTTCCCGGGCGGGGCCAGGGTCGTGAGCGGGGTGCCGCCCGGCGCGCCGCGCTCCGGGTCCGTCTCTTCCTTCCCCCAGGCCAGGGTGTGGGCCGCCGGAAGGTCGATGAAGCGGGCCGCCGCTCCGTGTTCCAGAGCCCACTGGATCGCCACCCACTCCGGCGAGAACTCGGCCAGCGGCCAGAAGGCCGAGTGACCGGGCTCGTCCACGACATGGGCGAGGAGCGCCACGGGGGGCCGCATGTCCTTGTCGGCGGCCAGCGGGACGAGTGCGTCCGCCTCGGGCGGCCCCTCGATCAGTACGACCCTTGGAGCCGCCGCCTCCAGCGCGGCCCGCACGGCCCGCGCCGACCCGGGCCCGTGGTGCCGCACACCGAGCAGCAGCGGCCCCGTGCCCCGGACCGTCACCCCGTCCTCCGGCGCGGGCGGCCCGGCGTCCCGCTCCGCGCTCATGCGCTCACCTCGCGGCAGGCACGGTAGAAGTCCTTCCAGCCGTCACGCTCGCGGACGACCGCTTCCAGGTATTCCTGCCAGATGACGGGGTCGGCCGCAGGGTCGCGCACGACGGCGCCGAGGATGCCGGCGGCGACATCGCCCGCCCGCAGGACGCCGTCGCCGAAGTGGGCTGCCAGAGCAAGGCCGTTGGTGACGACGGAGATCGCCTCGGCCGTGGACAGCGTGCCGCTGGGCGACTTCAGTTTCGTCCGCCCGTCGGCCGTGATCCCGTCGCGCAGCTCCCGGAAGACGGTGACGACGCGGCGGATCTCCTCGACGCCCTCGGGCACGGCGGGCAGGTCGAGGGAGCGGCCGATCTGGTCGACCCGGCGCGAGACGATGTCGACCTCGGCTTCGGCGCTCTCCGGCAGCGGCAGCACCACCGTGTTGAAACGGCGGCGCAGCGCGCTGGAGAGTTCATTGACCCCGCGGTCGCGGTCGTTGGCCGTGGCGATCAGGTTGAAGCCGCGGACGGCCTGCACTTCCTGGCCCAATTCCGGTATCGGCAAGGTCTTTTCGGAGAGAATCGTGATCAGGCTGTCCTGAACGTCCGCGGGAACGCGGGTCAGTTCCTCGACGCGGGCCGTCATGCCCTCGGCCATGGCCCGCATGACGGGACTCGGCACGAGCGCGTCCCGGCTGGGCCCGTGCGCGAGCAGCTGCGCGTAGTCCCAGCCGTACCGGATGGCCTCCTCCGGCGTGCCGGCCGTGCCCTGCACGAGCAACGTCGAGTCGCCGCTGACCGCGGCCGCCAGGTGCTCGGACACCCAGGTCTTCGCGGTGCCGGGCACACCGAGCAGGAGCAGCGCCCGGTCGGTGGCGAGGGTGGTGACGGCGACCTCGACGATGCGGCGCGGCCCCACATATTTGGGGGTGATCACGGTGCCGTCCGGCAGTGTGCCGCCCAGCAGATAGGTGGCCACGGCCCAGGGCGACAGCAGCCAGCGCTCCGGGCGGGGCCGGTCGTCCTGCGCTGCGAGCGCGGCGAGTTCGGCGGCGAAGGCGTGCTCGGCGTGCGGCCGCAGCACCTCGCTCGGCCGGCTCGGCCCCCTCTCTCCCGCGGGTGTGTGAACGGACGTCGGTCCAACGGACACGGTCATGGCTCGGTCCCCCTCCAGCTCGGCCGGTTCGGATCTGGTTCCACCGTGCACCACGCCACTGACAATGCGCCCTGACCTGCGAAAACGTGCTCGCGAGGATCGATTGTCAGTGGTGGGACCTACCTTCGATGACATGACACAGCAGGCGGTGCGCTGGACGGCGGATCAGGTGCTGGCACTGGCGCCTGACGCCGCGTCACGCAAGGCGGGGAGCAAGCTCGGCGCGGCCGGACCGTGGTCGGAAGCGGGCAGTACTGAGGAGGGGACGGTATGGGGACTGTGCAGGGGAAGTGGCAGCAAGCCGTATCAGACGGTCATCGACATCGCGGACTCGACGGGTCCCGCTTACAAGTGCAGTTGCCCGAGCCGGAAGTTCCCGTGCAAGCACGCGCTGGGGCTGCTGCTGCTCTGGGCGGGCGCGGACGGCGCGGTGCCCTCCGGGCAGGCGCCGGACTGGGCCGCCCAGTGGCTGGAGGGAAGACGCAAGCGCGCCGAGGAGCGGAGTGCGGCGGGCGGGGGATCTGGAGCTTCCTCGCCGGGTGATCCCGAGGCGGCGCGGCGCCGGGCGGAGCGGCGGGCCGAGCGGATCACCGCGGGGGCAGGCGAGTTGGAGCAGCGGCTGGCGGACCTGCTGCGCGGCGGCCTCGCCTCCGCCGAGCGGGCGGGGTACGGGATGTGGGAGGAGACGGCGGCCCGGATGGTCGACGCGCAGGCACCCGGTCTGGCGGCGCGCGTGCGGGAGTTGGGGGCGATCCCCTCGTCGGGACCGGGCTGGCCGGTGCGACTGCTGGAGGAGTGCGCGCTGCTGCACCTCCTCGACCAGGGCTGGCTGCGGCGCGAGCGACTGCCGGACGGACTGGCCGCGACGGTGCGTTCACGCGTCGGGCTGTCCGGCTCGGCGGACGGCCCGACGGTGCGCGACCGCTGGCTGGTCCTCGCGCAGTACGACACGGCTGACGCCCGGCTCACGACACGCAGGATCTGGCTGTACGGCGCGGAGTCCGGCCGCACCGCCCTGCTCCTCTCCTACGGCGCGGCGGGCCGGGCACCCGAGATGGCGCTTCCGGTGGGGCTGGCCTTCGAGGCGGAGCTGTCCGCGTACCCGGGCGCCGGTCAGCTGCGGGCGGCGCTGGGCGAGCGGTTCACTCCTCCGGCCCCCGCGGCGATACGTCCGACGGGGCTGACCACGCCCGAGGCCGCCGCCCGTTACGGAGAGGCCCTGCGCGCCGACCCGTGGCTGGACTCCTACCCGGTCACCCTGGAGCGGGTCGTCCCGACCCCGGACGGCGATTCATGGCAACTCGCCGACTCCGATGGCGGGTTGGCTCTTCCTCTCAGTCCTTCTTCGCGGTCCCGCCCTGATCTGTGGCGTCTGGTCGCCCTGTCCGGCGGCGCACCGGTCACGGTCTTCGGCGAGTGCGGCCACCGCGGCTTCACTCCCCTGACGGCATGGCCGCAGGGCGAGTGCGAGGCGGTGCCCCTGTGCTGACCGCCGTCGTCACCGTCGTCACCCCGACCGCCGCCGTGGCGGCCGGCCGCCACTGATGCCCTCCGTCCGGAAAGGACGTTCATGAACACGACCTCGGCTTCGGCGGGCGCGCCCCTCGGCGGTTCCTGGGAGGAGCTCGTCACCGTGGCGCTGCTCGGGACCGAGCGACGTACGCCTCCGGGGCACCGCCCTGGGCAGCAGGCTCCGGTGGCGCTGCTGGACGCGGCCGCCGTGGAGACCGTGCGCAGGCGGGCCGGAATACGGCCGGCGCGGGCGGCGGCCCGTCCGGAGCCGGCGGCGCCGGACGCGCGGACCGCGCTGCCGCCCGCCGCGGCCCGCAGACTGGCGACGCTGCTGGCGGACCGCCCCGGCACGGGCGGCGGTGGCCGCAGAGGGGCGGCGCCCGATCTCATGGAGCTGCTGCCCCAGTGGCTGAGCCTCGCGAACGCGCGCGGATTCGCCGCACCCCCGCAGACCCTTCCGGCGCTTCTCGACGCGGCCCGGGGGCGCACGGACCTGCGCCCCGCGGCGCTGGCCTTCGCCGGACCGCAGGCGCTGTGGCTGGCCCGGCTGAACCCCGAGTGGCGGTTCGCGCTGCGCTCCTCGCCCGGCGGCGGGGCCGCGCTGCCGGAACCGGAGGAGGCCGATCACGTACAACGACTGTGGCAGGAAGGGCTGTTCGCCGAGCGGGTCGCGCTGCTGGCCGCGGTGCGGGCCAAGGACCCGTCCGCCGCGCGCGAGTTGCTGGTCACGACCTGGACGACGGAGCGGGCCGAGGACCGGCTGATGTTCCTCGACTCATTGCGGTCCGGACTGTGCGCCGAGGACGAACCGTTCCTTGAGCGGGCCCTGGCCGACCGCAGCCGCAATGTACGGGCGACGGCGGCCGAGTTGCTGTCCGCGCTGCCGGGCTCGGCACTCGCCGCCCGGATGGCGGCCAGGGCCGTCTCGTGCGTGGCCGTCGACCGTACGCGCGGCACGCCCGTGATCGTGGTCGAGGCACCGCACGAGTGCGACGCGGCGATGGAGCGGGACGGGGTGGTACCGAAACCCCCGGCCGGTCGAGGTGAACGGTCGTGGTGGCTGGGCCAGTTGGTCGAAGCGGCACCGCTCGGGACCTGGCGGGAGCGGCTCGGCGGGCGTTCGCCGCAAGAGATGGTGGCACTGCCCGTGGCGGACGACTGGCAGGGGGAGCTGCATGCCGCGTGGTGCCGGGCGGCGGTGCGGCAGCGCGATCCCGGGTGGTCGAGGGCGCTGCTCGGGGCACCCTCCGCTCCGGAGGCCGGGGGGCCGGGGGCGGTGTCCCTGGCCGAGCGGGCCAAGCTGCTCGCCACTCTGGGCGCCGGGGAGCGCGCCGAGTGGGTGGCCGGGTTCATCGGAACGCACGGGCTGTCCGAGGCGTTCCAGCTGCTCGGAGTGTGCGCGGTGCCCTGGGCGGGAGACCTCGGGCGGGCGGTGGTCGACGCGCTCGACATCGCGCGGGACGCGGGGAGCTATCCGTGGAGCTTCAGCGGGGTCATGGGGCTGGCCGAGCGCTGCCTCGATCCCGCGGAGGCCGGGCGTCTCGAAGGCCTCACCTCGGTCCCCGACGAGTCGGAGCACGCGGCACCGGGGGCCGGCGGCTACTGGGCCGAGGCGTTCCAGCGACTCGTGACTACCCTGCGACTGAGGGCAACCATGTCCGCCGAACTCACGGCGCCATGAGCTCCGCCCACCGCCCCGCGCGCAAGCGGCGACACCCCGCCCCGCCCGAGGCCACGGCCGGCACGGCAGGTCGACCCGCACACCGCCCTGGCCCGGGCCGCACGGCACCCCGCAGAGCGCCCTGGCCCGGGCCGTATGTCGACCGGCACAACACCCCCGCACCTCGGACACCGAAGAGCCCCGAGAGCCCCGAGAGTACGGAGAACCCGAAGTTCTCCAGCGCTGAAACTCTCCCGCGCTGGAGAATGCCGAGGGCCATCGGTGTCCGGACGGCGGCAAAGGTGCCCGGCGGCTATGCGCCGGCCGGCTGCCTGACGTTTGCCCGTACCCAGTCCACGATCGACACCGTCGTCGCGCCCGGTGTGAAGATCTCCGCGACGCCCTTCTCCTTGAGGGGAGCGATGTCCGCCTCGGGGATGATGCCGCCACCGAAGACCTTGATGTCCGACGCTTCGCGCTCCTTCAGGAGTGCGATGACGGCCGCGAAGAGCGTGTTGTGGGCCCCGGAGAGGATGGACAGACCGATCGCGTCGGCGTCCTCCTGGATCGCGGTGTCGACGATCTGCTCGGGGGTCTGATGAAGCCCGGTGTAGATGACCTCCATACCGGCGTCGCGCAGCGCCCGCGCGATCACCTTGGCCCCGCGATCGTGGCCGTCGAGCCCCGGCTTGGCCACCACCACGCGGATCGGACCGGCTGCCACACCCATCACTGCCTCCATGAACCGACTACATCAACCTGCACCGACGAGGACTGCCGACACATGCGTACGACCACCGACCGACGACGGCCGACCACTGATCGATAATTTACCGATTGACCAGCGCTGACTACCCGCTGTCACCAACAGGCGTCTGTCGACCGTGCCGACTACTGACCATCGACACATATCGCTTATTTTTCCGCTCGCCACACCGGATCGCTCCGGATCACCGATCGCGTCAAGCGGCACAGGCGCCCCGGGCCCTTTCGGCCGGGGAAGTGAACGAACGTTATCGCCAGCATCCCGCACCCGGCAGTTTCGCGGTGGAGACCGAGGGGGAAATCACACACTGGGACAAGTTCGCCGCGCACGGTTCCGTATCGCGGAACTGGCGCCGCAGGGAACTGCGGCGTACGGGCCACGGCCGGAGCAGGCGCAAGAAGAGCCGCGATCAGGTGGCCGCACCATCGTGTCGTCAGCGGGACGGCGTGGTGCTGGGGCACATCGGCGACGGCACGACAGCGGGGAGCGACGCCGGAAAGAGGACCACGGGAACACGAAGACGACTCCACGCCACGACGCGACGCACGCGCATCCAGCGCGGCGGCCCGTCGCGGAGCCGGAGTCGATGTCGTATCCCTCCCCCTCCGGCCGAGCACTCCGTAGCGTCACCGGTCTCACACGCCGCAGACGCGCCGTCGGCCACCGCCGTCGCCGACCTCACGGCTTTCCACTAGGGCACACGGGGGACGGAGTGGTCCTCCCGCGTGCCGACTGGAGGTCGGCCATGAAGGTCGTTGAGGCTGCGTCGCCCTTTCTCCCCCTCTGCCAGCGCCTGTTTCCGACGAAACTGGCGGGGCTGTCCGTGGCCCTCCTGAAGGCAACGGCTCTGGAGCTCGCGATTCTCGCCGGGCACCTCCTCCTCTACCCCTCCGGCATCACCCAGGAACGCCGCACCGGACACCCGCTCCCCTCACCCGACGTCGCCGCCCAGCTGCCCACCGAGGCCAAACCACCGGTCGTCCTGCTGCACGGCTTCATCGACAACCGCTCCGTCTTCGTCCTGCTGCGCCGCAACCTGGCCCAGCACGGCAGGCAGCACATCGAGTCCCTCAACTACTCGCCGCTGACGTGCGACATCCGCACCGCGGCGGAGCTGCTGGGCCGGCACATCGAGGAGATCTGCGAGCGCACGGGTCATGAGCAGGTGGACATCGTCGGGCACAGCCTCGGCGGGCTGATCGCGCGCTATTACGTGCAGTGCCTCGGCGGCGACACCCACGTCCGCACACTCGTCACCCTCGGCACCCCGCACTCGGGCACCCGCGTCGCCCCTCTGATGAACGCGCACCCCATCGTCCGGCAGATGCGCCCCGGTTCCGCCGTGATCGAGGAACTGACCGGGCCCGCCCCGGGCTGCCGTACGCAGTTCGTCAGCTTCTGGAGCGATCTCGACCACCTGATGGACCCGCTGGAGACGGCCTGCGTCGAGCATCCCGACCTGCTCGCCCAGAACGTCCGCGTGAGCGGTGTCGGCCATCTCGCGCTGCCCGTGCATCCGGCCGTCGCCACGGGGATCCGGCAGGCACTCGACATCGAGGTGTCCGGGACCCGTACCGCCGCCCGGATCGGCGGCCTCACGGTGGCCTGAGGGCGGCACGCGAGAGACCTGAGGGTGGACCGGGCGTGGGCTGAGGGCGGACTGAAGGCGGACTGAAGGCCGTCCGACAGCCCTCCCACGCCCCTCCCACACCCCCACCGTTTCGAACGTTTATCGAACGCCAGGCCAAGGCCTTGCCCGCCCTCCCCCGAAACACGGCCGAATGCCCGTTTCCGACGAAGGGGAAACCTGCCGAAGATTGTCGCGCCCGCATACCGCCGGGTACAGTCACCGCACTGCTCTGCCAGCCCCTGTTGTCGAGGCGAAAGAGAAGTTGGTGAACGACCGTCACTCGTCGGGGATCGTGACTCCCCCGGCTCCGGCTTCCGACGCCGCCTCGGCGCTCTACGCGCCGTACGGTGCGCAAGAAGCCCAGTACGGTGACTTCACCGCGTACGGCGACTACTCCGCCACGAATTTCGACTCGGGCGCGAACGCGGCCACCGCAGGCTCCTACTCCGGTACGGATTTCGCCGGTGACCCGCTCTTCGGCAATATGCCGGGCGGAGGCGGCGGCACCGGTTCGTACGACGCCACGCAATGGAACGCCGCCGCCCAACAGCCGCTGAACTACGACCCGTACGCGGCGCAGCACCAGGCCGCCTACGACACCGGCGCCCACGACGCGACGGCATGGGCGAACGGCTACCAGCAGCTCGCCGACATCCCCGCGCAGCATCCGGGCCCCGACGCCTCGGGCCAGTGGGACGCGAACGCCTGGATCCAGCCCGAGCAGCCGCTCGACGGGACCCAGCAGTGGACCGTGCCGACGCAGCAAACGGGAGCGTACGACGCCACGCGGTGGAACAGCGCCGGCGGCCAGGACGCGTACCAGGCGTACGAGCACCAGCAGCACGAGTCGTACGAACAGCGGCACACGCAGGCCGAGTCCTACGACCAGCAGCACTCGCAGAGCGAGTCGTACGAACAGCGGCACGCCGAGTCCGAGTCGTACAACCCTGATCCCACCCAGCTCGACATGACGTACGAGCGGCAGCCCGATCCGGGGGCTCAGGTCCCCTTCGACCAGCAGGCGACCGCCACCTTCGACCAGGCGACCCACGGTCAACTCACCTCCGACGAGGACGAGTTCGACGACGCCGACGACTTCGCGGACACGGCCGACCCGGACGACGCGTACGACCCGTACGACGAGGGGCGCGAGAGGCCGCTCCTCGACGACATGGAAGAGATCACTCCGGCCCGGCGTCCCGCGACGCGGACCACTTCCCGTGCCCGGCGCCGCAGCCCCGCGAAACGTTCCGCTCTGCTGACCGTCGCGGTGCCCTCGGTCTGTGTGATGGGGGTCGCGGGAATCGCCGCCGCCTCCGTGGGCGGCGTCGGCGGTCTCGGTGGGGACAACTCGAAGGACACGACGGCCAGCGCCTCCGACGCGACCTCGGTGAAACCGTCGGCCGCCAACATCAAGCTGGACACCCAGCTCCAGAGTCTCTCCGCGGGCGCGGACGACTTCGCCGACCGGGCGAGCCGCACGCAGGAACGTATCGACCTCAAGGCACAGCAGGCGACGGAGAAGAAGAAGGCGGCGGAGGAGGCGGCCCGCAAGGAGCGGCTGCGTCCGAAGTTCGTCCTTCCGGTGACGCAGCGGGGCCTCAGCGCCTACTTCGGCCAGGCCGGCGTCAACTGGATGTCCGTGCACACGGGCATCGACTTCCCGGTCTCCTACGGGACTCCGGTGATGTCCGCGATCGACGGCACCGTCCGGACGCAGTGGAACAACGCGTACGGCAACATGATGATCGTGACCGCGATGGACGGCACGGAGACGTGGTACTGCCACCTCTCCTCGTACAAGGTTCCCTCCGGCACCACCGTGAGGGCCGGCGACCAGATCGCCTTCTCCGGGAACTCCGGCAACTCGACCGGCCCGCACCTGCACTTCGAGGTCCGTCCGGCCGGCGGTGCGGCGATCGACCCGCTGCCCTGGCTCCGCAGCCACGGCCTGGACCCCACGTAACAACTGGGCGCACGTACAACCAGGGGCGCACATGGCACCCCGGGGTGCACGTGACAACTCGGGGTGCGAGGGGTGGCCGACCGCCGGGCCCCGGCCGTCCTCGGACGGCCAAGGGTCACCGCGATCCGGTCCCGCGAATGATCTCGCGGGCTACAGCTTCTCCACCGGCGCATACCGCAGCAGCAGCCGCTTCGGCTTGGGCTCTCCGAAGTCGACCGTCGCCTCCGCGTTCGCGCCCGTCCCCTTCACCCCGACGACGGTGCCGAGGCCGAACTGGTCGTGCGTGACCCGGTCCCCGACGGCCAGCGAGACCACCGGCTTCTCGGAGACACCACGGCGGGTGGCGAACCCGGAGGCACCCGAGGCCGCGGACCGCGAACGCGAGGACGAGAGGGAGGCGGCGACACCGGAGACCGGACCGGCCGACATGGGCGCGGTCGCACCCGTGCGCTTCCAGTCCAGATGGGTCGTCGGGATCTCCTCAAGGAAGCGGGAGGGCGGGTTGTACGAGGGCTGCCCCCAGGCGCTGCGCATCGACGACCGGGTGAGGTAGAGCCGCTCCCGCGCGCGCGTGATGCCGACGTACGCCAGGCGGCGCTCCTCCTCCAGCTCCTTGACCTGTCCGAGGGCGCGCATGTGCGGGAAGACGCCGTCCTCCATGCCGGTCAGGAAGACCACGGGGAATTCGAGGCCCTTGGCGGTGTGCAGGGTCATCAGGGTGATGACGCCGTTGCCGTCCTCCTCGTCCGGGATCTGGTCGGAGTCGGCGACGAGCGCGACGCGCTCCAGGAACGCGGCGAGTCCGCCCGCATTCTCGCCCTCACCGGTCTCCTGCTCGAACTCCAGGGCCACGGCGGCGAGTTCCTGGAGGTTCTCGACCCGGGTCTCGTCCTGCGGGTCGGTCGAGTTCTGCAACTCGGCGAGATAGCCGGTGCGTTCGAGGACGGCCTGCAGGATGGTGGCCGGGCCCGCGCCGGACTCGACGATGGTGCGCAGGTCCTCCATGAGCGTGTTGAACCGCTTGACCGCGTTGGTGGAGCGCGCGGCCATGCCGTAGGCCTCGTCGACGCGACGCAGCGCCGCCGGGAAGCTGATCTTCTCGCGCTGCGAGAGCGCGTCGATCATCGCCTCGGCGCGGTCGCCGATCCCGCGCTTGGGCACGTTCAGGATGCGGCGCATCGGGACCGAGTCCTCGGGGTTGGACAGCACCCTGAGATACGCCAGGACGTCCCGGACCTCCTTGCGCTCGTAGAAGCGGACGCCGCCGACGACCTTGTAGGGCAGGCCGACGCGGATGAAGACCTCTTCGAAGACACGGGACTGCGCGTTCGTACGGTAGAAGACCGCGACGTCGCCGGCCTTGGCCTCGCCCGCGTCGGTGAGACGGTCTATCTCGTCGGCGACGAACTGGGCCTCGTCGTGCTCGGTGTCCGCGACGTAGCCCGTGATGTTCGAGCCCGCGCCCGCGTTGGTCCACAGGTTCTTGGGGCGGCGGGACTCGTTGCGCTCGATGACCGCGTTGGCGGCGGACAGGATCGTCTGGGTGGAGCGGTAGTTCTGCTCCAGGAGGATCGTCGTCGCGTTCGGGTAGTCCTCCTCGAACTGGAGGATGTTGCGGATGGTCGCGCCGCGGAAGGCGTAGATCGACTGGTCCGCGTCACCCACGACGCACAGCTCGGCCGGGGGCAGGTCGAACTCGCTGGGCGGTACGTCCACGGGATGCTCGGAGGTGCCGACGAGCTCCCGCACCAGCGCGTACTGCGCGTGGTTGGTGTCCTGGTACTCGTCGACCAGGACGTGCCGGAAGCGGCGGCGGTAGTGCTCGGCGACGTCCGGGAAGGCGCGCAGCAGGTTGACCGTGGTCATGATCAGGTCGTCGAAGTCGAGCGCGTTGGCCTCGCGCAGCCGCGACTGGTACATCGCGTACGCCTGGGCGAGGGTCTTCTCGAAGCCGTCGGTTGCCTGAGCGGCGAAGTCCTCCTCGTCGATCAGCTCGTTCTTCAGGTTCGAGATCTTGGCGCTGAACGACTTCGGGGGGAAACGCTTGGGGTCGAGGTCGAGATCACGGCAGACGAGCGCCATCAGACGCTTGGAGTCGGCCGCGTCGTAGATCGAGAACGACGAGGTGAAGCCGAGCGTCTTGCTCTCGCGGCGCAGGATGCGGACGCAGGCGCTGTGGAAGGTCATCACCCACATCGCGTTGGCGCGCGGGCCCACGAGCGCCTCGACGCGCTCCTTCATCTCGCCCGCGGCCTTGTTCGTGAAGGTGATCGCGAGGATCTGGCCGGGGTGGGCGTTGCGCTCGCCGAGCAGATGCGCGATCCGGTGGGTGAGCACCCGGGTCTTGCCGGAGCCGGCGCCGGCCACGATGAGCAGCGGGGAGCCGGAGTGCACCACGGCCGCGCGCTGGTTCTCGTTCAGTCCGTCCAGCAGTGCCGCCGGGTCCACGGCGGGCCTGGGCGCGCCGTCGCGGTAGTACGCGTCCCGGCTCGGCGGCATGTCGAACTTCCCGCCGAACAGATCGTCCGGAACCGGCTCCGGTACGTGATCGTCATCGGGCGGCGGCGGGTGTTCGTCCTCGTGGGCCCCGGAGGGCTTGAGGTCCGCCAGGAAGCTGTCGTCAAAGAGGCTGCTCATCGCTCTCCGAGTCTAGGCCGCCCCACTGACAGCCCGCCGCCACCCCGGAAACTCGACCAGAAGTCGTGACGCGATTCCCGGACGGGCGGACGGACGGACGGGCGGACGGGCGGACGGGCGGACGGGCAGGCGCGCGGATGGGCGGACGGGCGTCCGGCCGCGGCTGCGCACGCACCCGCGCCGCGTTTTCATCCGCCTCCCGCGCGTGCCCCGCCGGCAACCGGTGCGGAGATCCCTAGCATCGGGCGCATGCCAGATACACCGGACATGCCGGACACTGCTTCGTTCCGCGCCTGGTGGGCGGGGCGGTCGCCCGCCGCCGGGACCGCCGTCATGGCCACCGGCATCATCTCGATCGGGCTGTATCTGACCGGCTACGAGACGCTCTCCCGGATCGCGCTGGTCCTCGCGTCGCTCGCCTGGCTCGGGCTCGCCGCGGACTTCCTCGTCCGGCTCGTGGGAGACCGGGAGCAATGGGTGCGGCAGGCCGGCACCCCGGCCGGGCTCACCGCGGTCGCGGCGACCACCGTGCTCGGCACCCGGATCTCCGAACTGGGGTGGCAGGGGCTCGCCGAGGCCCTGCTCGCGCTGTCGGCCGTGCTCTGGCCGGTCCTGCTCCTCACCGTCGTCCGGCACTGGCGGCGCCGTATGGCGGGAGAGGTGTTCCTCGTCTGCGTGGCCACGCAGGGGCTCTCGGTCCTCGGCTCGACGATCGCCACCGCCGTGGGCTCGGACTGGCTCGCTCATACCGCGATGGTGCTGTTCTGGCTGGGGATCGTGCTCTACGGGTTGTCGTTCTGGCACTTCGACCTGTGGGAGGTGAAGCGGGGTGCCGGGGACCACTGGGTGGCGGGCGGCGCGCTCGCGATCTCGGCGCTGGCCGGGGCGAGACTCGTCGCCGCGCACCACGTGAACATGTACCTGTGGAACAACGACGACCAGGGCGTCCTGCGCGCCGCGACCGGCACACTGCTCGTGCTCGACCTCGCCTGTTACTGCGTACTGCTCGTCACGGAGGCGGTGTGGACGCGCCCGCGATACGACGCACGGCGCTGGGCGACCGTCTTCCCGATGGGGATGACGGCGGTGGCCACCCTCTCGGTCGCGGCCGCCCTCGACGTCTTCTGGCTCAAGGGGCCGGGGCAGGTTCTGCTGTGGATCGCGGTGGCGGCGTGGCTCGTGGTCGCCACGGGCGCCGCCCTCGCCGTCAGATCCGCGACGCGGACGTGACGGCGCCGGTCAAGCCGGCCTCATGGAGGCCAGGTGCCGGTCGAGCCCCGGGCGCGCGGGGAACCGAGGGCGCGCCGGTCAGGTCCAGAGGACGGCGATGAAGATGTTCGCGACGGTCAGCAGCCCGACGAGGCCGAAGAGGCGCTTGTCCACCTTCTCGTCGTCCCGCTTCACATAGACGAGCCCGAGGATCACGATCAGCAGGGCCAGCTTCACACCGATCTTGACGGTGTTGACCGAGTTGCCGTCGGCCTGGTTGAGCCCGACCAGGGCGACACCGGTGACCAGCATCGTCAGCGCACCGTGCAGCATCGCGGGGACGAAGCGGGCGGCGCCCTGGCCCATCGCCTTCATCTGGGTGAAGAAGCCGCCGAGGAGCGCGGCGATGCCGATGATGTGCAGGCCGACGAAGAGATTGATGAGTACGCCCATGGGGCCGGAGCCTATTCGCACACCCTGATGCCCCTCCTCACCGGGCCACCCCTCTGCTCCGCCCTCTCGCTCCGCCCCCTCTTGTCACCCTTTCGTCACCAGGCCATCGCGTGTCATCCATAGCACCGGCGCCACTCCGGTCGTCCGGGATTCGCCGCATCGGTCATCACCCTGCGTGAAGCCGGCGACGCAAGGCCCGAATCTTGGCCACATACGGTCACTCGGCGATCCAGTGGCGACAGTTCCGTACATAGCGTTACCAACGCCACACTCCCAGGTTTAGCGTCCTCCCCCAGGTGACCGGCTCCCCACCGCCGCCCGGGCCAGGGGCGGCAGTCGGACACCACCGCCGAGAAGGTCCGGCGGCGGCCCGCTCCCCCTGTGTGAGCCGCCGCCGGACGTGTCACCGCTTGACCGCACCCGCAAGGGCGGTCGCACGGAAGGATGTGGGCCCTCGTGGCAGCGCACCGCAAGGCCAAACAGCGCTCGATCGGCGGAAACACGGCCCGCACAGCAGTCACCATCGCCCTCGCGGGCGCGGCGACGGCGACCGGCTTCGACGGGATCGGGCATGCCGACCCCCAGCTGTCCCCGGCGCAGGTGAAGGCCAAGGTCGACAAGTTGTACGAGGAGGCGGAGGTCGCCACCCAGAAGTACGACGGCGCCAAGGAGAAGGCCGACCGGACGGAGGCGCACCTGGGCACCCTCCGCGACGAGGCGGCCCGCCGGGAGGACCGGCTCAACTCGGCGCGGGATGCGCTGGGTTCGATGGCGGCTGCGCAGTACC
Organism: Streptomyces sp. NPDC005784; assembly: GCF_042871525.1. Classification (NCBI taxonomy): domain Bacteria; kingdom Bacillati; phylum Actinomycetota; class Actinomycetes; order Kitasatosporales; family Streptomycetaceae; genus Streptomyces; species Streptomyces sp. NPDC005784. The sequence goes on from NZ_JBIAIQ010000004.1 coordinate 387,583, forward strand.
GCAGCGGTGGACTCGACCCCGTGGTGCAACTCGCGCTCTCCGACCACCCCGACCAGTATCTGGAGGGGGCCGCGTTCGCCGAGCGGGTCGGCACCCGGCAGTCGGCGGAAGTCGCCGGGGTACGCAAACAGCTGCGCGAGATCGAGCAGTTGCGCGGCGCGGCACACATCGAACTGGCCGCGCTCAAGTCGCGGCAGACCGAACTGAAGCAGCAGAAGAAGACGATCAACGAAAAGCTCGACGCGGCACGCCGACTACTGGAGCGGCTCACCCCGGAGCAGCGCACGCAGTACGTGCAGCGGGGTGGCGCGGGCGAGCAGCAGCACGTTTCGCGCTCCTCGGCCCGCGAGCCGGCCCCGGTGACGCCGTCCGGCACATCCGGTGCCGCCGACGCCACCAGCGTGGCGGCGCCCAACTCCCGGGCGGCGGCGGCTGTCGCCTACGCCTACTCGAAGCTGGGCAGCGCCTACGTCTGGGGCGCCACCGGCCCCGATGCCTTCGACTGCTCCGGGCTCGCCCAGGCCGCCTACCGTTCGGCGGGCGTCTCCCTGCCCCGGACGACCTATTCCCAGATCAACGCCGGCCAGCGGGTCACGCTCTCCGAACTGCGCCCCGGCGACCTGGTGTTCTTCTACTCGGGAATCACGCACGTGGGCATCTATGTCGGCAACGGCCAGATGATCCACGCCCCCAATCCGTCGGCACCCGTACGGCTGGCCCCGATCAGCGAGATGCCCTTCGCGGGGGCCACGCGGGTGGCGTGATCACCTGGCCGCCGTGACCGGGCGCCCGTCCAGCAGGTCGCGCAACCCGTTCCCGATGGTTCCCTGTTGGGAACGCATCGCGTTGCGGACCTGGGCTGCGTATCGGTGTACATCGCGGGCGGAGAGCGGGTGGAAGCCGGGGTCGGGCCTCCCGGCCCCGCTGCCCGACGGGAGCGCTGCGAAGCCGGTCGCACGATCGCCCGGTCGGGCTCCGGCTTGGGCTCCAACTCCCCTGCAGGCCCGGCAGAGTCCGTCCGGAAGGGCTTCGGGACGGCCGGGTACACCACAGTCGGTGCACTCCAGGCCGGCACGGGGCCTGCGCTCCTCCGGAGCAGGCAGGTCGGGCGGCATCTTGTCGCGCAGCCGCCGTTGCACGAGGGCACGGGGCGAGTGCACGTGCTCGGGGAGCCCGGCGACGAGGGACTGCGTCAGGTGGTCCACGGTGGCGCCCCGGGCGAGCCATGCGGACGCGAGTTCTTCCAGGACTGCGCAGTCGGCGGCGGAGAGCGGCAAGCGGGGCTCGGCGTGGCCGAGTTGGGCGAGGGCTCTGTAGGCGGCGGAGGGGCCGGGCCGTTCCGCGGGGTGCGGCGGCTCGGCTTGTTCGGCGTGCTGTGCTGTCTGGGGCCGTACGTCACTGGGGGCGCCCGGAGACACAGAAGCCGGGCGCGCCTCCGCGGAAGTCTCGGGCTGCTCCTCGGCCGGTACGTCATCCACGAGGAACCGGGCCCACCAGTCGCTGTCACGTGCGGTGGCGGACCAGTGCGTGCGGAACACCCACCGGGTCACGCCCTCGCCGCCGTCACCGGTCACCCCGCGGCTCTCCGCGCGGCGGCGCACGCGACGCAGGTGACCGACCCTGGAGAGCGCGTTGAGGGCGGTGCGGACAGCCTGCTGGCCGTAGAGGGGCAGTGCCTTGGCGAGGGTCTTGGCGTCCATGGCGGCGCCGTCGGGGAGCCGGTCGATGAAGGCGGCGACGTAGCGCTCACGGGGCGAGAGGTGATCGAACCTGTCGGAGCGGGAGGGCGACCGGTCCGGCGTGGACCGTTTGCCGTAGCCGGGGTTGGCCATGGGGTGTGCGGACGCGGGCATGACCGCGTTAGGGTCTTGAGAAGCCATGAGATCGCTCGCTTCGATCTTGAGGTGAGACCCCGGTTTGGTGTTGGTAGCACCTGCCGGGGTCGTTTGTTTCTGCGAACGCTAGAGGTTCGCGACGGCGCGTGGCAAGCCGATCACGAAAAGTCATGTGCGCAGGTGTGCGCGGGGGTTGGGAGGGAGGGTGGGTTGAGACCAACCACCCAATCCTCACAAACAGAGCTCGGATCTCGTCGCTCGAAGCACGGGTTTCGAGCGACGGTGGGTCAGAGGTTGCGCGCGTGGCCGACGAACGCGGCCCAAGTCTGCGCCGCAACCGCGAACTCCGGGCCCCGAGCCCCGAGCTTCGAGTCCCGGACGTGGGTGGCGTGGGGGGCTCCGTCATGGCTGGACTCGCGCCACGGGCAGGCGACTTCGAGGCAGTCGCTGCCCTGACTGTCGCTGTAGCTCGACTTGAACCACACCAGCCGGTCGCTCATAGCTCGTCCGCCACCTTCCCGATGAACACCGCTGACTCCTCAACGCTGAGGGCGTGCATGCGGATCATGCCATGTGCCTGCGTCAGCGAACTGACCATGTGCGCACCGGCATAGAGCGCACTGGTCTCCTGCCCCTCTGCGAAGGCGTAGTAGTCATGGTCTGCGGTTTCAAGAAGCACGATGGGCCACCCCGCTTGCCCGTCCGACAGGTAGCACCTGAATCGGGACGTTGCGCAGTTGTCCCACCTTCAGCATGTGCTGAAACTGCCGATACATGACCTCACGGTCCCCCACCATCGCGCGCAGCGCTGCCTCGTAGATGGCGAAACTGAAGACGACGCCACTCCTGAGCGTCAGGGCTTCCTGTCGTCGCAGCCTTGCGGCCACGCGCTCCTCAACGGTCTCATCGTCGAGTGGTGGACAGCTCCCGCTGATCAGTTCGCGCGCATACTCCTCCGTCTGCAACAGGCCCGGAATCAGCAGCGGCTGATACGAATGCACGGCGATGGCGTCCTTCTCGATCGCCACGAATTCTTGCGATCGAGCCGGAAACGGCTCGGGCTTCAGGAATTCCTGTGCCGCGAGCAGCTTTCCCTTCGCCGCGCACAACTGGTCGGCCGCCCGCAACAAGCCAAGCGTGGGCCGACGCCGCCCGCACTCCATCGACTTGACGTACTCGTAGTCGTAGCCGGCCTCGTTGGCCAGCTCCTGCCGGCTGACCCCGGCCTCCTCGCGCCACAGCTTGATCTGGCTGCCGCAGTACCGCCACGCCTGCTGTGGCTGCTGAGCATCCCCGGAGGTCACCACGCCCGATCCGCCTCCCGCCGACACACCCTGTACAAGCACGCTGTGTACCCGCGCCGCCACTCCCGAGGTTAAGCGGCACCGGCCAGCCTGATCACGGCAAATGACGGAGAATCACACGCAAGGACCGAAGCACATGCCGATGCCCGGAGACCGCCCCCGGCCCGCTCCGGCCGCTGCCCCCAAGGACATCGAGTGGCGCCTGCCGCGGCACGCCCGCAGCGTGGGCAGAGCCCGAACTCTCCTCCGGGAGCAGGCCACTTCGTGGAAGGTCCCGGAGGAGGTGACAGAGACGGCGGTCCTGCTCCTCAGCGAGCTGATGACGAACGCGTACCGCCACGCGAGGGTGTCCCCGGGCCGAGAGATCCGGGCCCGCTGCGCCCTGGACGACGACCGCCTCCGCGTCTGGGTGACGGACGCGAGCGACGCGCTTCCCGCGCCCCGCGATACGTCACCGGACGACGAGTCGGGCCGAGGCCTGGCGCTGGTGGCCGCGCTGGCGGACGACTGGGGTGCTGCTCCCCGTGAGAACGGCATCGGCAAGACGGTCTGGTTCCAGCTCGCTCGCGGAGCCTGCGACACACCCGACGACGCTTACTGACGCGGCATATGGTCAGTCGGTGAGAATGCTCATCAACGTCCTCTTGATCAACCGCAACTTGCCCAACTGGCTTTGCCTGATCACCTGCTGTTCGTGCAGGGCACCGGCCCGCCGGTCCAGGGTCCGCTGATCGGCCACGGTCGGCAACTCCATCTCCACATCCAGCAGACGGAGCGGGCTGAGGAAGGTCGCCTCTCGCTCCGAGGGCCGGGCCACGTCATGGATCCGCCTCTGAACGTGAGGCAGCCGAAGCCACGCAGCCAAGTAGTACGGGCTCAGCCGGAGCATGTGAGGCTTCAGACAGATGACCCCGGCCCCGAAGGTGGCCCTTGGCAGCTGTCCCTGCCACATCACGACATTGAAAGTCCGACCGGCTGTCACGGCGGCTGTCACAGCGGTCATCAGGACATCGCCCTCCTCCAGCAGTGCGTAGCCCTTGCCGATCGAACCAGGATCGACGCGGCGGAGCCGGGACAAGTCCAGCCCACCGGTTGCCAGACTGCTCGCGGTGATCACCGGTGTCCCGTCCGTCGTCTCAGGAGCACGCAGCCCGCTCCCGGTCCGTGCCGACACGAGTACGTCTCCCAGCGGGCGGCGTTCCACTCCGGCGTCCTTCCCCGCCGTATCGGTGGCCAAGAGCGCGAGGGGGCCCATCAGTTCGTCGAGCTCCAACTTGGCCAGCGCACCCTCGGCGAACTTCTCCGCGTCGATCAGATCACGGATGACCGACGCGAGCTGCTGCCTCCCTGCTGCAGTACGCGCGCTGTCCGCCGTAAGATCCCACGCCCGGTGCTGGGACCAAGGGTTGCTTCGGACCGTTCCGTCCGCGGTACCGAACAATTGGCTCTCGATCTCGCGGAAGGACAAGCGGTACTTCTCCTGCCACCTCTCGTACGTCCGGACGAGCTCGCGACCTCTCCGTGCTGTCAGCACCTCCAGCCTGGCGGCCAGGCTGTTCTTGAGCGCCTCAAGAACAATGTCCCGCTCGCCGTCTGCCGAGGCCAACGCGGTACGAGATGCGGCCAGACGGTGGGCTAGGTCCTTCTCCAGGGCGTCGATCGCATTCTTCGCCGCAACCCGTCTCCGCTGGAGCGCACGCATCGCCGTCGCATCCAGGGCCGCCTTCACGAGCTCGGGATCGATCTCCTCCGCTTCGGCGCCTTCCTCCGATGTCTCCGCCGCGGCGCGCGCCTGTTCGAGCGCTGCCGACGCCTCCCGCGCAGCCCTCGTCTCCTCGGCCAATTTTTCGTGCTCGCGCTCGGCTTCGGCCAGTTCCTCAAGGAATCCGGAGGCGATTGCGGCAACCGCCTTGTGTCCATGAGCCTGCCGCCGTTCCGCTGCCGTGCGAGCCCGCTCACCGCCCGTGCGTGAGTCCGTCTTGGGCGCGAGCATCGACTCGACCGCCGTGACCCAGCCGTCGACGACACCGGCGAAACCGTGCACCGACAGTGCCTTCAGCTCGTTCTTGGCGTCCTGCCACCATCCGGCGACCGCGCCGGCGAGCACGTGCCGGTCCAGCAGTCCGACCCGTAGCAGATGTTCCTGGCATGAGTCGATCAAGTCGGCGCGCAGGTGAGCCAGTTGTGCCTTGCGTTCGTGTTCCGTGCGATTGCCGCCCTCGACGGGCTCCAGCGCGGCGATCCGCTCCGTCTTTGAGCCCCACCATTCCTCGATGGCGGCCCGCAGGTTCTGCTCACGTGCACTCGCCAGCTCGGCCAGGCGGGTCGCGTCCGGCCGCTCGCCATCGGAAAGGAAGTCGACGTACCCGGGGTCGTGCTCGCGGACCACGAAGAGGTCCCGCACCTCTATGCCGTACGCATCCAGGAGTGGTTTCTTCGCCTCGATCTCCGCGACCGGGACGCCGCCCACGAGGTGCGCCCGTACGTCCTGCGGCTCGGGTTGCAGGGTGTTGTCGACGTAGCGGCGGATGTTGAAGTTGAAGTCGTTCTCCTCCAGCTCAACACGGTCGACCACCCGTGCGAAGCGCTCCACGTCCTTGAAGGCATGGAACGTGGAGACGATCTTCTCCACGTGTTCGGGCAGGAGGACGTTCTGCGCGCGCTCCGCGTGGAACTCACGGTCGGCGTTGATGAACAGGACCTTGCCCCGGCGGTCCCGCCGCCCCTCACGGCCCGGTGCGCGCAGCACGATCACACAGGCCGGGATGCCGGTGCCGTAGAAGAGGTTCGGGGCGAGGCCGACGACCGCCTCGATCAGGTCGTGCTTGAGCAGCTCCGCCCGGATCTTGCGTTCCTCGCCCCCGCGGAACAGCACACCGTGCGGCATGACGGTGAACACGGCTCCGGCCCGCTTCTTCACCATGTCCAGCATGTGCTGGAGAAACATCAGGTCGGTCTTGCCGCGCTCGGGCGTCTGGCCGTGAGGCATCCGCGTCAGCAGGTTCGGCACCTGGGCCTGCTTGTAGTCCATGGAGAACGGCGGATTGCTGAGTACCAGGTCGAAATCTCCCTCAGGGTGCATCGGGTTCGTGAGGGTGTCCCCGGTCTTGAGGGAGAAGTGCTTGGCGCCGTGGAAGAGCATGTTCATGGTGGCCATGACCCAGGAGCCGCTGTTGGCGTCCTGCCCGGCGAGCAGCAGGTCGTCGGAGTCCTCGCCGTGCTCGTCGACGTACTCCATGGCATGGATGAGCATGCCGCCGGAGCCGACGCACGGGTCGTAGATGCGCATCCCGCCGTGCGGCCGGGCCAGCTCGACCATCATGCGGACGACGGAACGCGGGGTGTAGAACTCGCCACCCATGCGGCCGGCAGAGTCCGCGAAGTCCTTGATCAGGTACTCGTACGCGGCGCCGATCATGTCGGGGAACTCCAAGTCGTCCTCGCGCAGCCGGATGCTGCCGAAGTGCTTGATCAGTGTCTCAAGGCGCCGGTCGGCGAGTTCTGCCGCGGAGCCCTTGCTGCTGCTGCCGCCGATGCGGTTGAAGTTGACGTGCCCGAACAGGCCACGGAGTTCACTGTTGCCCTCCTGGTCCTCCAGGGCGTCCAACGCGGGCTGGAGGTACTCCATGGCCACGTTGTCCTGGGCACCGGCCAGCCGCTCCCAGCGGGCTTTCTCCGGGACGAAGATGACCCCGCGAGGACGGTAGGACTCGAACTGCTCGGCGTCGTCCTCGGCGTCCTCGCGGCTCTCGCCTGCCTTCAGCCGCTCCGCGATGATCACCTCGTGCGCGGCCTCGAACTCGTCGTTGACGCGCTTGAGGAAGAGCATGACGAAGATGAAGTCGCGGTACTCGGCAGCGTCCATCGTGCCGCGCAGAATGTCCGCCGCCGCGAAGAGATGGCGTTCCAACTGCGCGAGCGTGAGCTTGGCCACGTACGGCACGCTCCCCTGAGATGACTGGCTGTGTCTGGTGTATCGCGCAGCCTACGGCCCCGAAGCCGGGAGGAATCACCGTATACGCGAAGTGATCGTAGGTGGCGGGACGCGTAGCCGATTCCAGTCGCCGGACTCTGCGAAGGCCGGACAGCCTCAGTAGTCGACCACGTCCAGGCCGTCCTCGACGAAGCTCCACACATCGGTGTACGGGTCCCAGCGGGTCTGATCGGGTCCCGTGTACCCCGCGCTGATCTGCCTGGCGTGCTGTCTGGCCTTCTTGTACTTCCCCTGCAGCTGGCCGGGCATGACCCGCTTGGCCTGCTCCGGGGAGACGGAGCGGATGGTGGGGCCGTAGGTCTGGGCGAAGCCGTGCTGGTTCTTCAGTCTGCCCGCCGCGCTGTCGCAGACGCCGCCGAAGGTGCTCGTGTAGTTCTGGTAGTGGAGCAGACGCCACAGCTCGAAGCAGGGGTGGGAGTAGGCGACGTGCAGCTCGGCCTTCCGCGCCCGTGCGAAAGCGGTCGGGATGTCCTCGTGCTGGTCCCGGTCGAAGAGACACCACACCTGAGGCCAGTTCCAGCCCTTGGGATCCAGCTTCGCCTTCTTGGCAGCCTTCTGGACCTCGTCCCACTTCCTGATGGCCTCGTCCACGAGCGGCAGCGGCTTGCGGCGCTTCGTCGGCGCGTTCAGGTTCTCGACGCTGCAGATGACCTGGCGGCCCTGCTGTGCGCGCGTGCCCTGTGCGGTGACGAACTCGATGAATTCCGGCTCGGTGACCTCGCCCTCGGTGAAGACGTACACCTCACGCGGACGATCCTGGGGCAGCACTCTCTTGTGCCTGCCCGCGATGTTGTCCCGCCCCTTGTCCCGCGCCATCAGGAACGCTCTGCCTCCCCTGCCAGTGCCGTCAGCACCCTGCGGCCGATCTGTCCTTGAGTCACTCTCGGAACGGCGCCGAACGCTCCTGCGAGGTAGGAGTCCGAGAGGTCCTCGTCGGGACCGGGCTCCGCGTCGCTCAGCGGGTACAGCTGTGTCGCGCCGCCCGCGTCCTTCTCCGTGAGCCAGATCTGTCCCGGTTCCAGGGGGCGCCCGCCTCTCGGCGACTTCAGCAGCGACGGAGCATGGGAGGTGAAGACCAACTGTGCACCCTTGGTGTTGACCCAGGGCGCCTGGAAAAGGCGTACGACCTCTGCGGCGAAGCGTGGGTGGAGGCTGGAGTCCAGCTCGTCGATCAGCAGGACGGCCCCCTTGTCCAACGCCAGCAGGAGCGGTCCGATCAACGCGAACCACGAACGCGTGCCGAACGACTCGCGCTGCCAGTCCATCGCCACAGGCTCGTCGGAGTCGCCACCGTGCAGCAGGCGTACGAGCGGGGACTGTCCTGGGCGCTGCTCCACCTCGGCGCCCCGGATACCGAGGTCGGCGACCCGCAGCAGTTCCTCGATGCGGTCGCGGGCGTTCTCGTCCAGCAACTGGCGAGCGGTGTAGGCCTCGCGCTGCGTACGTTCCGTTTCCGGCGTGACATCCCACAGGTTCTGATTGAACCAGTCGTAGATGCGCGTGAGTTGAGGGTGGTTGTCGTTCGCCGCCCGGCTGAGCATGAGGGCGTTCGGGCGGGTGCTGCGGGCCAGGTGCGCTCGGTCGTGGATGCGGTCGCCGGGGAACTCGAAGACGTTGTCCCGTGCGGCGTCGCGGTCCAGCCATACCTGCCGGCGCCCCTTGGGGTAGGCGTGAAGCCATTCCGACTCCACCACCCTCGGCCCGAGCTCGAACCCGTAGGTCCAGCGGACGCCGTCGTCGAGCACGAAGTCGGCCTCGTAAAAAGTGCTCTCCGCAGCCGACTTGGGGTCGAGTGCGAACTCCTCCCGGGGAATCCCCTGGTACGACGTCCAGTCGGAGTACGACCCGAGAACCGCTTCCTTCATCTTCTTCAGCGCGACGATGACATTGGACTTGCCCGAAGCGTTCGCGCCGAAGATGCCCAGGAGTGGATAGACCTGAAGCGACTTTCCGTCCGACAAGCCCAGGGTGCGTGCCGCATCCGACTCCTCGCCCTGCGGCACCACGAAGGACAGCTCCTGCTCATCGCGCAGCGATCGCACATTCGCCGCGCGGAACCGCAGCAGCATGCTGTCCTCCTCTCGTCGCGCACAGGGTATCCGCGTGATCACGCACGCGCCTACCGGACGGTCACATCGGGTCCGGGTTTCGGCCGCGTCAGACCAGTCGTCGCGCCGTCGCCCAGCGGGTCAGTTCGTGGCGGTTCGACAGTTGGAGTTTGCGCAGGACCGCCGAGACGTGCGACTCGACCGTCTTGACGGAGATGAACAGCTGCTTGGCGATCTCCTTGTACGCGTAGCCCCGGGCGATGAGGCGCAGGACCTCGCGTTCGCGCTGGGTGAGGCGGTCCATGTCCTCGTCGACGGGCGGGGCGTCGGTGGAGGCGAAGGCGTCGAGGACGAAACCGGCGAGGCGCGGGGAGAAGACCGCGTCACCGTCCTGGACGCGGAAGACGGAGTCCACGAGATCCGTGCCGGTGATCGTCTTGGTGACGTACCCCCGGGCGCCGCCGCGGATCACGCCGATCACGTCCTCCGCGGCGTCCGACACGGACAGCGCGAGGAAACGGACCGGCTGTTCGGCGTCGGCCATCAACGGGGCGCACCGGCGCAGTACTTCGACACCGCCGCCGCCCGGAAGGTGGACGTCGAGGAGGACGACCTCGGGGCGGGTGGCCGTGATGACCGTGACCGCCTGGTCGACGTCCGCGGCCTCGCCGACCACTTCGACGCCGGTCCGCTCGGTCTCCCCGATCTCGGCCTGCACCCCCGTACGGAACATGCGGTGGTCGTCGACAAGCACCACGCGCACCCGGCGCCCGCCCTCGGTGCCGCCCGGACCGGCCGCGGGGGCGGCGGCTCCGGATGCGGCGGCCACGGGGGTCTCCCCGGCCGAACCGCCCGACTCCACAGGCTCGTTCGTGTCGCTCATGACGTCTTCTCCGCCCTTTCCATCTCCAGCTCGACCTCCGTGCCGCCGTCCGGCACCGCGCGCAGTCGCGCCGTGCCGCCGTTGCGCTCCATGCGGCCGATGATCGATTCTCTGACGCCCATGCGGTCGGCGGGTATCGCGTCGAGGTCGAAGCCGGGGCCGCGGTCGCGGACGGACACGAAGACCGTCCTGCCCTCGACTTCGGCGTAGACCTGTACGGCGCCGCCCTCGCCACCGTACTTGGCCGCGTTCACCATCGCTTCGCGCGCTGCCTGCATCTGCGCGGTCAGGCGGTCGTCGAGCGGGCAGTCGCCCACGACGACGACCTCGATCGGAACGCCGTGCTTGTCCTCGACCTCGGCGGCATGGCGGCGGACCGCCTCGGCGAGGGTGTCGGGCTCCTCGTCCTCGTCCTTGCCGCTGCCCTCCGGCTTGTAGAGCCAGGCCCGCAGATCGCGCTCCTGGGCACGGGCCAGCCGGCGCACCTCGTTCGCGTTCTCCGCGTTGCGCTGGATCAGGGTCAGGGTGTGCAGCACCGAGTCATGGACGTGGGCGGCGACTTCGGCCCGCTCCTGCGCGCGGATGCGCATCAGGCGTTCCTCGGAGAGGTCCTGGGTCATCCGGATCAGATAGGGGCCGGCGAGCAGCGCGATACCGACGAGGACCGCGAGAGCCGCCTGCAGCACCGAGCCGAGGTGGGCCGCGGAACCCTGCAGGACGAATATCCCGGAGACGCCCGCGGTGACGAGCAGAACGCCCGCGGCGGACCGCAGCAGCGTGAGCGTACGGCGACGGCGGCCGACCTCCGCCCAGCGGGCGCGCCGCGCGTTGTCCGCCTGGCGCCAGACCAGGGCGACACCCGCGCCGACGAGGACCGTCGGCCACAGATAGGCCTTCGTGCCGCCGCCGAGATTCACGTTGCCGACGAAGACCATGGCCACGACGACCATGAGGAGCAGGGCGACGATCTGGCCCTTGTCCGGCTTGCGGGCCACGAGTCTGCGCCGGCCGTCGGGCGAGGTCTCGGTGGTGAACGCCGGTGTGCGGCCGCCGGAGCCGACGCCGCCGACGCCGAGCGGCACGAAGAACCAGAACGCGGCGTACAACAGCGCGCCCAGCCCGTCCGCCATGAACAGTCCGACGAACATCAGCCGCACCCAGACCACGGGCAGCCCGAGATGCCCGGCGAGCCCGCGCGCCACGCCCCCGAGCCAGCGTCCGTCGCTGCTGCGGTAGAGCTTGCGCGGGGGCCGCGGGTCGTCGACGGGCATGGCTGCGGCTTCCGGCATGCCATCGATATTCACACGCCTGGCGGACCGGAGCATCAGGGTCGGCCCCCGATACTCCCCTGATCTTCACTTCTGATCTTCACTTCTGATCTTCACTCCTGCCCTTTGCCCCCGACCTTCACCCCTGATCTTCGGGAACCGGCGCTCGAACATTCCCGCCCTCCCCTCCGGGCGGATATCAGGGTTCGGCCAGGGTCATCCCGACTGCCGCCAGGCCGTCCCGCCCGTCACCATGGACGCATGACAGATCAGCAGCACGCGGCGGCGGAGCCGGACCCCGGCACCGCTCCGGGTGATGAGCCGCGCGCTCGCGGGGAAGCGGCCGCGGCGCGGGCCGCGGACATCGGCGCCGCGCCCGAGGTGCCGCGCAGGTTCCGGCGCGACCGTCGGCAGAAGATGCTGGGCGGGGTGTGCGCCGGGCTCGGCCGGCAGTGCGACATGGACCCGGTGATCTTCCGGATCGTGCTCGCGGTGCTCGCCGCGACCGGCGGCATCGGCCTCATCTTCTACGGCTTCGCCTGGCTCTTCGTCCCGTACGACGATGAAGAAGAGAACGAGGTCCGCAAGCTGCTCACCGGCCGTGTCGACGGCCAGGCGCTGACCGCCGTGCTCTTCGCGCTGGTCGGCTGCGGAGTGTTCCTGTCCATGCTCAAGAACGGCAGCGTGCTGACGTTCGCCGTCATCCTGTCCCTGCTGCTGGCCGGCGCGGGCTACTGGTCGCAGAACCGCGGCGCCACCGACCCGGACCCCCTCGCCGCGCAGGCCGTCGCCGACGCCCCGCCGGAGGCGCAGGCCCCGCCAGTCCCCGCTTCCTATCCCTCCTGGTGGCGCGACCCGATCGTCAAGGACGGTTCGCACGTCGGTGGTACCGGCTACATGTGGGGCCCGCCGGAGACCCTGGACCGGGATGTCGCGGCCGCGCTCAACATCGCCCGCGGCACCTCCCGCCCCGACCCGCGCACGGAACGGGAGCACAAGCAGCGCGGCCCCCGCCCCATAGGCGGCCGGGTCTTCCTGCTCGCCCTCCTCGCGGGCGGCCTCACCACCGGCCTGAACTGGCACGACCGGGCGCTCGGCACCAGCCTTCAGGCCGGACTGGCCGCCGCCCTCATCGTGTTCGGCCTGGGCATCGCCCTCAGCTCCTTCCGCGGCCGCACGGGCGCGGGAACGGTCTTCCTCGCGGTGATCACGGCGGGCCTCCTCGCGGCCTCCGCGGCCCTGCCCAAGGAAATCGACACACACTGGGTGCGGACGAACTGGACTCCGGCGACCGCAGCCGACGTACGGAAGAGTTACGACCTCGGCACGGGCGTGGGCACCCTCGACCTCAGCCGCGTCGACCTCGCCAAGGGGCAGACGGTGAAGACCGACGCGCAGGTGGGCGCGGGCCGGCTGAAGGTGATCGTCCCCAAGGACGCGACCGTGCGGCTCACCGTCGAGGTGGGCGTCGGAGACATCCAGCTGCCGGGTGACAACAAGAAGGACGTGGACGTGGAACCGGGCAAGCACAAGCAGGTGACCCTGCCTCCGACGACGGGCGGCAAGAACGGCGGCACCTTCGACCTCGACCTCCAGGTCGGCGTCGGCCAGGCGGAGGTGGCCCGTGCCACGTCATGAGTTCCAGCCCGGAAAGCTGGTGGCGGGCCTCTTCCTCACCGCCGGGGGCGTCGCCTACGCCGGAGACGCGGGCGGCTTGTGGGACACAGAGTGGTTCGCGATCATCCCCGTCGTTGTCGTGGGCCTCTGTCTGGCGGGCGCCGCGGCATCCGTCAACCACGCCATACGCAAACGCCGCACGGACCGAGGTCCGCGCGGCGTGAACTCCTAGGACGGTTCCGGGGCAGGTCCTAGCGGTAGGCCCCGGCGCGTTGCCTGCGCCGGGCCCGTAGAGCCGAATCCACGGAGAAGATCGAGGCGCCCGCCAGTACGAGGGGGGTCCAGGCCATCAGATAGGGCAGGTCGTTGCCGTAGTAATACGGGTCGGAGGCCCAACTCACCGTCAGCCACAGGCTGAGCGAGATGAAGGCGCCGCCCAGTGCGGCGAGGCGGGTGAACAGGCCGATCAGGGTGCCTATTCCGACGGCCAGCTCGCCGAACGCGATGGCGTAGCCGAAGCCGACGGGACTCTTCAGGGACAGGTCGACGAGGGCCGGTATGGCGGAGGAATCACGCACCGTGCGCATCATGTCGCCGATCGAGCCCGATCCGGAGGCTTTCATGAAGGCGCTGTTGGTCAGTTTGTCGAGGCCGGCGTAGATGAAGGTGACACCCAGGAAGAGACGGAGTGGCAACAGGGCACAACGGGTAGCGGTGTCCCGCCAGTCCCGCCTCTCCTCCAGATACTGGGTGTGAGTATCCGTCCGCATACCGTGAGTCATCGCTCTCCGCCGCCTTTCGCCCGCGTGCCGTTGACCACTCAACAGACCATACGTACGAATCCGTTCCCCTACTCAGAGGCTGGAACCTTTTTTCGGGCTCCACCTCACGGAACGCGCCGACTCACCCCGTCCACCCCGGGCACCCCACAGCCTTCGTTCGCCCCCTCCGCCCCTTCCCTTCCCGTAGCCGGGGTTCCGCCCCAGACCCCGCTCGTCGAACGCCGGAAGGGCCGGCCCCAACGGCCCCCGACCTCTCCTCAGTCCGTCACGTCGATCTCGTAGCGGTTCGTCTCGACGCCCGCCGCCGTGACCACCTGCACCTCCACCCGGCCCGGCTCCACGTCCACCGGCACAGGCACTGTCAGCACCGCGTCCGTGGGATTGCTGAACCCCCCGGACATCGGCACCAACGGCACATGCACATGCACCGGCCCGATCCGCACGACCATCCGCGACAGCCGGTCCGCGGTCTGCGCCCCGGGCGGCACGAACCCGGCCCCCCGGATCTCGATGTCGTCCCCGGTGCGAATGGGCGCGTCCAGGTCACCCGCCTCACGGGACCGGACGACGGAGAGGATCACCGGCCGGCCGCCCTCCGCGTACTTCCCGGCAAGGTAGGTCGCGGCCGACACGAGCACCAACAGGGCCAGCCCCCACGGGAGATCGGGCAACTGCGACGGCCGCCGGGCCAGCCGCACCGCCGCGAAGACCAGAGCGACCCCGCTGATCACGACGTACTGGATGTCCGCGAAGCTGCCCCGCCCGGAGTCGTCGGTCAGCAGGTCCGCCGCGCGCGGCCGGTCCGCGCGGACCTTCTGCAGTCGCTGCCCCAGCACCCGCAGCCCGACCACCCGCCGCACCAGCACCGCGACCCCACACACCACGGCGACGACGGTCACGACACCGGCGCCCCGCGCGAGTTCGAGCCCGGCGATGAGTTCGTCCCGGCGGCCGGGCGCCGAGGCCACCGCCAGCTGCCCCACCAGCACGAGCACCGCGTACACCACGAGCAGCACCCAGCTCCCGGCGACCGCGCGGGAGGTGGAGAGCCGGTTGTCCTCGCCGATGACCGGCGCGAGGGCCCCGCCCCGCGTCCGGTGCAGCCAGGCCGCCCCCGTCAGGAGTCCGGCCAGGACGACCGCGGCGAGCAGCCCGGCCGTCCGTGCCGCCGTCCAGCCGGCCCCGATCGCGGTGAGCGCCTGAACCAGCAGGAGGACGACGACGCCGGCGCAGACGGTGTGGGCGGTGTACCGCCACAGCCGGCCCAGCCATGCCTCGCCCTCGAGTCGGCCGCGTTCGGCGACGAGGTCCGCGGACTGGGTGAGTTCGTCGGACACCCACTGCCGGGACGCGGAGGCGGAGTGCGCGACGCCGGCGGGCAGCCCCTGTCCGGACGCCAGCGCGTCCCGCTTGGCGAGGAACGCGGCGACAGCCCGCCGGTGCCCCGTACGCGCCCCGTGCGGGCAGTCCCCGCACGTGCAACCGCCCTCGTGCACGGCCGACCCTCCGCCCAGGCCTCCGCCCGGCCCGCCACCCGGGCCACCGCCGCGCCCGCCACCCTGTCCGGTGCCCGACCCGGCACCCGACCCGGCACCGTGCCCCGCACCGTGTCTCGCCTCCTGCACCGCCACGCCCACTGCCGCCTTCCCGCGCCAGAAAACTCCGTACAACCGGAACGCCCATACGCCCGACCGCCACACCGCCGGACCGTCACGTACGCCCGACCGCCACACCACCGGACCGTCACGTACGCCCGACCGCCACACCACCGGACCGTCACGTACGCCCGACCGCCACACCACCGGAGCGTCACGTACGCCCGACCGCCGTACAGCCCGAAGCCCGTACCCGCCCGACCACCCGACCGTCCACGACGCGAAGCACCCGTCGGGCCGCCGCGCGGCCGGAATCCGGTACGCCCCACCGGCCGGCCGCAGGGCCTGATCCGCTGCACCCGGACCTGCCCGGCCGTCGTGCGGCCGGACCTGATGTGCCCGACCATCGCACACCGGAGCGTCCGTACGCCTGACTGCCGCACACCTGCCTGACAACTGTTCTGTGATGACAGCGAATTGTGCCGTACCGAGCACGGCGCGCACGCGTCAGGTCGGTTCGGGGCGGGTGAAGCGAGGGACTCCCTGTTGACCCGGCTGGGACAATTCGTCCATGGCCGAGATCATCCAGCGCGACGGGACCTGGGCCTTCGACGGCAGCACGGTCAGGATCACGCCGGGTCTGCACCGCACCGTGCCCCTTTTCCGGCAGACATACGGGGAGATCTCCGTTCCTCTGGAGGCGGTGTCTGGCATCGTCCACGAACCCGAACGCAAGCGTGGCCGACTGCGGTTGCGGTTGCGCGAGGGCGCCGACCCGCTGCTCCAGGCGACCGGGGGCCGGCTGCCCGACGCGGCGGACCCCTACAGGCTGTCGGTCGACGTCGACCGTTCCGGAGTGGCCGAGTACGTCGCCGAGGAGATCCGCCGCGCGCTGCTCCTGGACCAGATCCCCAAGGAACCGGCGACGGCGTATCTGCTCGCGGGGCCGCCCGTCCCGGTGTCCGTCCGTTCCAGCGACGGCACGGTCTCCTTCGACGGGACGCAGGTACGCATCGACTGGGCGGACACCTCGGACCGGGTCAAGCGGGCCACGGGGCCGCGGATCATCGCCCTGGGCGACCTCGTGCAGGTCGAGTGGCTGCCCAACTCCGGTTACGAGGACGGTTTCCTCCGTTTTGTGACACGTGAGGCGGTGTTCTCCAAGCTGCCGCCCGAGAAGGACCCGTACGCCCTCGACCTGTGGGGCAGCACCCGCCGCGACCTGCTCACCGCGCTGGTCGCGACCGCGGTCACGGCCCGGCTGCCGCATCCCTCCACGCGCACCGGAGCGCACGTGGACCGGCACCGGCCGGCACCGACGGTGCCGACGCCGTCCGACCATCACGACGTACTGCTGCGCCGTCTGCGGGAGTTGGGCGAGCTGCATCACGACGGCGTTCTGACGGACGAGGAGTTCGCCCTGACGAAGGCGGCCGTCCTACGGGGCTTCTAGCGCCGTCGCCATGGCCGTTCCCGCCCCCCGTCTCCACCCATAACCGGACAAGTCCTAGCTGAGGAGATCGGGTTCGCCGCGGCTGATGTCCTGCCACAGGGGCTGGTAGTTGATCCACGCCACCAGGTCGCCGCCGAGCTGTTCGCGGGTGGCGACCGCCTGCTTGTGGTCGATGAGGAGGGGCCGGCCCGCGGCCTTCGCGGTGAGCTGGACCTGGCTCGACCGTTCCATGGACAGGAACCACCAGGCCGCCGCGTCCACCGAGTCCCCGACGGTCAGCAGCCCGTGGTTGCGCAGCACCAGCGCCTTGCGGCTGCCCAGCGCGGACGCGATCCTGCGGCCCTCCTCGGCGTCGACGGCGACCCCGGAGTAGGCGTCGTAAAGGGCGTGATCCTCGTAAAAAGCGCAGCTCTCCTGGGTGATCGGGTCGAGCAGATCACCGAGGGCGGCCAACGCGCGGCCGTGCACAGAGTGGCAGTGGGCGACGGCGACGACGTCGGGGCGGGCGGCGTGGACCTGGGAGTGCACGGTGAACGCCGCCTGGTTCACGTGGTAGCGACCCTGGATCACCTGACCGTCCTGGTTGGCCATGACCAGGTCGCTCACGGTGACGTGCTTGAACGGCATGCCGAACGGGTTGACCCAGAAGCAGTCGCTGTACTCCGGGTCGCGCGCGGTGATGTGTCCGGAGACGCCGTCCTCGAAGCCGAGCCGTCCGAACAGCCGCAGCGCGCCGGCCAGCCGCTCCTTGCGGTGCCGCCGTTCGTCGTCCGTCGATTCGTGCATCGGCGGCATGGCGAAGCGCAGCTGGTCGGTGGGGCGGGGCAGGGGCGGAGTGGGCCCTTGCATAGGTCCTCCAGCACTGGCGCGATCGGTACGAGCGGAAGTTACCCGGGGTCAGCGCAGGAGAACAGGGGTGTTCCGTGAGAGAAAAAAGAGGACCAAAGAGGGTCTCCGGCAATACCCGACAGAAGATGTCGGGTATACGCGCCAGACTCGGGTCATGAACTGGGCAGCTCTCTCCACGGCAGAACCGGACCTCGCCGGCACCGTCGAACAGCGCTTCGGCGCCTTCACCCACCACGTCCTCGCGACCCTCCGCAAGGACGGCTCGCCCCGCACCTCCGGCATCGAGGTGCGCTTCCTGGACGGCGAACTGTGGCTCGGCATGATGCCGGACTCCCTCAAGGCACTCGACCTGCGCCGCGACCCGCGCTTCGCGCTCCAGGCGAATCCGGGGGCCGGCACGGACATGGGCGGCGGCGACGTGCGGATCAGCGGGCGGGCGGTCGAGGTGGGCGACGACGTCCCCGCGAAGGCGGCGTACGTGAAAGAGGTGGAACCGCCGGAGCCGTTCCACCTCTTCCGCACCGAACTGACGGAGGTCACGCGGACCTACGTCGAGGACGACACGTATCTGGTCGTCCAGGTCTGGAAGCCCGGCGCGCCGGTGCGCACGCTCAAGCGGACCTGAAGGGGGAGGACTACTCCCACTCGATGGTGCCCGGGGGCTTGCTCGTCACGTCGAGCACGACGCGGTTGACGTCCGCGACCTCGTTCGTGATGCGCGTCGAGATCTTGGCGAGGACCTCGTAGGGCAGCCGCGACCAGTCGGCCGTCATGGCGTCCTCGCTGGACACCGGACGGAGCACGATCGGGTGGCCGTACGTCCGGCCGTCGCCCTGGACGCCCACGCTGCGCACGTCGGCGAGCAGGACGACCGGGCACTGCCAGATCTCACGGTCGAGACCGGCGGCGGTCAGCTCCTCGCGGGCGATGGCGTCGGCGGCACGGAGCAGGTCGAGACGCTCCTTGGTCACCTCGCCGACGATCCGGATGCCGAGGCCGGGGCCGGGGAACGGCTGGCGCTGGACAATCTCGTCCGGCAGGCCGAGTTCCTGTCCGACCATCCGGACCTCGTCCTTGAACAGCTGGCGCAGCGGCTCGACGAGCTGGAACTCCAGGTCCTCGGGGAGACCGCCCACGTTGTGATGGGACTTGATGTTGGCGGTGCCGGTGCCGCCGCCGGACTCGACGACGTCCGGGTAGAGCGTGCCCTGGACCAGGAACGCGACGTCCTCGCCCTCGGCGGCCTCGGCGATGATCTCCGCCTGGGCCTGCTCGAAGACGCGGATGAACTCGCGCCCGATGATCTTCCGCTTCTCCTCGGGGTCCGAGACGCCCTTGAGCGCGGTGAGGAAGCGCTCCTCCGCGTCCACGACCTTGAGCTGGACGCCGGTCGCGGCGACGAAGTCCTTCTCGACCTGCTCGGTCTCGCCCTGGCGCATCAGACCGTGGTCGACGTACACACAGGTGAGCTGGGAGCCGATGGCCTTCTGGACGAGGGCCGCGGCGACCGCGGAGTCCACTCCGCCGGACAGACCGCAGATGGCGCGCTTGGTGCCGACCTGCTCGCGGATGAGGGCGACCTGCTCGTCGATGACGTTGCCGGTGGTCCAGGTCGGGGTGATGCCCGCGCCGCGGTACAGGAAGTGCTCCAGCACCTGCTGGCCGTGCGTGGAGTGCATGACCTCGGGGTGGTACTGGACGCCGTAGAGCTTCTTCTCGTCGTTCTCGAAGGCGGCGACCGGGACGACGTCCGTGGAGGCCGTGACGGTGAAGCCCTCGGGAGCCGCGGAGCAGGCGTCGCCGTGCGACATCCACACCGGCTGCTCGTCCGGGGTGCCCTCGAACAGGGTGGAGCCGGACTTCGAGACGTGCAGCGGCGTACGGCCGTACTCGCGGGCGCCGGTGTTGTCGACCGTGCCGCCGAGGGTCGTGGCCATCAGCTGGAAGCCGTAGCACATGCCGAAGACGGGGACACCCGCCTCGAAGAGCTCGCGGTCCAGGCGCGGGGCGCCCTCCGCGTAGACCGACGAGGGACCGCCGGAGAGGATGATCGCGGCCGGGTTCTTGGCGAGCATCTCCTGGACCGGCATGGTGCTCGGCACGATCTCGCTGTAGACCCGGGCCTCACGGACGCGACGGGCGATGAGCTGGGCGTACTGCGCACCGAAGTCGACGACCAGGACGGTGTCGGGGGCGGCGGGGGACGCTTCTGGCACGGTCTGCCTTCCGGCGGTGAGCAAAAGGGTGTGTACGGCCGATTCTACCGGGGGCCGCGGTGGGCCTGGCGCCGCCGGGGTTCCCGGCCCGGGTCTCATCATCCGAACCCTGCTTGGCCGACGCCCCCGCGGGCGTGCATACTGCCGTCATGCTCACGCAGACGACCTTCCTGTTTACCTATGGCAACCGGCCCACCGGCTGCCATGGTCGTGCTGCTTGAGCAACTGACAAGCGACTTCCCAGGCGCCCCGGGCCGACAAGGCCCGGGGCGTCTGCCGTTTCCGGGCCCTGCCGCTCCGGGGCACCCCTTCCGCCGAGGAGCCCCACCATGGCCGACGTACTCGACAAGACCGGCGCCCGCACCGACGAGGCCGCCGACGTGATCACCGGTGCCCGCGAGCGCATCGACGCCCTGGACGACCGGATCATCGGCCTCGTGCAGGAACGGATGGCCGTCTCGGCCGTCATCCAGGAGGCCCGGATCACCTCCGGAGGCCGCCGGGTGAACCTCTCCCGCGAGATGGAGATCCTCGGCCACTACCGGGACGCGCTCGGCAAGCCGGGCACCTCTCTGGCCATGACCCTGCTCGAACTGTGCCGCGGCCGGGTCTGAATCCCGGATCCGGAGTGCGCCGACGGGCGGCGGCGTCCGGGACGCCGGGCCCCGTGTCCGGCGTACGCAGGGCCCGCACCCGGCGTACGCACGTACGCATTCCCTCTCACCCGTACGGCGCGTGACCGGGGTGCCGCGGACTTCGTTTCTTCTGGTGTCCGTGTCAGCCAGGGGCGGGCCCGAAGGAACCACGCGTGGCTTCGCTGGAGCGATGAGACGTACGGATCGTGCCGTGCGTCGTGGGACGTCGCTCCAGGTGGTGTGACCGGACGGCAGGGGACAGCAGGCCGGTCATTCAAGAGAACGGTCGGCCCCGGGGACGCCCGGGGCCGTCCGACGGAAACCGTTCAGGGCCGGCATCATGTGCGCGCCCTCGTGTGCCACCGCGTACGACCGGCGGCCACTCCCGCGACCAGCGGCGCATCCCCCGACGCCGCTTCGAGTCACCGGCGCCGCCCTGACGTCGGTGCTGTCGGAAGAAGGGCCCCGCGGACATCCGTCCCGCGGGGCCCTTCACCGTGCGCGAGGCACGGACGCCGGGGCACGGACGCGGTCAGACGCGGCGGACGCGGTCAGACGCGGGACACCGTGCCGCAGTCGGTCGTGGCGGAGCGCTCGATGTCACGGCTGCGGTCGTACGGGTCGATGGTCGGGCCGCTCGGCGACGCGTCGGTGGGCGTGGCCGACACCGACTGCGACACGAACCGCGGGTGCAGGAAGCCGTCGTAGACGTCGCAGGCGGAGTTGCCGATGTCCTCCGTGTAATAACGGATCAGCAACTTGCCCGGGGTGACCCGGAACTTCCTCGGGTCGGAGAACGTGACGTCGAGGACGCGGCGCACGATGGTGCGGGTCACCTCGGTCGAGTTCCCACCGACCGGGGACACCGGGTAGACGAAGGTGTAGTCGGCGTGGATGGCGACGGACGCGTCCTTGCCCGCCTTGAAGGTGATCCGGCCGCGCGTCTTGACCACGTGCCCGACCAGGTTTGCCTCGTGGGGGTCGAAGCGGCTGAACAGGCCCAGGGGATCGTGCTTCTTGTCCGGCGCGCGCAGCCGGCGGTTGACGTCGTCGACCATCCGGGGCTGCTTGGGGTCGAGGACGGCGATCGCCGCCTCGGGGCGCTCGCCGCGCAGGGTCGCCGGATCGAGGTTCGCCCCGACGAGCAGGTTCTTGGTCTGCCGCAGCGCGGTGGCCACCTGCTGTTTCGTGAGCGAACCGACCGGTGTGGCCTTCGGGACGACGATGGCGGCCACGCCGTCGGCCCAGCGCTCCGCGGGCGATCCGGCGAACGGGTGTTCCCTGGTGGGTGTTCGGGAGTCCGGGGCGGAGGGCGGTGCGGTCGGGGCCGCTGTCTCGTCCGGCAGCGTGGGGCCGGCCGAGGGGGACTTGGCCGAGGTGCCGATGGGATCGCCGGGCAGCAGGGACGGCTTCATCGCGACGACCGCCACGGCGACGGCGAGCGGGATCCCGAGGATCGCCCACAGTCTGCGGCGCCGGGCGGCGCGCCCGTCCATCTCGCGCCAGGCGGGGCCCGTACGCCAGCCCTCGGGCTGTGCGGCCGGCCGTACTTCCTTCCGGGCGGCCCGGCGGACGGCCCGCTCGGCCTCCCGCGCGTCCTGCAGACGCAGTCGCTCCGTCACCATGCGCGCCCGGGCGGACGGTTCCTTGGGGGCCGAGTCGCGGATGTCGCGTTCGCTGTCGCGCGCGAACTGTTCCCACACATCGTCAGGAACCGTCGGCTCTCCGGTTTCCCCGGGCTGCTTTTCAGACACGAAGCACATTTGTAGGCGGCTCGAACGGACGTACGCAAGCCGGGCAGGGGTGTGACTCAGGCCACATAAGAATTCTGTGAGTCGCAGGACAACCATTCTCAGGTTTCGCCGGTCACACCTGCAGAACCAACGGCCACACCCGCGCCCCACACGCGGAGGCCTCACCCATATACGTCATATTCGCGCCGCGAGTTCACGGCGCACTGGACATACGAGGTCTTCATGAAGCTTCGCCGTGCCATGGCCACTGCGGCCGCGACGGCTGTCATAGCACCGCTCGCGTTGCTGTCGGTCGCGCCGGCCGCGTTCGCGGAAGAAACCCCCTCCCCGAGCGCGAGCGTGTCCGCGTCCCCGTCCGAGTCGGCCTCGCCGAGCGCGAGCGAGAGCTCCCCCGCGCCGTCCGAGTCGGCGTCGGCCTCCGCGTCCGCCTCGGCGTCGGCGTCGGCGTCCGCGAGCGAGTCCGCTCCGGCCCCGAGCGGCTCCGCTTCGGCGTCGGCCTCCGCGTCCGCGTCCGCCTCCGCGTCGGAGTCCCCGGAGCCCGAGCCGTCCGAGTGCTCGGACTCCAAGGTCCAGGTGTCCATCAGCGGCCTGCCCGGCAAGATCGCGGCGGGCAGCGGCTGGCACAAGTTCTCCCTGGGCGTCCTGAACAACTCCGACTCCACCCTGAGCGACCTCGGCTTCTTCGCCGGCGCGTCCTCCGACAAGGCGGGCGAGGACCTCTTCCAGAGCAAGAAGGTCCAGCTCCAGGCGTACAACCCGGACGACAAGGTCTGGGAGGACGTCGACTCCGAGGGTTACGCGGTCGGCTTCGTCGGCTACACCGACGAGCTCAAGCCCGACTACGAGGTCGACATCCCGCTCCGTATCAACGTGAAGTCCAGCGCCCCGGTCGGCGCCGGCTTCTCCCTCGGCGCCAGCATCTACGGCGACGCCGACGCGGAGTGCACCGGCTACGGCGAGGTCGCGTACAAGTTCCAGATCGTCGCGGCCGGCACGGACACCGACGGCACCAAGCCGCAGGAAGGCGGCGAGGTTCCGGTCTCGGACAAGCCGGCCGACAAGGGCAACACACCTCAGGTCGACGGCAGCCTCGCCGAGACGGGCTCCAGCTCCGCCCTGCCGATGATCGGCCTCGCCGGCGGTATCGCCGTCGTCGCCGGTGCCGGTGCGCTGGTCGTCGTCCGTCGCCGCAAGTCCGGTGGCGCGACCGCGTAACACGGCCCGGCACGACTGACGCGGGCATCAGCCTGGCGAGAAGTCGCAAGAAGCCGCGAGAAGTCGCAAGAAGAGAAGGACCTGCGCTCGGAGGGGGGCGCAGGTCCTTCTTTTCGCTGTCCGGGACCGGAGAGCCCGCACCGGCCGGGGCCAAGGCCCTCGCCGGACGGGACTACGGCTTCGGCGGCACCGTCGGCATGCCCAGGAACGGCAGCCGCAGTGCGCCGAAGGCGTCCGCGGGCACGGCGGGCCGGCGCGGCTCCACCGCCTTGAGACGCTCGTACGCGGCTCCCGGCGCCGGACGCGGATCGGCCTCGCCCTTGTTGGGCCAGAACGACATGGCCCGCTCGGCCTGCGCG
The DNA here is from genome assembly GCF_042871525.1 of Streptomyces sp. NPDC005784. Classification (NCBI taxonomy): domain Bacteria; kingdom Bacillati; phylum Actinomycetota; class Actinomycetes; order Kitasatosporales; family Streptomycetaceae; genus Streptomyces; species Streptomyces sp. NPDC005784. The sequence continues at coordinate 411,390 of NZ_JBIAIQ010000004.1, forward strand.
GTGATGGTGAGCGACGGGTTGACACCGAGGTTCGCGGAGACGGCGGCACCGTCGACGACGGAGATGCCCGGGTGGCCGTAGAGCCGGTGGTAGGGGTCGATGACGCCCTCCTCCGCACCGGCGCCGATCGGGCAACCGCCGAGGAAGTGCGCGGTGAGCGGGGTGCCCATCAGCTCGCCGACATTGCTGCCCGCGAAACCGTTGATCTCCTCCGCGATGACGGAGGCGGCCTGCGAAGCGGCCCTGATCTGCTTGGGGTTGGGAGCGCCGTGACCCTGACGCGCCGTCAACAGCCCCTTGCCCGCGCCCTTCGGCTTCAGATACGTCGTCAGGGAGTTGTCGAGCGACTGCATGACAAGACCGATGATGGTGCGTTCGGACCAGCGGCGGTTGGACAGCGACCGCAGCACCAGCAGCGGATGCCTCGCCGCGTTGACGAGCCATCCGGCCACCCTCGACGAGCCCTCCGCGTAGGGGACTTGGAGGATGGACAGACCGCCCATCGCGTTGGAGCCCTTGCCGTAGCGGACGGGTTCGATGTGGGTGTTCTCGTCCGGGTGGATCGAGGAGGTGATGGCCACACCCTGGGTGAAGTCGGCCCTGGGCGTCCCGTGCGCCTTGCGGTAGCGGCGGTTGTCCGTCTGCGCGCCCACCAGCGCCTCGGAGTTGGTGCGGGTCAGCTCGCCCAGCCTCTTCGACAGGTACGGCAGCTGTCCGCCGGCCTTCATGCGGTGCAACAGCGTCTGGGTGCCGTAGGTGCCGGCCGCGAGAACGACCCGGTGCGCCGTGAAGGTCCGCCCCTCCCCCTTGCGCCGCTCGTCCGTCGGGAGGGTCTGGACGGCGTACCCGCCCCGCGAGTCGTCGGTGACGGACACGACGGTCGTCATGGGATGGACGACGGCGCCCGCCTTCTCGGCGAGGTGGAGATAGTTCTCGTTGAGGGTGTTCTTGGCGCCGTGCCGGCAGCCGGTCATGCACTCGCCGCATTCGGTGCAGGCCTTGCGGGAGGGCCCCACGCCCCCGAAGTACGGGTCGGCGATCTCCTCACCGGGCTTCGCCCCGGCCGACCCGTCCGCGTCCTGTCCGTCGCCGAAGAAGACACCCACGGGCGCCATGTGGAAGGTGTCGCCGACCCCCATCCGCTCCGCGGCGGCCTTGAGGTGCACGTCCGACGGGGTCATCGTCGGGTTGAGCCGCACACCCAGCATGCGCCGGGCCTGGTCGTAGTACGGCTTCAACTCCCCTTCCCAGTCGGTGATGTCCTTCCACTGAGGGTCCTCGAAGAAGGGCTTCGGCGGTACGTAGAGGGTGTTGGCGTAGTTGAGGGAACCGCCGCCGACGCCCGCCCCGGCGAGCACCATCACATTGCCCAGCAGATGGATGCGCTGGATACCGTACATGCCGAGCCTCGGGGCCCAGAGGTAGTTCTTGATGTCCCAGGAGTTCTTGGGGAGCGTGTCGCGGGTGAAGCGCCGGCCGGCTTCGAGGACACCTACGCGGTATCCCTTCTCCGTCAGCCGCAGGGCGGTGACGGAGCCGCCGAAGCCGGATCCGACGACGATGACGTCGTAGTCGTACGTTCCCTCGTACGTTCCTGCGTCCGTTCCCTCGTCCGGCTGTTCCTGGACAGAGCTCTCCTGTGACACGTGCCGCTCTCCTCATCGAGAACCGTTTTGAGAACTGTTTGAGAACCGTGGATCGTTGATCAAGGGCCCGCGAAGGGCCGTGGACTAGCGCAGCCGGAACGCCTTCATGAGCTTCAGGCTCCGGCTCATGAACGCCGCGTACTTCTCGTCGTCCATGCCGAGGGACGGCGCCATCGGCAGCAGCCTCTGATGGGCGACGGTCTGCGCCTCGGTGTACTTGAGGATGCCCTCGGAGCCGTGCCGACGGCCGAGGCCGGAGTCCTTCATGCCGCCCATGGGCGACTGGACACTGCCGTACGCGGGTGCGTACCCCTCGTTGACGTTCACCGTGCCGGTCCGCAGCCGGGCCGCGACCGCGCGACCGCGCCGCCCGTCCTTCGTCCAGACGGACGAATTGAGGCCGTACGACGTGGAGTTGGCGAGCTCGACGACCTCGTCCTCGGTCTTGAACCGGTAGAGGGAGACAACGGGCCCGAAAGTCTCCTCGGCGCAGACGGCCATCGGGGCCTCCACTCCGTCGAGGATGGTGGGCTCGTAGAAGTACGGGCCGATGTCGGGCCGGGCGACACCGCCGGCGACCACCCTGGCCCCCTTGGCGACGGCCTCCTCGACATGCCGCGTCACGGTCTCCAGTTGCCGCTCCCCGACCAGTGACCCCATGTCGGCCCCGTACGCGAGGGACGTGCCGAGCCGCATGGCCCTGGTCCGGGCGGCGAACCGCTCCGCGAAGGCGTCGGCGATCGACTCGTGGACGTACAACCGCTCGATGGAGATGCAGAGTTGACCGGCGGAGGAGAAGCAGGCGCGGACGGCGCCCGCGGCGGCCTTGTCGAGGTCGGCGTCCTCCAGGACCACCATGGCGTTCTTGCCGCCGAGTTCGAGGGAGACGCCGACGAGCCGGGCGGCGGCGCCCTGGGCGACCTCGCGGCCGGTCCGGGTCGACCCGGTGAAGGAGACGTAGTCGGCGTGCTTGACGACCTCGGGTCCGACGACCGGCCCGTCCCCGATGACGACCTGGAAGACCTCGGCGGGCAGCCCGGCCTCGATGAGCAGGTCACGCGCCCACAGGGCGGTGAGGCAGGTCTCGGTGTCGGGCTTCATGACGACCGCGTTGCCCGCGACGAAGGCCGGCAGCGCGTCGCCGACCGACAGCTCCAGCGGGTAGTTCCAGGGCGCGATCTGCCCGACCACACCGCGCGGGTGGCGCAGTTCGGTGACCTTGGTGAGGGTCGGGACCGCGCCGGCGTGCCGCTTGGGACGCAGATACGAGGGTGCCTTGCGTCCGTAGTGCCGCGCGGCGACCGCGACGGCCTGGACCTCTTCATGGGCGTGCAGCCGGGCCTTGCCCGTCTCCAGCTGGATGAGGTCCAGCACCTCGGCCTGCCGGGCGAGCACGAGGTCGTGGAACCGGAGCAGGACGGCGGCGCGCTGCCGTACCGGGGTGGCCGCCCAGGCGACCTGGGCGGCACGGGCCCGCTCGAAGGCCTTCTCGACGTCCTCCGGCGTGGACTCGGGCACGTCGGCCAGCTTCTCGCCGGTGAACGGGGTGTGGTTGGCGGTCCGCCCGGACCCGGCCACACCCTTGGTGAGCTGCGCGACGAGCTCGGGGGTCACGACGTCGACGGCGGTACGGGCGCCGGCCGGGGCGGGAGCGAGGGGGTTGGTGCCGACGGCAACGGGCGTGGCGGACGCGTCCGCGGTGTCGTCGCCGGTCGCGGTGTCGCCCGCACCGCCTTCGCCCTCCGCGGTGTCGTCGTCGGTCGCGATGCCGTCGCCGGTCGCGGTGTCCCCGAGACCGACGGTCTCATCCGGACGGGCGGTCCCGCCCGCACTTGCCGCTTCCGCGGCGGCTGACGTTTCCCCGTCGGCAGGCGTTCCCGCGACAGCCGACGTTTCGTCCGTGCCCGCCTTCGGTCCGGTCTTGGCGTCCGCCTCGACCGACGCGTCGGCGTCGGCGCCGGCGATCGCTTCGGCGGCGGGCGTCGCGGCGGCCTCCGTGGGAGCGGAAGCCGCCGCGTCGGTACCGGCCGTCTCGTCGGTGCCGGTGTCTTCCGTGGCCTGCTCCGCGGCCTGCGAGTCCGTCATGAGCCGCAGGGTATGCCCGCTCGCTCCCTTTGGGTACCCGTCGGTAATGGCCTTTCACGGAGTACTCACACACCGCCAGTGATCACTGGCAGCGAATACGCTGATCAGGGCGTTGTCGATCCGACGATCACCGGGGGATCGTTTCTCCGGTCACAGTCCGGTCACCGGGGACGAGAGGGCCGCCGCCCGCACGGCGCCGGCGGGTTCGATCACGGCCTGTCGATGTCCAGGTTCGCGATCGCCGCGTCGGCGACCTCACGGCCCCGCGCGGTGAAGTCGCCCTCGCCCGGATAGCTGATCGTGAGCCTGTACATGTCGCCGGCCCTCGACTTGTAGTAGAAGAGCCTGAGTTCGCGGGGGCGGGGATTCTGGGTGTCGGTGGTCATGTACTTCGCCGTGTTCTCGGCGGACTCCCTGCCCCGGTACGTCGCCTTGGCGTCCGGGGTCGTCCTCGGACCGGCGGGCATGCTCAGGGAGTACGAGCCGCTCGCCTTGAACCCACCGTCGTCCGCGTACATTTCGGCCCTCGCCGAGTCCTTGATCTGCTTGGTGGCGTCCTCGGACTTCCTGGAGAGGCTCAGCCCGATCGTGATGCTTCCGCTCCAGTCGGTGTACGTGACCCAGTGCCCCTTGTCCGACGTCCGGTCCGGCGTTCCCTTCTGGTAGTCGGCGGGCACCCCCAGCGTCGCGGCGACGTCCGCCACATGACGTTTCCGCCAGCCGTCGGGCAGCGGACCGGCGAACGGGTCCGCGATCACCAGGTACGCCGCCACCGCGGCCAGGGCTACCACGGCGGCGACCGTCGCTCCGAGGCCGATCAGGGCCCTGCGGCCGACGCGGAAGACCCTGCCGCCGGGCCCTCCGGGTCCGTCCGGGCCCTCGATCCGCGTGACCTGTGTCGGCGCCGGGGCGGGTGGTCGTACGGCCTCCTCCAGGAGGCGTCGGACCTCGGCCGCCCCTGGCCGGTGGGACGGCTCCTTGCTGAGCAGGCCGTTGATCGCCTCCGCGAGCGGGACTCCCGCCGAAGCGGGCGCGGCCGGCGCGGAGTTGAGAACCGACTGAAGCGTGGCGGGCGTGTTGCTGCGCCGGAAGGGGGAGACGCCTTCGGTGGCGGCATAGAGCACTACGCCGAGCGACGGTCGAGCCGCGCCGCCGCGCGCGCCTCGCGCCGCATCCGCTCGTACGCGGTGGCCCGTTCGCGATCGGGAAGATGGTCCGGGACCCGCGGTTCCTTGACCGCGACCTCACGGTCGACGGTCTCGTCCTCGGCCCGCCACACCGTGCCCATGCCGCCGTGTCCGAGCTTGGCGAGCAGGCGATAGCGCCCGGCGACGAGCCGGCCCGCTCCCGGTTCCCGCGAGGGCTCCGGTCCGCGAGCCTCCGGCTGGTCCGGGACTGCCGGGACGGGCGTGGCATACGGATTGCCCGGGTACGGGACGGCGACCGGGGCTCCCGGCGGGCCGCCCGGCAGCACGGCTCCCGGCTGCCCGCCCCGCACCGCGGCCTCCCGAGGCCGGTCCGGCACCGCCGCCTCCGACTGCCGGCCCGGCACCGTGACCCCCGGCTGCCGGATCTGCGCCGCGGGTCTCGGTGGTTGCAGACCGAAACTCGTCGGCTCGTCGCCCCCGTGAGGGACTCCCCCGTCGTCGCTCATACGTCCATCTGTATCGCGGCGGGCGCCTCCCCATCCAGCCTCTTCGCCCACCGGTCACAGACCCGTGACGCACGCCATCCCTTATCTCCCCTTACGGGGCCACGGGCTTCATGAGGCCACGAACGTATCCACCGCCACGTCGAAGTACTCCTTCGCCTCCGTCACCCGGCCCACCGGCGCGGAGACCCAGACGTCGTACATCCGGCCGCCCTCCTCCCAGCACACGTCGTAGGTGTGCCGTGCGCCCTCCGCCGCGCTGAAGCCGTTCCAGGTGAACTCCCAGAGCGCGGCGGGGTGTCCGTCGTGGGTCGTCCTGGCGACCGTGCCGTCGTGATAGCCGGGGTTGCTGGAGGGCCCGTCGGCGTCCGCCCGGCGCATCACACCGAGCGGACCGCCCGTCTCGGGGTCGGCCACCTTGATGCCGAGGCGGAAGGTCTCACCCGGCGACATGTAGAAGATCCGCTCCCCCTGCGGATCCCGCGTGAAGCCGTCGGGCACGGCGAGCGAGAAGCCGTTCGGATCCGACGCGGTGCGGTAGCCCGAGGGTGCCGTGCGGGGGGTGGCGGCCGACGTCTGCCGCCGGGTCACCGTGACGGTGGGGTCGGCGCTCGCGGGCGGGGACGGGAGCGTGCCGGACGCCGGGGACGACGTATGCGGTGTCCGTGACGTGGACGACGTGCTCGACGTCCGTGACGTGCCCGGCGAACTCGACGAGGCCGGTTTGCCGTCACCGCCGCCTCCGCCCATCAGCAGCGCGGCCGCCGACACCCCCGCCCCGGCCATCGCGGCGACCAGCGCGGCGGCGACGAGGAGACTGCGCGTGGACTGCCTGGGCGGCTGGTCCGCCGGGGTGGCGGGAGAGCCCGGCGACGGTTCGGGCGCGGGTCTGTGCAGGGGTACGTCCCGCCGCGTCGGCGTGTACGGGACCGACAGCCGCGGCGTACGGCCGGTGTCCCGGAAGGCGCGCAGCATCCGCTCCGCCTCCGCCGCGTCGAGCCGCCGCTCCGGATCGCGCTCCAGCAGCCCTCGTACGACGGGCAGCAGCGGTGCGGCCTGGGCCGGCGGACGGATCTCGTCGACGACGACCGCGTGGAGGATGCCGCCGAGCGAGTCGCGGCGGAACGGCGACGCTCCGCTCAGCACCGTGCACAGCAGTGCGCCGAGCGACCACAGGTCGGACTCGGGGCCGGTCCGGGCACCGGCCATCCGTTCGGGCGCGGTGTACTCGGGCGAGCCGACGAACGCGCCGGTCTCGGTGAGCGTCGTCGCGCCCGCGACCTGGGCGATCCCGAAGTCGGTGAGCACGATGCGGTCGGTGCCCGCTTCGACGAGGACGTTGGCGGGCTTGAGGTCGCGGTGCAGGACGCCGGCGTCGTGCGCGCGGCGCAGCGCTCCGAGCAGGTCGATGCCGATGCGGGCGGCCTCGCGCGCGTCGACCGGCCCGTTCGCCGAGATCCGTTCGGCGAGCGAGCCGCCGTCGATCAACTCCATGACGATGTACGGGCGTTCGTCGTCCTCGACGACGTCATGGACGACGATGATGTGCGGGTGGTGCAGTTGCGCGACGGCCCGCGCCTCGCGCAGGGTGCGGTCGCGCTGGAGCCGGGCCTCCTCCGCCGACAGCGAGTCGTCGAAGGCCAGCTCCTTCACCGCGACCCGGCGGCCGAGCAGTTGGTCGGTGGCACGCCAGACGACGCCCATGCCGCCCCGGCCGATTCTGGCCTCCAGCCGGTAACGACCCGCGATCACACGGACGTTCTCCCCCTCGGTCCCCATGGGCCCATCATGCCCCACCGGACGGCGGCGCTCCGGAGCGATGACGTCGCCGTAGGTGTTATCAGGCCTTGGGGTTCCAGCTGCGCAGGATCACCTTGAACTGCTGAAGCGCGGTGTCCCAGTCCGCGGCGGGCGAGGACATGTAGATCGCGTACTCGACGCCGTTCCGGCCGAGGTAGGTCTGCTCAATGGCGCGACGCTGCCCCGGGAACGGCGTCTGCTTCGGCAGCGCGGTCCAGGTGAAGTCCCAGAGGGAGCCGTGGCAGTCCCGGAACGTGTTCGCCTCGAGGCTCACCCGCGCGTAGTCCTGGAGCTTCGTCAACTGCTCCTCCAGGTCCAGCTGGTGGCTGTACGGATCCGGGAAGTCCGGTGAGTCGTCCACGGCGATGCGGACGAAGTGCTCGCCGCCGTCCGGGGTGTAGTCGACCTGGGAGCCGTTGGCCTTCCGCTTCCATTTCTTGCCGGGAAGGGCGATGTTGAAGCCGTCGGGGTCGTCCACGCTCACCCAGTGCGCGGGGAGGGCGCCGGTGGCGGTTCCTGACCCGCCGTCCGTGGCCCCGCCGCTGGGCTTGCCGGTGGCGCCCCCCTTGTTCCCGCCTGATCCGACGGAGTCGGCCGAGTCGCCGCCGGCCCGCCGCCAGTTGTCCGCGTACCGCATGGCTACGGCACCGCCGCCGCCGACCAGCGCGGCCATGACCAGGACGAGGGCGATGGTGCGGCCCCGCCGACGCTTGCGGGGCTCGGGGCCGGGCAGGAGCTGGTACCTGGTCCCGGCGGGACCGCCGCCCTGGGGCGTGCCCCCCTGTGTGGTGACGCCGGTTCCATGGCCGTGGCCGCCCGTGGTCGGTGCACCGTAGGACAGACCGGCGTGGGCGGTACCCCCGTGGTTCTGACCACCATGGGTTCCGCCCCCATGTGCCCCGGCCCCGTGTATCCCGCCTCCGTCGGAAGGGTCGCGTCCCCCACTCGTGTCCACATGCTGTGTCGGCACATACGCCTGTGCCGTCCTCGGACGGCGGCCCTCCGCGGCCTCGGCGAGCATCTCCTCGGCCTCGTCCGGGCCGGGGCGTCCCGCGGGGTCCTTGCAGAGCAGCGAGACGATGACGGGCTCCAGCGCACCGGCGTACTGCGGAGGCGTGAGCTCCTCGTCCACGACGGCCTGCATGGTCGACAGCGCCGACGTGCGCCGGAACGGCGACCGCCCCTCCACCGCCGTGTACAGCGTGGCCCCGAGGGCCCACAGGTCGGCGGCCGGACCGGGGTCGTGGCCGCGCACCCGCTCGGGCGCGAGGTAGTCGACGGAACCGACGATCTCGCCGGTGCGCGTGATGGTCGTGTCACCCTCGACCTGCGCGATCCCGAAGTCGGTGAGCAGCACGCGCCGGTCGGTCGACAGCAGGACATTGCCCGGCTTCACGTCCCGGTGCAGCACACCGGCCGCGTGCGCGGCGCGCAGCGCGCGCAGCACCCACAACCCGATCCGCGCCGCCTCGGCCGGTTCGAGGCGTCCCTGCGCCTTGACCTCGTCGGCCAGCGAGTTGCCCTCGACCAGCTCCATGACGATCCACGGCCGGTTGTCGTGCTCCAGCACGTCATGGACGGTGACGACGGCCGAGTGGTTGATCCGGGCCGCGGCCCGCGCCTCGGCATGGGTCCTGGCGAGCAGCCGGGCCAGGTCGCTCTCGGCCACGTACAGCGCGGCGGTCAGCTCCTTGACCGCGACCGCGCGGTGCAGCACCTCATCATGGGCGCGCCAAACCCGGCCCATGCCACCGCTGCCGATGGAGTCGACAAGCCGGTAGCGGCCCGCGAGGAGCAGGCCCTGAATCTGATTCACGTTTCCCCGCAATGGTATTGACAGGGTCAGACTAAAGAGCGGTACCCACTCAGGGAACAAGCGGGGTCGTACGGAGACCGCACTGTGACGGTTGTCCCTTCCTTGTACGGGAGGGAACCGTTCGGTGTTCAGACGTCCTCGCCTGCGCAAACGCGGCGTCCGGTGCGCAAAAGGGTTGTTCAGCCCGTGACTTGGTAGGTCGACGACGCCTGCTCGTAGAGGCGTGTCACCTCGTCGCGCTCGGCATCCGGGCCGCGTACCTGCACCACGTGGTAGTGGCCGCCGACGAGGATCGCGAGGTTGCGCACATAGAGCGAGCGCCCCGCGGAGTCCTGCCAGGTGAACTGGCCCTCGGCCATCGCCTTGCCGCCCACGTCGATCCGCCGCATCCCGCTGGAGGTGGCCCAGGTCGAGTCCCGGAAGGGCTGCAACTCCTTCTCGTTCTCCCGCTGGTAGGTCATCGGGTCGCTGCCGTACGTGGCCGTGCCGTCCCGCCCGGGTACGACGATGAGCTCGAAGTCCCCCTGGGAGTAGATGATCTGGCCGCTGCCGTTCCTCGGGGAACGGTTCCAGCCGCTCGCCACGGCGACCTGGAATCCATCGGGGTCCTTGCGGAGCGTGAACCCCTGGGCGACGTCCGGATCGGTGGTGGTGTGCGAGGAGGTCGACCTGGACTTCCCCGAAGGGCTGTTGCCGGGGTCCGGCGAGGTCTGGTCGGGGCGCGGCTCGCTGCTCGACGTGGCTTCGGAGCTGGTGTCGGGGGCGGGGCCGACCTGTCCGGCGGCGCCGGTCCGGCCGTCTCCCGTGCCACTCCGGTCCGACTTGGGCATGAAGACCACGGCGTACGCGACCGCCGCGGCCAGCAGGAGCAGGACCAGCAGGAGCAGGTTCCGGCCCAGCCGGCGCGGCCGCGCCGAACTCTCCTGCCTGGCGCGCTTGTGGCGGGCGTGCGGGCTGGTCGCGGGGAGCCCGGCACGGCGTCTGCGGACGAGCTCGCCCCGGCGCCGTACGATCGGCAGCCGGCTCGGGTCGACGGGCGGCGCGGGCACGACATGCGTCCCGGCCTCGGGCTCCGGCGCGGACCGCACCAGGGACCGCAGCCAGCCGCGCAGTTCCTCGAAGTCGAGCCGCTCGGTGGGGTCCTGGCGCAGCAGCGACTCGACCACGGGCCGCAGCGGCCCGCACTCCTCGGCGAAGGCGGGCGGCTCGGCGCACACCAGCTGCACCAGCTCGGCGGTGTTCTCCTCCGGGTACGGAGCGTGTCCCTGCACGGCGCGGAAGAGCAGCGCGCCCAGCGCCCACAGGTCGGTCGCCGGTCCGATCGGGGCGGCCAACTGCCAGTTCTCGTGCACCGGTCCGGCCTGCTCCGGCGCCCAGCGCTCGGTGACCGGTCCGACCACGGCCATCCGTGCCTGCCGGGCCCGCTCCGCCGCGAGCGCGGTGGCCGGCCCTCGGCGCGGCGGCGTCCCGACGACCAGCTCACCCCAACCGCCGCCGCGGCGCTCGGGGTTGTGCGAGGCGGTGGCGGGGCTCCCCGGGGCGCCGGGAACCCGGGTGTGGTCGGGGGCCGTAGCGGCGCCGGGTACGCGGACGAGGCCGGAGTCGGTGAACCCGACGGGATGTCCGGGCACTTGGGTGTGGCCGGAAGCCTGGAAGCCGCCGGAGAACCGGCCGTTGTCCGGAACCCGGTCGTTGTCGAGGGGCTGTCCGGGGGCCGGGACGCCCGGACGGCCGCCGTGCCCTGCGGGGTAGGACCCCTGGCCGGGCACGAGCGCGGGGTTGTCGTACCCCGTGGCACCCGGGGCCGGCCTGCCGACCGATCCCGGTCCCAGTCCCGATCCCGATCCCGATCCCGATCCCGAGGGGAGTGTGGGGCGTCCTTGGCCGTCGTCCCCGTCGACGGCTCCGGCAGGACGCGGCCGAACCCCGTGCCTGTTCGTCCCGCCGACTCCGTAGGGGTCCGCTATCTGCCCCGGAGGCGCGGCGTGCGGGCGCTGCTGCCCGCCTTGGCCGGACAGTTGCGGCGGGGCGTAGGCCTGGGCCTGCGTGGAGTGCGGGGAGGTGCCGTACCGGCTGTCCTGGCCGGTCTGCTCGCCCTGCTCACCGGGTGCCGAGGGCCGGGGTGCCGGAAGAGCGAGCGGGTCGCCCCGCTCTTCCCCCTGAACGCGGGCTGCGGCGCGTGCTCCGGCACGGTACGCGGCGATGGCTCCGGCGCGCGCGGCGCGGATGTCGTCCCCTGCGTCCTCCGCTCCCTCGCCCGTCTCCGGTCCGCCACCTCGCCCGGCCGCTCCCGCCGGACGGCTCGCTCCCGCCGGACGGCTCGCTCCCGCCGGACCGCCCGGACCCGCCGGACCACCCGCTTCGAGTGCACGCGGGCCCCGGCCCGCCGTGGGCGTCCCCGGAACCGGCGTTCCCTGCTCCGCGCGGGCCTCGATCGCCGCCCGCCGGGCCGCTTCGGCATCGGCGCCGCTCGTGGCCGCCACGGCGACACCACGCGCGGCACCGCCGAATCCGATGCCACCGGCGGGACCTCGCCCGCCCGCAGGACTCGGCCCGCCTCCGGCGGCACCCCGGGAAGCGCCCGCGCCCGCTCCGGCCGGACCGCCGTTCCCCGGCTGCCCGGCGCGGGGGCCGGACCCGGGCTCAGTCCTGAAGTCGTCCTCCGGCGCCGGCACCGGGTCGTACCCGCACAGCGCCTCCTCGGCGGCCCCGGCCGCCAGTCCGGTGAGCAGGACGCGGCCGTCGTCGCAGACGAGCACCGTGCGCACGGTGATGTTCCGGTGCACCCATCCGTGCGCGTGCAGGACCCGAAGCGCGGTCAGGACGTCCGCGGCGACCTCGGCGGCCCGGTAGGGGCTGAGCGGCTTCTCGGCGAGTAGCGCGGCCAGCGGCCTCGCGGGCACCAACTCGCTTACTATCCACAGCGACCCGCCCTCGGCGAACACGTCGAAGACCTGGTCGAGCCGGGGATGGTCGGGGATCTGCGCGGCGGCCTGCGCTGCCTCGATCGCGCGCCGCACCGCCGGTTCGGTGGGCCGGCGCGTGGTCCGGGCGGATGCCCGCCGCACCCCGCCGTCCCGGGCCACGAACCCGTCGGGCAGCCCGTCCGCGTCGAGCACCTCGGCCTCGACGACTTCCGGCAACGGCACCTGCCGTACCAGGACTTCCTGCCCGCTGTAGGTGTCGAAGGCCCGGCTCTCGGCGAGTTCGTACTCGTCGGACGGTGGCAGAGGCAGGCGGTAGCGGTCGGCGAGTACCCGTCCCGCATAGTCGTCCACGATGCTTCCCCCAGCCGACCGGTTGGTCAATTCCGTTCGCCGTGCGTTCCGTTGTGGCTTCGTTCGGTCCGCAACCACTCACGATACGTGCCCGAGGCAACCCGCAGAGCGGTGATGCGAGATCTCGGGCTCCCCTTCGTGGCGGAACGTCACCTCGGCGAGCGGTACGTCACGACTTCGGCTGGAACGTCTCGGTCAGCGTCTTCCACGTGTGCTTGCGCAGAGCGCTGTCCCACGCGGAGGCCTTCGCCGTGTACATCAACGCGTACCCCTGATGCGGGTTCACGACGAAACCGCGGTCGATCGACCGGTACTTGGTGCCGCCGTCCACATAGGTGAACTCCCAGTCGGCCGTGTTCCACCTTCGGTAGTCCACCTGCTCTATGCGCACCTTCGAGTACTGGGAGCGCGTCATATAGCGCTCCTGGTTCTCCCAGTCCGCGACCGGGTCGTCCTTGGGCGTGTCCGTCCAGCCGACGAGGAGCTTCTGCCCGTCGGGACCCGCGAACCGGGCTCCCGCGGCGTCCTGGGACTGGAACTTCCACCCCTTCGGCAGCCCGATCGAGAAGCCCTGGCCGCTCTTGTACGTCGTGACGGAGGTGGAACCCGAACCCGAGCCCGACTCCTTGCCGTCACCGCTCGAACCGGCCGACGTGCTCGCGCTCGCGTCCGTCCCCGAAGAGGCGTTCCCGTCCCCTGAACCGGACCCGGAGTCGGAGCCCGACTTGTCGCCGCTGTCCGTGTGCGCGGAGTCGTCGCCGCCCTTGCTGTCGCCGCCGCCCTTCCCGCTTCCGGACGTCGCCCCGCTGGAAGCGGTCGCCTTGCTGCCGTTGCTCTTGGCGCCGTTGGAGCCCTTGTCGTCCCCGCCGCCGAGTGTGAGGGCCAGCACGATGCCGATCACGACCAGCGCCACGACCACCGCGAGGACCACCAACGTCCGCAGAGGGACGACGTCCGTCAGCGAGGCCTTCGGCACCGGGCGCGCCGGGCGCTCGGGGGCCACCGGCCACCCGGACCCCGAGGCACTCCGCGTACCGGCGGCACCCGCCGCTCCGGCACCCCCGTCCGAACTGGAGTTCACCGACGTACCGTCACGACTGCCCGACTGCCCCGGCACGGACGGCGCACCGGGCACGGACGAACCCGCCGAGGCGGACGGCACAGAGCTGCCGTCGACCGTGTCGGCAGCCCCGCCGGACCCCGCACCCGTGCGCGGGGAGGCCGTTTTGGCGGCTTCCTCCGCCCGGGAGGAATCCGGGCCGCCGACCGTCTTGGCGCGGGCCGTGGCCGCCGAGGTGGCCGCCGCTGTGGCGGCCCCGGCCGCGGTCGCGGCCTTGCGTACCGAACGCAGGGCCCCGCGCAGCCGCTCCGCGGGTTCCTCGCCCTTCCTGGCACCGGAACCGAGGCCGCCCGCACCCCGCCGCCCCGGCTCTTCCGGCAGGGGCGGCATGGCCACGACCTTCGTCGCGTCCGGCGGCTCCGGCACGCTCTGCTCGGGCTCGGGCGCGTGCAGCACCTCGTTGAGCATCGCCCGTGCACCCGCGTCGTCGAGCCGCTGCTCGGGATCCTTGGCGAGCAGGCCGTAGATCACGTTCTCCAGCGGACCCGCGTTCTTCGGCTGTTCGACCGGCTCGGTCATCACGGCGGTGAGCGTCGCGATCGCGGAGCCCCTGTCGTACGGCGGCACGCCTTCGACCGACGCGTACAGCAGACCGCCCAGCGACCACAGGTCCGCCGCGGGTCCGGGCTTGTGGCCGCGCGCCCGCTCCGGCGAGATGTAGGAGGGCGCGCCGACGAGCATGCCGGTCGAGGTGATGGACGGGTCGCCCTCCACCTGTGCGATGCCGAAGTCGGTGAGCACGACCCGGCCGTCGTCGGACATCAGCACGTTCGACGGCTTCACGTCCCGGTGCAGGATGCCCTCACGGTGCGCCGAGCGCAGCACGTCGAGGATGGCCAGGCCCACCTCGGCGGCGCGCTTCGGCGTGAGCAGTCCGTCCTCGCGGATGGCCTCGGCGAGGGACTTGCCCTCGATGAGCTCCATCACGATCCACGGCCGGTTGTCCTCGTCGACGACGTCGAAGACCGTCACCGCACCGTTGTTGCGGATCCGCGCGATGGCCTTGGCCTCCCGCAGCGTGCGCGTGATCAGCCGGCGCTTCTCGTCCTCGTCGATGGCCGACGGGAATCGCAGCTCCTTCACGGCCACCGTGCGGCCCAGGGTCTCGTCCTCGGCGCGCCACACCGTGCCCATGCCGCCGCGGCCGAGAACATCCCCCAGCCGGTACCGCCCGGCGAGGAGACGTTCGCTCTTGTCCTGACGGGATGCTCCCGCCCGCTCCGCCTCCGACATGCGTCCCCTCATGCAACCCGCCCTGACAGAGCCTCCATTGTCCCTCACCCGACAAGTGCCCAACGCCCTGGGGCCCCCTGGAACCGCAACAGCTCAGCCAGTGAGACGCCCGGACCCCGCCGACGGCTCACCGACGGCCGCACCCCGCACTCACCCGACCGCCCCGCAACCTGCTCCCGCACCCACCGACTACCCCGTAATCGGACTTCCGCACATCCCTCCGCACCCTGTCGCCGGCTCGGCCCGCGCCCTGCTCCCGCGCACAGAAACGTGCCTCATCATGAGCCGCGACAAGGAAGGACCCGCCGATGCCACGGCCCCGGACACCTCGGACACTCCTGGTCGTACCCGTGTCCCTGGCGCTCCTCGGGATGGCCCAGACCGGCCTGCCGGGGCCGACCCCGGTCGCCGCCCGAAGCCCTGCCATCCAGGCCTCGGACACCGCGCTCACCCTCCTCGTGACCCGGGGCGGCGCTCCGGCCGCCGCCCTGCTCGCCGACGACGCGACCGGTTCACGTTTCACGGATGCCGGAAACGGAATTGCCCGTTCCGATCATTTCCGCGCCGGAAGCATCACCAAGACGTTCATCGCGACGGTCGTCCTGCAACTCGCCGCCGAGCACCGGCTGTCCCTGTCCGACTCCGTCGACGACCACCTGCCCGGCCTGGTGCGCGGCGCGGGCAACGACGGCCGCCGAATCACGCTGCGTGCCCTGCTCCGCCACACCAGCGGCCTTTACGACTTCACCTCGGCGACCGGGGGCACCGTCCCCGTGACTCCTCTTCAGGCCCTGCGCATCGCACTCACCCATCCCCCGGCCCACCGCGGCCGCTTCGCCTACTCGAACACCAACTACGTACTGCTCGGCATGATCGTCGAACAGGTCACCGGCCACTCGTACGCCGCCGAGGCCGAGCGCCGCATCATCAATCCCCTTCGCCTGACCGGTACTTCGTTCCCGGGTGACCGTGCGTCGCTTCCCGCGCCGCACGGCCGCGCCTACGCCGCCGACGGCTCCGATGTCACCGAGCTCGACCCGCGCGTGGCCGGCGCGGCGGGTGAGCTGGTGAGCACCCTGGCCGATCTGAACCGCTTCTACGCGGCCCTGCTCGGCGGCGGACTGCTGCCCCCGCACTGGCTGCGCGAGATGCTCGACACCCGCGCCGCACATGGCTCGTACGGCATGGGGCTGTTCCCGGTGAGGCTGCCGTGCGGGACCACGGTGTGGGGGCACAACGGCCGCATCTCCGGCAGCTACGTGCGCAGCGCGGCCACCGTCGACGGTCGTCGTGTCCTCACCTTCCGGGTGAACACGGACGGGGTCACGGACCCGACGCTCGAGCCGGCCCTGCTCGCCGCCGAGTTCTGTCCCCGCACCCGGTAGAACGGCCGGGCCGCGACCGAAGATCCCAGCTCACGACACCCGTTCGAGTGATACGGGCGAAGCGGCGGTCAGAACGGCACGATGTCCGGCGCCCCCAGCCGGGCCGCGTCCGCCGTCAGGTCGTCCGGCTGGCGCTGGGACTCCCGCTCGGCCTCGACCCGCTTCTCGTAGTGCTGGACCTCGCGCTCGATCTGGTCCTTGTCCCAGCCGAGGACCCGTGCCATCAGCTCGGCGGCCTCGCGGGCGCTGCGGGTGCCCCGGTCGAAGGTCTCGATGGAGATGCGGGTCCGCCGGGTCAGGGCGTCGTCCAGGTGACGGGCGCCCTCGTGCGAGGCGGCGTAGACGATCTCGGCCCGGAGGTAGTCCTCGGCGGCCGGCAGGGGCTCGCCGAGGGTCGGGTCCTCCGCGATGAGGTCGAGGAGTTCCTCGGCCATGGCCCCGTACCGGTTCAACAGGTGTTCCACACGCACCACATGGAGGCCGGTGCGCGCCGCGATCCGCGCTCGCGCGTTCCACAGCGCCCGGTAGCCCTCGGCGCCGAGCAGCGGGATGTCCTCGGTGACGCACTCGGCGACGCGCTGGTCGAGGCCGTGCACCGCCTCGTCCACCGCGTCCTTGGCCATCACCCGGTAGGTCGTGTACTTGCCGCCGGCCACGACCACGAGTCCGGGCACCGGATGGGCCACCGTGTGCTCGCGCGACAGCTTGCTGGTGGCGTCCGACTCCCCTGCCAGCAACGGCCGGAGCCCCGCGTACACCCCCTCGACGTCGTCGCGGGAGAGCGGCACGGAGAGCACCGAGTTCACGTGCTCCAGCAGATAGTCGATGTCCGCGCTGGACGCCGCGGGGTGGGACTTGTCCAGGTCCCAGTCGGTGTCGGTGGTGCCGATGATCCAGTGGCGGCCCCACGGGATCACGAACAGTACGGACTTCTCCGTACGCAGGATCAGACCCGTCGAGGAATTGATCCGGTCCTTCGGTACGACCAGATGGATGCCCTTGGACGCCCGGACGTGGAACTGGCCCCGCTCCCCGACCATCGCCTGGGTGTCGTCGGTCCACACCCCCGTGGCGTTCACGATCTGCTTGGCGCGGACCTCGTACTCGCCGCCGCCCTCGACGTCGCGCACCCTGGCCCCGACCACCCGCTCGCCCTCGCGCAGGAAGCCGGTGACCCGCGCGCGGTTGGCGACCTTCGCGCCGTACGAAGCCGCCGTGCGCACCAGCGTCGCCACATAGCGGGCGTCGTCCATCTGCGCGTCGTAGTACTGCAGGGCGCCGATCAGGGCGTCCTTCTTCAAGGCCGGTGCGACACGCAGAGCGTGGCGGCGGCTCAGATGGCGGTGGCCGGGCAGGCCGCGGCCGTGGCCGCGGGCCATCGACATGGCGTCGTACAGCGCGACGCCGGAGCCCGCGTACAGCCGCTCCCAGCCCTTGTGCTGGAGGGGGTAGAGGAACGGGACGGGCTTCACGAGGTGCGGTGCCAGCCGTTCGAGCAGCAGACCGCGCTCCTTCAGTGCCTCGCGGACGAGCGCGAAGTCCAGCATCTCCAGATAGCGCAGACCGCCGTGGATCAGCTTGCTGGATCTGCTCGATGTGCCCGACGCCCAGTCACGCGCCTCGACCAGGCCGGTGGACAGGCCGCGTGTCACGGCGTCCAGCGCGGTACCCGCGCCGACCACACCCGCGCCCACTACCAGCACGTCCAGCTCACGCTCGGCCATTCCCGCAAGTGACTCGGCGCGCTCCGCCGGCCCCAGTGTCGCTGTCCTCACCGCTGCCTCCCGCTGTTGGTCGCGCTGGCCGCACCTGTCCGGCGACGCCCGGCTCACATCCCCCCTGCCCAAAGTCTGACCGTCTTGCCCCTCGTCGGCCACCGTCCGCCCCCAGCCTGTGGACAACACTCGGCGACGCGCAAGGAATCTTGATCGATCAATCCCGCAAATCGGTCATATTTACTCCTAGTCTGACATTGCTCTCGCCCATCCTGTCCACAGGGCTTGCGCACCTGTCCCGCATCGGTTACTGGGAAGGACGGCCCACTCCATGCCCGCAGACCTCGCCGTCATCGGACTCGGTCATCTCGGCCTGCCCCTGGCCCAGGCCGCCGTCGCCGCCGGCATCTCCACCCTCGGCTACAAAACAGGGCCGGAGGGCGGCTCCCTCACCCCCGCAGAACTGCGCCGGATGCTCTCGGGAGGCTTCCGGCCCGCCACCAACCCGGCCGAGCTGGGCCGCGTGCGCACCGCCGTCATCTGCGCCCCGACCCCACGGGGCGCGGACGGCACCCTGGATCTCGGCCAGGTGGAGGCGGCGGCCCGCACCCTGGCCGCGCGGCTGCGCCCGCACACCACGGTGATCCTGGAATCGCCCGTGCACCCCGGCACCACCGAGGGCTTCCTCCGCCCGCTCCTCGAAACCGGCTCCGGCCTGCGCGCGGGGCGCGATTTCCACCTCGCCTATTCACCCAGCCGGGTCGATCCCGGCAACCGCGAAATCACCCCCGCCGGCACACCGAAGGTCATCGGCGGCCTCACCCCCGCGTGCACCGAGTCGGCCGCCGCCTTCTACGGGCGGCTCACCGACAAGGTCGTACGCGCGCGTGGCCCCCGCGAGGCGGAGACCGTGCAGGTCCTGGAGACCAACTTCCGGCACGTCAACATCGCGCTCGTCAACGAGATGGCCGTGCTCTGCCACGACCTGGGCGTCGACCTGTGGGACGTCATCCGCTGCGCGGAGACCAAGCCGTTCGGGTTCCAGGCGTTCCGGCCCGGCCCGGGGGTCGGCGGGCACGGGATCGCCCAGGACCTCGGCGGCCCCTCCGGGCGCCCCCTCCGGATGGTCGAACTGGCCCAGCAGGTCAACAACCACATGCCCCAGTACGTCATCCAGCGCGCCGCCGCGCTGCTCAACGAGCACGGGAAGTCCGCCCGTGCCGCCCGGGTGCTCCTGCTCGGCGTCACCTACAAGGCGGACATCGCCGATCAACAGGGCGCGCCCGCCCACGAGATCGCCGTACGCCTGATGGAACTCGGCGCGTCCGTCAGCTATCACGACCCGCACGTCCCGGCCTGGAGCGTCCTCGGGCGGCCCGTTCCGCGCGCGGACTCCCTCTACGAGGCCGCGGCCGACGCCGACCTGACGATCCTGCTCCAGCAACACCGCACGTACGACCTGCAAGGACTGTCCGTGAAGGCCCAACTCCTGCTGGACACAAGGGGGGCGACCCCGACCGGGGCGGCACACCGGCTCTGAACGATGGAATTCCCCTCACGGATTGTCACTCCCCCCTGCTAATCTGCGGCAGCTCTCGCACACACGTGCGCCCGAGTCCCGGGCGCCCGCAGCTGTGCGGTGACATCCCACGCGCACACCACGGTGCGCCCGCATCCCTGGGGGGAACCACATGAGTCAGTCGACGCCGCCGTCCGGTCCACCGGTCGACAAGAACCCGTACGCGGATCAGCCCACCGATCAGCCGCCCGTCCCGCAGCCGGGTGTCCCGCAGCAGACCGTCCCGCAGGGCGCGCCCCAGCCGGGCTTCCCGGTCGCGCCCGTCGCCCCGGCCGCCCCCGCGCGCAACAACTTCGCGCTCGGTGCCGTCGCCGCTGTCGGCGCCGGCGTGGTATCCGCGGTCCTGTACGGCCTCGTCATCGGCCTCACGAAGCACGAGATCGGCTACGCCGCAGTCGGAGTCGGCTTCCTCGTCGGCATCGCCGCGGGCCGCCTCGGCGGCCGCAACCAGACCCTGCCGGTGGTCAGCGTGATCGTGTCCGTGGCGGCGATCTACCTCGGCCAGCTGATCGGCGAGGCGATGATCGGTGCCAAGGAGACCGGCCTCGGCTTCAGCACGATCTTCTTCGACCACTTCGACGTGGTCCAGCAGGCGTGGAAGGACAACGCCGACCCGCTGACCTTCGCCTTCTTCGCGATCGCGGCGTACGTGGCATTCCAGGGCACCCGCAAGGCCGGTCTCTGAGGATGCCCTTGACGGGCAACTGACGGGACGACCTCGCACGGGAAGGGCCCGTCCACCACTCGGTGGACGGGCCCTTCCCGCGTACAGACGTACAGACGCACAGGCCAGGCCGGTACGGGAACGTACAGACGTACGAGCTAGCGCTTGTGCTGGGAGTCCGCGACCGTCACCTCGACGCGCTGGAACTCCTTCAGCTCGCTGTAGCCGGTGGTCGCCATGGCGCGGCGGAGGGCGCCGAAGATGTTCATCGAGCCGTCCGGGATGTGCGACGGACCGGTGAGGATCTCCTCGATGGTGCCGACGGTGCCGAGGTCGACCTTCTTGCCGCGCGGCAGCTCCTCGTTCACCGCCTCCATGCCCCAGTGGTGTCCACGGCCGGGCGCGTCGGTGGCGCGCGCGAGCGGGGAGCCCATCATCACGGAGTCGGCGCCGCAGGCGATGGCCTTGGGGAGGTCGCCGGACCAGCCCACACCGCCGTCGGCGATGACGTGCACGTACCGGCCGCCGGACTCGTCCATGTAGTCGCGGCGGGCCGCGGCGACGTCCGCGACGGCGGTGGCCATCGGGACCTGGATGCCCAGCACGTTGCGCGTGGTGTGCGCGGCGCCGCCGCCGAAACCGACCAGGACACCGGCCGCGCCCGTACGCATCAGGTGCAGGGCCGCGGTGTACGTGGCGCAGCCGCCGACGATCACCGGGACGTCGAGTTCGTAGATGAACTGCTTCAGGTTCAGCGGTTCGGCGGCACCGGAGACGTGCTCGGCCGACACCGTCGTACCGCGGATGACGAAGATGTCCACGCCCGCGTCGACGACGGCCTTGGAGAACTGCGCCGTGCGCTGCGGGGACAGCGCTGCGGCGGTGACGACTCCGGAGTCGCGCACCTCCTTGATGCGCTGCCCGATCAGCTCCTCCTTGATGGGAGCCGCGTAGATCTCCTGGAGGCGGCGGGTCGCGGTCTCCGAGTCCAGCCCGGCGATCTCGTCCAGCAGCGGCTGCGGGTCGTCGTACCGCGTCCAGAGGCCTTCCAGGTTCAGGACGCCCAGGCCGCCCAGCTCGCCGATACGGATCGCGGTGGCCGGGGAGACGACCGAGTCCATCGGGGCGGCCAGGAAGGGCAGCTCGAAGCGGTACGCGTCGATCTGCCAGGCGATCGAGACCTCCTTCGGGTCCCGCGTACGGCGGCTCGGGACGACGGCGATGTCGTCGAAGGCGTACGCCCGGCGGCCGCGCTTGCCGCGCCCGATCTCGATCTCAGTCACGTTGTGGCCTTTCCGTCTTCGCTTCTGCGCTCCCAGTATCCCCGACGCCCACGACAAGGGCGGCCCCCGAGGTTCGGGGGCCGCCCTTGTCGTGGGCTTCACGCGCGCGTGAAAGCCCGTTCACGTGTACGGGTGACTACTTGTTGCGGCTGTAGTTCGGCGCCTCGACGGTCATCTGGATGTCGTGCGGGTGGCTCTCCTTGAGACCCGCCGAGGTGATGCGGACGAACCGGCCGCGGTCCTGGAGCTCGGGCACGGTGCGGCCGCCGACGTAGAACATCGACTGGCGCAGACCGCCGACCAGCTGGTGGACGACCGCGGAGAGCGGACCCCGGTAGGGCACCTGGCCCTCGATGCCCTCGGGGACGAGCTTCTCGTCGGAGGCGACGCCCTCCTGGAAGTAGCGGTCCTTGGAGAAGGAGCGCTGCTCGCCACGGGACTGCATGGCGCCCAGGGAGCCCATGCCGCGGTACGACTTGAACTGCTTGCCGTTGATGAAGAGCAACTCGCCCGGGGACTCCTCGCAGCCCGCGAGCAGCGAGCCGAGCATCACCGTGTCGGCGCCCGCGACCAGGGCCTTCGCGATGTCGCCGGAGTACTGGAGGCCGCCGTCGCCGATGACCGGGACGCCGGCCGCCTTGGCGGCGAGCGACGCTTCGTAGATGGCCGTCACCTGCGGTACGCCGATGCCGGCGACGACACGGGTGGTGCAGATGGAACCGGGGCCGACACCGACCTTGATGCCGTCGACACCGGCGTCGATGAGGGCCTGCGCGCCGTCACGGGTGGCGATGTTGCCGCCGATGACGTCCACGCCCGAGGAGTTCGACTTGATCTTGGCGACCATGTCGCCGACCAGCCGGGAGTGGCCGTGCGCGGTGTCGACGACGATGAAGTCGACACCCGCCTCGATCAGCGCCTGGGCGCGCTCGAAGGCGTCGCCCGCCACGCCGACGGCCGCGCCGACCAGCAGGCGACCCTCGGCGTCCTTCGCGGCCATCGGGTACTTCTCGGCCTTGACGAAGTCCTTGACCGTGATGAGGCCCTTGAGGACGCCCGCGTCGTCGACCAGCGGGAGCTTCTCGATCTTGTGACGGCGCAGCAGCTGCATCGCGTCGTTGCCCGAGATGCCGACCTTGCCGGTGACCAGCGGCATCGGCGTCATGACCTCGCGCACCTGGCGCGAGCGGTCGGTCTCGAAGGCCATGTCGCGGTTGGTGACGATGCCGAGCAGCTTGCCGCCGCCGTCGGTGACCGGGACACCGGAGATGCGGAACTTGGCGCAGATCGCGTCGGCCTCGCCGAGCGTGGCGTCCGGGTGGACGGTGATCGGGTCGGTCACCATGCCGGACTCGGAGCGCTTCACCAGGTCGACCTGGTTGGCCTGGTCCTCGATGGACAGGTTGCGGTGCAGAACACCGACGCCACCCTGGCGGGCCATCGCGATCGCCATGCGCGACTCGGTGACCTTGTCCATGGCGGCGGACAGCAGCGGGATGTTGACCCGGACGTTCTTCGAGATGTGCGAGGCGGTGTCGATCTGGTCGGGCGCCATGTCCGACGAGCCCGGCAGCAGCAGCACGTCGTCGTAGGTCAGCCCGAGTGTCGCGAACTTGGCGGGCACTCCGTCGACGTTGGCAGTCATGACACCTTCCCCAAATGGCCTTGATCGGTGCGGATGTCCATGCTAACGGGAAGCATGGCTCTCTCATTCCACGGTTGAGGGTGGGCTTCGGCTTCGTATGTTCGTACGGGATGAAGGTCGTCCCCGTTCAGACCCGTGCCCGGAGAAGGCGCCGAGGCCCTGGCCGGGAGCGCTCCGCCCGGGTGGGTCTTCGCCGGCCGGCACCCCGACTCCGTGGTGGAGGGGAAGGCGCCGACCGTCCTCGGCGAGCCGGTCCGGCGCCGCCGGGGCCCGCCACCTTTTGCCTGCAATTTGCGGAAGGAAAGGGATCCGGCGTGGCGGCACGCTCAACCGGGTCGCCCGACCGGGTGCAGGTCGGCATCACCGGAACGTGCCGCTCCGGACGGGGGTCGACCGGGAGCCGGTCGACGCGTTGGGAACATGCCGCCCCGGTCGCGTCGCCGCGACCGGACGCATTCCTACTGCTCCGCCAGCGCCCGCAGCCGGCTGAGCGCCCGATGCTGGGCCACCCTGACGGCGCCCGGTGACATTCCCAGCATCTGGCCCGTCTCCTCGGCCGTGAGGCCCACCGCGATGCGCAGAAGGAGCAGCTCGCGCTGGTTCTCGGGGAGGTTGGCCATGAGCTTCTTGGCCCACTCGGCGTCGCTGCTGAGCAGCGCGCGCTCCTCGGGGCCGAGGGAGTCGTCGGGCCGCTCCGGCATCTCGTCGGACGGAACGGCCGTGGACCCCGGATGGCGCATCGCGGCGCGCTGGAGGTCGGCGACCTTGTGCGCGGCGATCGCGAAGACAAACGCCTCGAAGGGGCGCCCGGTGTCCTTGTAGCGCGGCAGCGCCAGGAGCACCGCGACACAGACCTCCTGCGCCAGGTCCTCCACGAAGTGCCGCGCGTCCCCCGGAAGCCGGGACAGACGGGCGCGGCAGTAACGCAGCGCGAGCGGGTGTACGTGGGCGAGCAGGTCGTGTGTGGCCTGTTCGTCACCGTCGACCGCGCGATGGACGAGCGCACCGATCCCCGTCGTCTCGTCTTCACGCATCGGTCCATGGTGCCTTGACGTCGTCCTGTCCGTGGCACCGCGTCCATAGTTGTGCACCGAAGCGTTATGAGCAGGTGCGCCGGAACTCATCTCCTGCGCCCTCCCCTTCCGCTCGACCGACTTGTCCCCAAGGAACTCCACACCTCAAGGATGCGGCATCCGCCGGGAAACGGGGATCGGACACCGAAGAGGCTCTCTCCGAGGGCCCGGCCCCACCCGCCGTCCGGCGGGCAGGGACTACTGCTGTGATACCCGCGAGGCGACTCACCTAGCGGACCAGGCCCCACCGGAATCCGAGCGCGACCGCGTGCGCCCGGTCCGAGGCGCCGAGCTTCTTGAAGAGCCGCCGGGCGTGGGTTTTGACCGTGTCCTCGGAGAGAAAAAGCTCACGGCCGATCTCCGCGTTCGAGCGGCCGTGGCTCATTCCCTCGAGGACCTGGATCTCACGCGCGGTGAGGGTGGGCGCGGCGCCCATCTCCGCCGAACGCAGTCTGCGCGGCGCGAGCCGCCAGGTCGGGTCGGCGAGCGCCTGGGTCACGGTGGCACGCAGCTCCGCCCGCGAGGCGTCCTTGTGCAGATAGCCGCGGGCGCCGGCGGCGACGGCGAGTGCCACACCGTCCAGGTCCTCGGCCACGGTGAGCATGATGATGCGCGCACCGGGGTCGGCGGACAGCAGCCGCCTGACCGTCTCCACGCCGCCCAGTCCGGGCATACGTACGTCCATCAGAATCAAATCCGAACGGTCGGCTCCCCAGCGGCGGAGGACTTCCTCGCCGTTGGCCGCCGTCGTCACGCGCTCGACACCGGGCACGGTCGCGACCGCACGGCGGAGCGCCTCTCGGGCAAGCGGGGAGTCGTCGCAGACGAGGACGGATGTCATGACCGTCCTCCGCAGCTGATGCGCGTCACCTTGAGCCTCCAGGCTGTTACGAATCGTCACCTGTGCGGTCGACACTCGCAGGCGGATATGACCGCCTACCCGAGCGCTTGTTCCTTCAACCGCCTCAGCCATCTCAACGATGGTCACTCGAAAGAGTTACGGGGCAGTCGGCCGTCATCGGCACTGTACGTGAGGGCGCGGACACGGTGCAGACATGCGCGCCGACCCTCAACGTTTCATCACAACCCATGCCCCATTTAGCCTGTTTTCTTCCCATTTGCTGGTGTCTGAGGCTAGATTCGCAATGAGTCATATTTTCATCTCCTTAGATCGTAGATGTACGGTCGGTGGGCACAGAGCAGCCCAGAACGGCAACAAGGGGACACGCAATGGCAGATTTCTCCCGCCTTCCCGGTCCGAACGCGGACCTCTGGGACTGGCAGCTCCTCGCGGCCTGCCGCGGGGTCGACAGCTCGCTCTTCTTCCATCCGGAGGGCGAGCGCGGTGCGGCACGGAGCGCTCGTGAGAACTCGGCCAAAGAGGTCTGCATGAGATGCCCGGTGCGCGCGGAATGCGCGGCACACGCCCTGGCGGTGCGCGAACCGTACGGCGTGTGGGGCGGACTGACCGAGGACGAGCGCGAAGAACTCATGGGACGGGCACGCAACCGACTGGTCTCGGCATCGGCCACCGGAAACGCTGCCGCTTCGAACAACTGAAGGAACGTTTCTGCCCTGAAGGTGCAACGGCAGGCACTTACGGGCAGGTGCGTGCGGGCAGGTGCGTACCAAGCAGGCGTCTACAGCGCGCCGGACCGTACGTAGACAGGGCTGTACATAGACGGGGCTGTGCGCATGGGCTGTGCGTGCGGGGAGGCCCCTAGCGGGCCGCCGCCCGTGCCAGCCGGTCCAGCGTCGCGGCCACCGCCGGCACCTCGGCGAGGTCCGGCAGGGTGAGAGCGACGATCTCGCGGCGCACCGCGGGCTCCACCGTCACGGTGCGCGCCCCCTTCGGACGCACGGACTCGATCGCGAGCTCCGGCAGGACGGCGACGCCGAGTCCCGCGCCCACGAGCCCGACCACGGCCGGATAGTCGTCGGTGGCGAAGTCGATACGAGGCTCGAAACCGGCGTCGCGGCAGACCTCGACGAGCTGGCCACGGCAGCGTGGGCAGCCTGCGATCCACGACTCACCGGCGAACTCGCCGATCGAGACGGACTCCGCCCGCGCGAGCGGATGTCCCTCGGGCACCAGACCGACAAGGCGGTCCATCAGCAGGGGCCGTACGACGAGGTCGTCCCACTCCTCGACGCCTGGAGCGCCCTCGTAACGGAACGCGAGCGCGATGTCGCAGTCGCCGGCCCGGAGCTTCTCGACGGACTCGGGCGGTTCGGCCTCCTCCAGGGAGACGCGGGTGCCGGGGTGAGCGGCGCGCAGCGCGGCGAGGGCCGTGGGAACGAGGGTGGAACTGCCGCTGGGGAAAGAGACCAGCCGGACGCGGCCAGCGCGCAGACCGGCGATCGCGGCGACCTCCTCCTCGGCGGCCGTGAGGCCGGCCAGGATGCTCGTGGCGTGCTTGACGAGGGCCTCACCCGCCTGGGTGAGACGCATCTCGCGTCCCGTCCGGACGAGCAGGGGGGTGCCGACGGACGACTCCAGTGCCTTCATCTGCTGGCTGACGGCGGGCTGGGTGCAGCCCAGTTCGCGGCCCGCCGCCGAAAAGGATCCGGTGGTGGCGACGGCGCGCAGGACACGGAGATGACGGGCCTCGATCACCGTTCGAGCATAAGCGCATCTTGGATGGGGCGGCGAATATCGCGTCGACGCTTTGGGCTGTATCACCTAGCTTGGTGCCATGAAGCTCTTGTCGCTGAACCTGGGCCGGGCGCGGTCCGTCGAGTACACGGACCAGCCGGAGGGCATGACCGGCATCGACAAGCGACCGGTCGACGGGCCGGTACGCGTGACGGCACCGGGGCCCAAGGGCGTCGGCGGGAGCGGGCTCGCCGGGGACGCGGTGTGCCACCTGCGGCATCACGGCGGTGACGACCAGGCCGTCTACGCGGTCGCGCGCGAGGACCTCGACGGCTGGGAGCGCGAGCTCGGCCGGGCACTGCCGAACGGCGTGTTCGGCGAGAACCTCACGACGGTGGGGCTCGACGTGTCCGGCGCGCTGATCGGCGAGCGCTGGCGGATAGGTTCCGATGTCGTCCTGGAGGTCACCTGCGGGCGCATCCCCTGCCGCACCTTCCAGGAGCACCTTGGCGAGAGGGGCTGGGTGAAGAGGTTCACGCAGCGGGGCGCGCCCGGCGCCTATCTGCGGGTGATCGAGTCCGGTGAGATCCGCTCCGGGGACCCGATCGAGATCGCGCACCGACCCGGCCACGATGTCACCGTCGCCGTCCAGTTCCGCGCCTCGACGACCGAACGGGAGCTGCTGCCAAGGCTGTTGGCGGCGGGCAGCGCACTGCACACCGAGTCGCGGAAGACGGCTCTGGAGTGCGTGGCGAAGTACGGCGGTTAGGGGCGGCCCGAGCGGCACCCCAGGGATGTCCATGGGGTGTCCGTTCCCTTGGCGGCCGGGGTGCGGGGAACGCGTGGAGCGCGGTCGGGCGTTGGGCGGCACCGGGCGGCGGGGGCCCCGGCCGGTCACTAACCTTGCGCCATGACAACGGCTCTGATTACGGGATCGACCGCGGGAATCGGTGCCGCCTTCGCGCGGCGGCTGGCGGCGGACGGGCACAACCTCGTGCTGGTGGCGCGGGACACGAAGCGGCTGCGGGAGCAGGCGACCGAGTTGCACGACCGGCACGGCATCGAGGCGGAGGTGCTCACGGCGGACCTGGCGACGGACGAGGGCATCGAAGCGGTGGCCGCCCGTCTCTCCGACCGCAAGCACCCGGTCGACCTGCTGGTCAACAACGCCGGCTTCGGCAACAAGGGCCGCTATCTGGACGTATCGATGGCGGACGAGCTGAAGATGCTCAAGGTGCACTGCGAGGCGGTGCTCCGGCTGACGTCGGCGGCGACCGAGGCCATGCGGGAGCGCGGCCGGGGCGGCGTCGTCAACGTCGCGTCGGTGGCCGCGTTCGTGCCCCGGGGTACGTACGGGGCGTCGAAGGCGTGGGTCGTGCAGTTCACGCAGGGCGCGGCGAAGGATCTCGCGGGCAGCGGGGTGCGACTGATGGCGCTCGCTCCCGGTTTCGTGCGCACCGAGTTCCACGAGCGGGCCGGCATGGGAACGGACAACATTCCGAACTGGATGTGGCTCGACGCCGACAAGCTGGTCGCAGCCGCGCTCGCCGATCTGGCGCGCGGAAGAACCCTGTCCGTCCCGGATCCGCGCTACAAGGTGCTGATGGGCGTGGTGAAGGTGACCCCGCGGGCGTTGCTGGGCGGGATCACGTCGAAGACCGGGCGGAAGTACGGACCCCAGTGAAGTACGGCCCCCAGAAAGGGCGATCACGTGGGGCGCGGGGATCGCGGGGCGGACGCTCGCGATGATCGTGCGGTGGGTGGTGTCGCCCCTCCGGTGGGAGGATTGAGGGTGATTCGACCGATTCAACCGGACCAGGGGAGCCGGAGGCGGCGCCATGACTTTCGTACAGCTGATTGACTGCAAAACCAGTCGGTTCGACGAGTTGAACCAGCTGATGGACACATGGGTCGAGAAGACCAAGGGGACACGGACCGCGACGCACAGCGTCATCGGCAAGGACCGCTCCAACGCGAACCACTTCGTGGAGATCGTGGAGTTCCCGTCGTACGAAGAGGCGATGCGGAACTCGAAGCTTCCGGAGACCGAGACGATCTTCCAGGAGATGGTGGCGCTCTGCGACGGGATGCCGACGTTCACGGACCTGGACGTGGTGCGCGACGACAAGCTCTGAGCGTGACCGTCCGTACTTTCCTTGCGTTGTCGGCGGTCCGGGTGGCCTGAGCACGCGCCCGGTCGCCGGTGCGGAGCAAAATCGGAATGTGCCGCAGTGACTTCGGCTTCGCGTTTTCCGGCGAGGCGTACCTGGCGGAGGGCGGCTGCGTTTGCATGCGGTGGGCCATGAACGGCACTCACACGGGCACCTTCATGGAGGTCCCGGTGTCCAGGCGACAACAGGCCTCCACTACTGGCAGAACCGCCTCCTGTACGGCGAGGACACCGGAGCCGCCGCCTCCGAGGAGCAGCGCGCGAAGGTGGACCGGGCTGCCCGACGCGAGTACCAGGTGCTGCAGGGCATCAACCACCGCGGCAGGACTTCGACGCAGTCGCCCCACACGGGCCTGTGCGCGGCGATCCCTCAGTAGTGGTACCGAGCCTTGATGATCACGATTTCTTTCTCGGTGGCCCGGTAGACCAGCCGGTGCTCGTCGTCGATCCGGCGTGACCAGTAGCCCGACAGCTCACCCTTCAGCGGTTCGGGTTTGCCGATCCCCGTGAAAGGGTCGCGCTGGATCTCCCTGATCAGGCGGATCAGCTTGCCGAACAGCTTCTTGTCGGCGGACTGCCAGTAGAGGAGGTCCTCCCATCCGGTGGGACGGAATCGCACATCCCTCACTGCCCGTCCTCCGCCATGGCCGTCAGCTCGTCCATGGGCCTGGTGATCAACGGTGTCTCGGCGGCCTTGTCCTCGGCGACGGCCGCCATGAGGCGAGCGGCGTTGGCAGGGCTGCGGAGCAGGTAGATGGTCTCCTGCCAGGAGCGGAAGTCGTCGGCCGACATCAGTATGGCGTTGCCGCCCTTGGAGGTGATCTCGACCGGCTCGTGATCGTCGTTGACCTGCTGGATGAGCGGGAACAGCCTGGCTCGGGCCTCGCTGGCGGTGATGGCCATGGACTCATCCTCCCAAGAAGTGGTACAGCCTTACGGTACCACTCGACCGGTACAAGGATCCGGTACGAGTCCGGAGAACCGATACATGCCCGGTCGATGCCGCCGCCCGGGTTTTCGCGCCCACGGGCCGGCACCCCCCACAAACCCCGAGGCCACCCCTGCAGAAGGTGTCCGTAGGCCCGTCACACCTGGTCGGAGACCTCCCGGAGACGGGATCTTCGGGTCATGACCACCTTCGTCCTCCACTTCAGCCCCACCCCGCGCGGCGCCCGTCCGGCCCGCCGTCTCGCCTCGCACCAGATGGACGTCCGGGGCCGGCCTCACGGCAGCCCGATCCACGACACCGTCGAGCTGATCGTCGCCGAGCCGGCCGCGAACTCAGTCAGCCACGGCCGGGCGCCCGGCCGGGACGCCGAACTACGGGGAACGATCCGCCCCCGGCAAGACCGTCTGGGCAGTCGCGGCCAGTGGTGCGACGGTACCGAATTCCCGACCGCTCACAACTGACGATTCGTCACCATACGTTAGAAAAAGCTCAGATAGCGGGCAAGTCAAAGCCAAGCAAAGGCCAAACAGAGGCAAAGTCGCCCATCTCGAAACATGATCGAAAGTGGACTGAATCGAATTGACCATGCCATTGCCCCTCCTTCACGGCTGCTAGGTTCACGACGGCTCCGGACCTGACCATCCGGGGTTTTACACAACAACGGGACGCAAACATGCGCAAGTTGGCAGTCGGCGCGATCGCCGCGGGCCTGTTCGCCGTCAGCGCGGGGACGGCGGCCGCCGTCTCATGGCACACCATCACTCCGCTGACCACCGGCGGCGGTTCGTTCACCAGCGGCCAGTACGCCTTCTGGCCCTCGAACCAGAACCACGGCGCCTTCGAGTGGGCGGGCAACCTGAACGACACCGACAACGGTGACGGTCACAACGTCTACATACAGGTCCGTGTCGAGGGCTACGACTGGAGCCGCTACAGCGGCACGCAGAAGCACAGCGTCCCGCTCGACAAGCTGAACTGGGACGGCGCCGCTCTGCACACCGATGACGCCTACATCCGCGTCTGCCGTGACAAGGGCTCGCTCAACCCTGACAACTGTTCGTCGACGAAGCACTACCAGAGGTAGTCGGCGCTTCGACAGCACCGCGGGCCCAGGGACACATGCTCCTGGGCCCGCTCGCTTCTTGGGGGAAGCCATCAGTACGTCAGACATCATTTCAGCCGCGGGAGTCGACCTCTCCTACGGCAACCAGCCGGCTGTCCGCGAAGCCCACCTCTCGGTCGCCCCGGGTGAGGTCGTGGCCATCACAGGGCAGAGCGGCTCCGGCAAGTCCTCACTTCTCTACTGCCTGGCCGGGGTGCTGCCCACCACCCGCGGCCAGGTGCGCTTCGAAGGGCGCTCGCTCGGTGACCTCTCCGACGACGAGATCAGCGCCCTGCGCCGGGAACGTTTCGGGTTCGTCTTCCAGTACGGCGAACTGCTGCCGGAACTGACCATCGAGGAGAACACCGCACTGCCACTGCGCCTGACCGGACAGCGCAAGCGGCCCGCCCTCGCCAGAGCGGGTGAAGTGCTGGAGCGGCTCGGCCTCGGCGAGCTGCGTCACCGCCGGCCCTCACAGGTCTCGGGCGGACAGAGCCAGCGCGCCGCGGTGGCACGCGCCCTGGTCCACCAGCCCGCGGTCGTCTTCGCGGACGAGCCGACCGGCTCCCTGGACAGTGCCAACGCCTCCGCCGTACTCAAGGAGTTCCTCGGGCTGGCCCGCTCACAGGGCACCGCCGTCATTCTGGTGACGCACGACCACGGGGTGGCCGCACAGGCCGACACCCGCTACACGATGGCGGACGGGATACTCACGCCGCGAGGTGCGGCGTGACCGAATTCCTGCTCGGCCTGCGGCTGCTCCTCGGCGCAGGCCGAGGCAACCGCACACGTTTCTTCCTGATGGCGGCCGGAGGCTCCATCGGTGTCTGCTGCCTGGCCCTCGTTCTCACCGTTCCGGCGATCCTGCACGCCCACGACGGCCGGGCCGCAGCACGACAGCCCGTCACCTCCTCCAAAGGGTCGGCGGACGGCACGCTCGTCGTCCAGCGCTCCGACGCGTACGGATCCAGGCCGTTCACCCGCGTGTTCATCGCCCGGGGCACCGAGGGAACACGGTCGGCCCCACCTGGTCTGCCCCGGCTCCCCGGCCCCGGCGAGGTGTTCGTCTCGCCGCGGGTCCACGACCTCCTGCGCGAGGCACCCGCCGTCAAGGGGCTGCTGCCCGGACGTGAGAAGGGAACCATCGCGGGAGCCGGGCTCGCGCACCCGGACGAGCTGTACGCGTACATCGGCACCACGCGCGGCCGGATCGCCCACGAGGGCCGGATCCTGAAGGGGTTCGGGTACGACTACGCCCCGTCCCCTGCCGTGGAACCGTCCACGTTGACGGACGTGCGCTTCGCTCTGGCCACCTTGGTTCTGCTGCCCCTGGGGATCTTCCTCACCGTCTGTGCGCGTCTATCCGCCGCCAGCCGCATGCGGCGCCTGGCGGCGCTGCGCCTGCTGGGCCTCAGTGTCAAGGGCACCCAGCGTGTGAACGCCGCGGAGACCGTGATGGCCGCACTGCTCGGCGCCGTACTCGGCCTCGGGGAGTACTGGGTTCTCAACCAGGTGATGTCCCGGACGGGACTGCCCGCGCTGCGGTGGTATCCGGGCGACGGTGCCCTGTCCACGACGACCGTCGCCGTGTGTCTGATCGGCTGCCCGGCGCTGGCCTGGTTCGTCGGCCGCAAGAGTGCGCGGGAAGCCGCCGCCAACCCGCTGGCCGTACGCCGCACCGCGCTCCCGCGGCCACCGTCCAAGTGGGGCGCTCTCCTCCTTGTCGCCGGTATGGGCATCGTGTCCGGTTTCTGCATCAGCGGTCTGCTCGGACACCCCGCGTCGAGTGTGGGCGTGAACGCGCTGCTCGTGGTCGGCGGCGTCGTGCTGACCGGAGTCGGGCTCGTGCTCACGCTCCCGTTGATCTCGTACGTTCTCGCCCGCCGGGTGGCGGCCTCCACCCAGTCCCTCACGCTCAACCTGGCGATGCGACGCAATGAGGCCGAGCCCGGAAGCACGATGCGGGTCGTCACCGGTCTCGTGCTCCTCGTCTACGCCGCCTCGCTCGCTCAGGGTGTTCTCATCCAGCTGGAACAGGTCAGCCGGCCGTCCGGACCCGTGCAGGACTACTCCCTGTCCCTGTCCGCCCTCGCCTCGAGCCAGCAGAGGGAACTGGGCGACATGGCCGGTGTTCGCACCCACGCCGTCACGATGAACTCCTGGGTCGATTTCGAGAGGAAGAGCCCTGGGGACGCGTTCGCTTCGTCGGCCACCGCCCTGATCGCCAGCTGTGCGCAGTTGGACCGCATGGTCCGGCGCTCCGAGGGCTGCGTGGACGGCAAGGTGATGCGGCTCGTCGACCCCAATTCCAGCGTCGGATCCGGCGTGAAGCCAGGCACGCCCTTCCGGTTCCGTCTCTCGGGGAGCAAGGCCGGGCACCTCGACATCGGCTTTCCCGCCGCCCGGATCGTCTACAGCGGGTACTCCGCATCCGCCGTGGGCGACGCCGTGCTTCTCGTTCCTCCGTCGGCACTGCCTGAACACACTCGCCCCCGTGACGCCGAGCTCGTGCTCACCAGCAGCTCGGAGCCTGGCCAGGTCCGCAAGGTCCTCGACGGCATCGGGGCGATCGCCCCGATCGCCGAGGTGGAGCTGGTCGGACTGAACGTCCAGGGACTCGAACAAATATCGGTCGTCGAAACCCTGCTGGCCCTAGGCATGATCATGGGGTTGGTCATCGGCGTGGCCGCGTTCCTGGTGTCCGTGACCGACCGCGCGGTCGAACGCCGGGCGCAGGTCACCGCCATCACACTGATCGGTGCCCGGACACGGACCATGCGGGCCGTGCAGTGCCTCCAGGTGGTACTGCCGCTCGGTCTCGGTCTCGCCCTGGCGGCCGTCACCGGGAAACTCGCCGAGTCCAGCTACCTGGTCACCGGTGGCGGGGCGATCCGCTGGGATGTCGCCGGCATCCCCCTGCTGTCCTTGGCGGTGGCGGGAGTGGTGGTGGCCGCGGCAGCGGGCTCACTGCCGCTGGCCGGCCGCCGGATCGATCCGGAGCTGATCCGCCGCGACTGACGAACCGGTTCGACACGGCCGAGGGGCTGTCCGAAGCACGACCGGGCCAGGGCCCGGCGCCCAGCGCGGGTACCGCGGTCGATCCGGGCCTTTGCCCGCCGCGAGCGTCGGGAACGGCCGACTCGCCTTCGCCTGTCCGCCCGATGCGCATCCGACCTTCTGACAGCACTTTGCCCCGCCGCAGAACGGCGGGGCAAAGTCGCCGGGACCGGTTCAGCCGACGGCACCCCCGCTGGGGGACGTCAGCGCCGGCTCATGGCCTGGCGGCGCTCTCCGTGTGTGTCAGTGGGAGTGCCCGTGGCCGCCGTGACCGGCGTCGCCCTCGTCCTCGGCCGGCTTCTCGACGACCAGGGTCTCGGTCGTGAGGAGCAGGGAGGCGATGGAGGCGGCGTTCTCCAGGGCGGAGCGGGTTACCTTGACCGGGTCGATGACGCCGGCCTTGACCAGGTCGCCGTACTCGCCGGTCGCGGCGTTGAAGCCCTGGCCCTTGTCGAGCTCGGCGACCTTGGCGGTGATGACGTAACCCTCCAGGCCGGAGTTCTCGGCGATCCAGCGCAGCGGCTCGACGGCGGCCTTGCGGACGACCGCGACACCCGTGGCCTCGTCGCCGGTCTTGCCGAGGTTGCCCTCGAGGATCTTCACGGCGTGGACGAGCGCGGAGCCACCACCGGAGACGATGCCCTCCTCGACCGCGGCGCGGGTCGCGGAGATGGCGTCCTCCAGACGGTGCTTCTTCTCCTTGAGCTCCACCTCGGTGGCGGCGCCGACCTTGATCACGCACACGCCGCCGGCCAGCTTCGCGAGGCGCTCCTGGAGCTTCTCGCGGTCCCAGTCGGAGTCGGTGTTCTCGATCTCGGCCTTGATCTGGTTGACGCGGCCGAGGACCTCGTCGGAGCTGCCGCCACCGTCGACGATGGTGGTGTCGTCCTTGGTGACGGTCACGCGGCGGGCGCTGCCCAGCACGTCCAGGCCGACCTGGTCGAGCTTGAGGCCGACCTCCTCGGCGATGACCTGACCACCGGTGAGGGTGGCGATGTCGCCGAGCATGGCCTTGCGGCGGTCACCGAAGCCGGGGGCCTTCACGGCGACGGCGTTGAACGTGCCGCGGATCTTGTTCACGACCAGGGTCGACAGGGCCTCGCCCTCGACGTCCTCGGCGATGATCAGCAGCGGCTTGGAGGCGTTCGACTGGATGACCTTCTCCAGCAGCGGCAGCAGGTCCTGGATGGAGCTGATCTTGCCCTGGTGGATGAGGATGTACGGGTCGTCGAGGACGGCCTCCATACGCTCCTGGTCGGACACCATGTACGGGGACAGGTAGCCCTTGTCGAAGGCCATGCCCTCGGTGAAGTCCAGCTCCAGACCGAAGGTGTTGGACTCCTCGACGGTGATGACACCGTCCTTGCCGACCTTGTCCATCGCCTCGGCGATGAGCTCGCCGACCTGGCTGTCCTGGGCGGAGAGCCCGGCCACGGCGGCGATGTCGGACTTGTCGTCGATCGGGCGGGCCGTCGCGAGGAGCTCCTCGGAGACGGCCTTGACCGCGGCGTCGATGCCCTTCTTCAGGAGGGCGGGCGACGCGCCGGCGGCGACGTTGCGCAGGCCCTCGCGGACGAGCGCCTGGGCCAGCACGGTGGCGGTGGTCGTACCGTCACCCGCGATGTCGTTGGTCTTGGTCGCCACCTCCTTCACCAGCTGCGCGCCGAGGTTCTCGAACGGGTCGTCGAGCTCGACCTCGCGGGCGATGGTGACACCGTCGTTGGTGATGGTGGGGGCGCCGAACTTCTTGTCGATGACGACGTTGCGGCCCTTGGGGCCGATCGTCACCTTCACCGTGTCGGCAAGCTTGTTGACGCCGCGCTCAAGGGCGCGACGGGCGTCCTCGTCGAACTTCAGGATCTTCGCCATGGGAGCGGTTCAGCCCTCTCGGAAAACTTGGGAGAAACGAACGGCGCCCCCAGCGCCCGGTTCATCAAAGGTAGCGGGGGCCAGGGGCGCAGTTCACTGCAATGCTTGGTGCGGGGTTGTCCGGGGAATGACCCCGAACGCCCTTACCGGGTGAATTACTTCTCGATGATCGCGAGCACGTCGCGAGCCGAGAGGACGAGGTACTCCTCGCCGTTGTACTTCACCTCGGTGCCGCCGTACTTGCTGTACAGCACGACGTCGCCGACGGTGACGTCGAGCGGAAGACGGTTACCGTCCTCGAAGCGACCCGGACCCACGGCAAGGACGACGCCCTCCTGGGGCTTCTCCTTGGCGGTGTCCGGGATGACCAGGCCAGAGGCCGTGGTCTGCTCGGCGTCGAGCGGCTGGACCACAATGCGGTCCTCGAGCGGCTTGATGGCAACCTTGGAGCTGGTGGTCGTCACGATCCGACCTCCCCCTTCGGAGATCTCACGGGGTTAACTGTCTGAGGTGGCGACCAGGTGGATCCGTCGTCGCGGGTGCCGGATCTGCCTGTCGCTATTGGCACTCTCCAGGGGGGAGTGCCAGACCTGAGACTATGACTGCGATTAGCACTCGGTCAAGCGGAGTGCCAAAGGCGTCGGCGTGGCGCAGCCCGAACGGCGTCGGATCCCGCCGAACGGCGGCCCGCTGGAGGTAGCTCTCCGGCCGCGCCGAACGGCGGCCCCCTGGAGGAGCTTCTCCCGCCGACTAGAGGTAGTTCTCCAGCCGCGCCGGAGTGAAGCCCTCCCGCTGGATCCGGCGGAGCAGCCGGAGCGTGGCGTCCGTGAGATTCGGTTCGCCGAAGCCGGCGAGGATGTCACCCGGCCGGAGCCTGTGCGCGTCGGCCGCCCGGCCCAGGACGATCGCGGCGACCCCGCAGTCGGCGGCGGCCCGCCGGGTGGTCTCGTCGTACCGGCCGTAGGGAGGCCGCAGCAGCCGGGGCCGGATACCGAAGCGCCGCCTGAGCTTGTCCTGCTGTCCGCAGATCTCGGCGCGCTGGCCGGCGTAGGGCAGACCGCGCAGGGAGGCGTGGTCGAGGGTGTGGTTCTGGACGCTCGCGCCGACCGCGCGCAGCCGTGCGAAGTGCCCGTACCCCGGCCCGACGACACTGTCCGTGAGGAACACACTGACCGGCAGCCGCAGTTCGCGGACCATGTCGACGAACCGCGGATCGCGCTCCGCCCCGTCGTCGTACGTCAGGAAGACCACCTTGTCGCGGGTGCGCACATGGTCCACGACGGGCGGAAGTCCCGGACCCGCGGTGCGCGCGGCGGTCCGGGCGGGTACTTTCGGCGCCGGGGCGAGCGGGGTGGCCAGACCCCAGCGGCGGTACGCCGACTCCTGCGGACGCACCCGCTGGGCCGCCTTCTTGCCGAGCCGCTCGATGGGGTCGACGGACTGCGCGCAGCCGCTGAGCAGCACCGCCACGAGCAGGGCGGCGACCGGCACCCGCACCCGTGCCCGCACCCTCACAGGTAGTCCTCCAGGCGCGCGACCGCGTACCCCTTGGCCGTGACCGTCTTCAGGAAGCGACGGACCATGTCGGGCATGGTGCCCTTCCAGTCCTCGCGGCCCCTGAAGTGGGTGAGGACGATGTCGCCGGGGTGCAGGTCCTGGTCCTCCTCGCGGTACTCCCAGTGGTCGACGAAGACTTCCTCGTCCCAGATGGGCGCGTACTTGATGCCGCAGGACCTGGCGGCGCGCAGGGTGTCCTGGTCGTAGTTGCCGTACGGCGGGCGGAAGACGGTCGGGCGCCTGCCGAACTCCTTCTCCATCACGTCCTGCACGCCGCAGATCTCGTGCTTCTGCCGCTCGTAGGACAGGGCGGGCAGATAGAGGTGGTGCAGCGTGTGGTTGTTGAGCGTGATGCCGCGATCGCGCATCCTCCGGAAGTACCCGTAGTCGTCCTCGACGAGGTAGTCGCTGAGGAAGGCGGTGTACGGGATCTTCAGGTCGCTCATCATCCGCAGGAACGCGGGGTCCTTCTCCTCGCCGTCGTCGACGGTGAGGAAGACGACCTTGTCCTTGGTGGGGACGGTCGTGAAGACCGGCGGCAGTCCCAGCTCCTCCTGGTCGTCCACCTCGAACCCCTTGCGGGGCTCGATGACCGGCTTACCGGCGGGCGGTGCCGGGGGTGTCAGCGGCACCTCGGCCAACCCCCAGCGCCTGGCGACGGCGGCGCGCCGGGCCTGCGCCATGCGGAGCCGGGAGGCGTACGCGGCTAGGGCACGGACGGGGGGCGCCTGGAGCCCGACCTGCGGGCCGTGGACCGGCTTGGCTCCGTCGGCGCCTGCGCCGGAGCCGTTCTCGGCACAGCCGGAGACGAGGAGGGCGAGGGCGAGCACGCCGACTCCCCAGCACGCACCGGCCCCGTTTGCGCCGTTTTTATCATTTTGTCGTACGGGTCGCATGGAGCCGGATCCTCCCAGGTCACCGCCCCCGCGAAGGCCCCGACACCGCCGCCGGAAGCACACCGTCCACCGACTGGCCCACAATGGCCGGGTGAACGACGCCTCCTTCGCCCCCCTCCTCACCGCCGAGGGCCGCGCCCTGCTCGACGAGGTCCGCGCCACCGAACCGGCACAGGAACTGGCCGTCGCCACCCGGCTGCGCCGCGAGCACCCCGCCGAACTGGTCTCGGCGGCCCTCGGACAGGCACGGCTGCGGCAGCGGGCGGTGGCGAAATTCGGGGTCGAGGACGCCGGACGGATGTTCTTCACCCCGAACGGGGTCGAGCAGTCCACCCGGACGACCGTGGCGGCACACCGCGCCGAGCGGCTGCGCGCGCTGGGGGTCCGCTCCGTCGCCGACCTCTGCTGCGGCATCGGCGGCGACGCCATCGCGCTGGCCCGCGCCGGAATCCGTGTACTCGCCGTCGACCGCGATCCGCTGACGGCCGCCGCCGCCCGCGCGAACGCCGACGCGCTGGGGCTCGCGGACCTGATCGAGGTGCGCGAGACGGATGTGACGCAGGTGGACACCTCGTCGTACGACGCGGTCTTCGTGGACCCGGCGCGCCGCGGCGGCCGGGGCCGGATCTTCGACCCGGAGGGGTACTCGCCGCCGCTGTCCTGGGCGGTCGGGGCGGCCCTGCGGGCTCCGATCGCCGCCCTGAAGATCGCCCCCGGCATCCCGCACGAGGCGATCCCCGCCGAGGCGGAGGCCGAGTGGATCTCGGACGGCGGCGACGTGAAGGAGGCGGTGCTGTGGTTCGGCACGGAGCCCGGCCTGGTACGCGCCACTCTGCTGCCCGGCCCGCGCGAGCTGCGCGGACGCGGGCTGCCGAATCCGGCGGTGCGAGCGGTCGGACGCTATCTGTACGAACCGGACGGCGCCGTCATCCGCGCACACCTCGTCGCCGAGGTGGCCGAGGATCTGGACGGCGGGTTGGTCGACGAGACGATCGCCTACGTCACCGCTGACGAACTGCGCCCGACACCGTACGCCTCCGCCTACGAGATCACCGATCAACTCCACTTCAACATGAAGAAGTTGAAGGCGCTGCTCCGGGAGCGGGAGGTCGGCGTCCTGACCGTGAAGAAGCGCGGGTCGGCCGTCGAGCCGGAGGAGCTGCGGCGGAAGGTGAAGCCGCGGGGCCCCCGGTCCGCGACGGTGTTCCTGACCCGGGTGGCGGGCGCCCCGACCATGCTGGTGGGGGCACCCGCACAGCCGCCTACTGCTGGTGGCGGGCGCTGAGCGCACCGAGGTCAGGCTCGGCGACGGGCCGCGGCGCCGTGCCGGTCCGCACCGCCGGAGCACCCGCGGCCGATCCGGCCGAGGAGTACGAACTCGCCATCGGCGCCATGCCGTTGTAGTACGGCGCGTACGTCCACTGGCTGCTGCTCGCGCTGATCGCCGTACCCGCGGAGTTCAGCGCCGCCGCCGACACCGAACCGGTGCCGCCGAAGACACTCACGTCGTTGATGTTCGCGGCACCGTTGACCAGGTAGGACTTGGTCTCGGAGGAGAGGCCGGCGACGTCCGTCCACAGCAGCGGGCCGAACACGTTCATCGCCGCCGCGGCCGAGGTGCCACCGAGCCAACTGTCCGTGGAGGCCAGGGCCACGGTGCCCGGACCGCCCCACCAGAAGCGCGCGAGGGCGACCGCGGTGCCCGCGTTGGTGCTCGCCGTGACCGGGTAATAGGTGTACGACGACGGCCAGTTGGAGAACCTCGTGTGCGTCAGCGCGTACTTCGCCGTACCGCCGACCGGGATCATGTAGGTGTCACGCGGGTCCAGGCTGTTGAGGTACGACTTCACGGACGCCGTCAGCGTGTTGCCCTCGTTGAGCACGACGACGGCCTTGCCGCTCGTCCCGTCCGCACCCGCGGCGGACGCCGCGGCGAGCGCCGAGTGGTAGTCCGTACCGGTCGCGATGAAGACGTAGTCCGGCGCGCTGGTGATCGACTTGGCGACGGCCACCGAAGTCGAGTAGCGCGAGGTGCCCGCCAGCCGCTTCGGGGTGAAGCCGAGCGCGGAGATCTTCGAGGAGACGGAGCTGCTGAGGATCGACGTACCGCCGACGAGGTAGACGCTCGCGCCCGGCTTGAGAGTCCGCTTGAGCTCGTTCTGGACGGACGTCGACAGCGAGCTGCCCGGGGTCATCAGGACCGGGCCGTGCTTCTTCCCCGCGAGGGCGGGGGCCGTCAGCGCGTACGGCTGGCTGCTCTGGGAGACCAGCACGGCGGACGAGGCGTTCATCAGGCCCGGCTCGCTCTTGCCGACCGTGTTCCAGGTCCAGCGGGACGCGGCGACGTTGCTGCCGTAGACGTCGGCGCCCCAGACACGGGCGACGGTGTTCTTGCGCAGCGGCTGCCAGGCGGGCGAACGGCCGCCCCACGGGAAGGGCTGGCCCTCCGTCACCGCGTCCGCGGTGATCGTCATGACGACGTTGCTCTCCTGGCGGCCGCCGCTGATGGGCCGGTTGAAGTGCACGACGAGCCGGTCGCTCGCGGGCGCCCACGAGGGGGTGTCGTAGTCGCCGGTGTCGTTCGTCAGGCGGCGCTCGCCGGTGCCGTCGGTGTTGATCGAGAACAGCTGGCGATGACCGTCGACGGTACGGACGAACGCGACCTTGGTGCCGTCGGGCGAGAGGGCGGGCGAGCCGCCCGCGGCGAGCTTGGTCTCCGTCTTGGTGGTGGCGTTGTAGAGCACGACCGACGGCGTAGTGGTGGTGCAGCCGGTGCCGTTGCGCTGGAAGGCCAGCAGCTTGCCGGTCGCGTCGCCGCTCGGCACGAGGTCGCAGCCGCCGGTGGCCAGCAGCCGGACCGCGGTGCCGCCGCCGGCCTGAACGGAGTAGAGCTTCTTGGCCGCGGAGAAGACGATCGCTCGTCCGTAGGTCCAGTACGTCGGATGGGACGCCGAGGGGCCGCTGTCGGCCCCCTCGTAGACGTGCGTCCTGCTGCTGCCGGTCACGCTGATGGTGTCCAGCGATCCGGCGATCTCGAAGACCACGCGGCTGCCGTCGGGCGACCAGGCAGGCGACACGTCGTCGGTGCTGCCCGAGATGCGCTTCTCGTCGTTGCCGTTGACGTCCACCGACATGATGCCGTCGTTGGACACGGCGATCCGGCCGTCGGTCGCCGGCCACCCGGCGACGTCGGCCGACGCGCCCGGTGCCAGCGCGATCGCGGTGCCGGCCGCCAGGGCCGTCACCGCGGTGAGCGCCACGAGTCTGCGGCGCGTGGAGATTTTCATGGGTGTACCCCCCCCAGGTAGGTGCGATGGGCTGCCGGACCACGCCTCACGGGGGCCTACGGGGTGAACGGAGAGCGTCATTCCCGTGTACGGCAGCGGCGCCACTGTAAGCCCTTGGTGATCACGTTGGGAACGGGGTTACCGAACGGGAACTTCACGAACATCGCAGCTCACGGGCCCGTGCCGTCAGTAGTTCCCGCTCCCGCTCGTTCCGCGCCAGCGAGGCCGCCCGCTCGAACTCCGCCCGCGCCTGCGTCGTACGCCCCAGCCGCGCGAGCAGGTCACCGCGCACGCTGGGCAGCAAGTGGTAGTCGCGCAGGGCGGGTTCACCGGCGAGGGCGTCCACGATCTCCAGGGCGGGGCCTGGCCCGTCGGCCATGGAGACGGCCACGGCACGGTTCAGCTCGACGACCGGAGAGGGCGTGCGGGCCGCCAGCAGGCCGTACAGGGTGGCGATCTGCCGCCAGTCCGTGTCCTCGTAGGTGTAGGCCTGCGCGTGGCAGGCGGCGATGGCGGCCTGGAGGGCGTACGGCCCCGGGCTGCCGGTGGCGACGGCGTTGGCGCGGCCCAGCGCGGTGAAGCCGCGGCGGATCAGCATGCGGTTCCAGCGGCGGCGGTTCTGGTCCTTGAGGAGGACGGGTTCGCCACCGGGCCCGGTGCGGGCGGCCGCCCGGGACTCCTGGAGCTCCAGCAGGGCGGCGAGACCGTGCACCTCGGGCTCCTTGGGCATCAGCTCGGCGAGCACGCGGGCCAACCGGAGCGCGTCCTCGCAGAGCGCCGGACGGAGCAGGTCGTCGCCGGCCGTGGCCGCGTACCCCTCGTTGAAAATGAGGTAGATGACCTCCAGTACGGACCCGAGCCGGGCTTCGCGGTCAGGGCCGTACGGCACCTCGAAGGCGACCCCCTTCGTCGCCAGCGTCCGCTTGGCCCGCACGATGCGCTGGGCGATCGTCGCCTCCGGGACGAGGAAGGCGCGGGCGATCTCGGACGTCGTCAGCCCGCCGAGGAGCCGCAGCGTCAGCGCGATGCGGGCCTCGGCGGACAGGACGGGATGGCAGGCGGTGAAGACCAGCCGGAGCAGGTCGTCGTCGATGTCGTCCGGATCGGCGGGTTCGTCGATGTGGTGCGGCGCGGACAGCGAGAGGTCCCGCCCGACCTCCTCCAGCTTGCGCGCGTAACGCTCCCGGCGGCGTACGAGGTCGATCGCCCGGTGCTTGGCCGTGGCCGTCAGCCAGGCGCCGGGATTGTCCGGCACGCCGTCCCTCGGCCACTGCTCCAGCGCCGCGACCAGGGCGTCCTGCGCGAG
The DNA here is from genome assembly GCF_042871525.1 of Streptomyces sp. NPDC005784. Lineage (NCBI taxonomy): Bacteria > Bacillati > Actinomycetota > Actinomycetes > Kitasatosporales > Streptomycetaceae > Streptomyces > Streptomyces sp. NPDC005784. The sequence goes on from NZ_JBIAIQ010000004.1 coordinate 454,152, forward strand.
TTCCTCGGCGATGCCGACGTCACGCACGATCCGGGCGACGCCCGCGATGATGCGCGGGGACTCGATGCGGAAGATGGTCTCGACGGCCGTGTCGACACCGTCTGCGGGTGCTCGGGTGGGCTGCTGTTCCACAGTTCACCATCAGACACCCGCGGCGGCGTCAGGCCAAGGAGACCACTCGGGCCGTGGGGACCGCTCGCGCCGAGGGCCCACTCAGGCCGTGAGGACCGCTCAGGCCGAGGAGAGCACTCAGCCTCCGGCGATCTCCCGCACCTCGCAGGTGACCGTCCAGAACTCCTCGTGCGTCTTCAGGAACCGCTTGGTCCACTCCACGGCCTCGGCCATGTCCTTGCACTGCATGATCGCGTAGCCGCCGACGACCTCCTTGGACTCCGTGAAGGGACCGTCGGTGACGGACAGCTGGCCGCCCGACCAGTGGACGCGCTTGCCCTGCGCGGTGGGCGTCAGGCCATCGGTCTCGAGCATGACGCCCGCCTTGGTGATCTCCTCGATGAGCTCGCCCATCCGCTGCATCAGTTCGGGGCTGGGCCCCTCGGCGGGCGCGGTGCTCTCGTCGATCTGGACCAGCGAAAGATAGCGGGGCATGGTGACTCCTCGTGTCTTCGGTGCCTCGGAGGCGGGGCTTCTCCCTGCCTCTCACCCGTGCGTCGAACGGGAGACACCGGTTTCGACACCGTCCCCGGATTTCTTTGATTTCTTTCTCCGGGCGGGACCAGACGGGGCATCGGGTCATTGGGTCATCGGGTCAGTCGGCGAAGTCCTTGAGCTTCTGTGTGTCCAGCGTGAACCCGACCGGATCCGGCAGCTCGATCGCCGCTCCGAACGCCCGGGTGGTGAGAGAGCGGTAGACGCCCCCCTCGGGGTCGCAGTGCACGGTCACACTGTCCGTGTCCCGGTCGACGAGGAGGTGGACGGGGATTCCGGCGGCCGCATATCCGTCGGGCTTCTCGATCCGGTCGCGCCGGTCGGCGTCCCGGTCGTGCGAGGTGACCTCGACGACCATCAGGACACCCGCGGGCTCGGAGGCTTGAGGAGCCAGGCGACGATCTCGCCGTGGTTGCCGTCCGGCATGGGCTTGACCCCGATCTTTCCGTTCAGGAATTCCAGCCGCGCCGACTCGGGTGCGTGACGAGCGAGCTCCTCGAACTCCTCGACGAGCATCTGGGGCCGGTCGGACGGGCTGGGGCTGGGGGTCATGGCTTCTCCTCCTCCCCTCCATCCTGCCCCGGTCAGGGGCGGACCGTGCTGCAAGGTCGTCATGTGCCTGCTCCTTTCTCGGTTTCCTCCGTGCGGGTCCCGGTACGCAGAGCGGCGCGCAGCCGTCCGGCATGGGCGCGCACCTCATGGGCCGCGAGGGCGGGCCGCCCGCCCCAGCACGCTCCGCACAACCCGCCCCGCAGCTCGACACCGTCCCCGCCCGGCTCCCCGCATGCCGTGCAGACCACCTCGTAGCGGGGCGCCGGTGGCTGCGGCTCGGGCCGCGGGGGCAGCTTGGCGAGCAGCCGGGCGCGTACGAAGGCGTAGGCGTGCGCCACGCGTTCCGGGAGCCCAGCCGTCAGCGCCTGGACGAGTTGTGGCTCACCCGCACCCCGCGCGAACCACTCGGCGGCCTCCCCCTCCAGTGCCGCGCACTCCCCCGCCGACAGCGTCAAGCGGGCGTCGATCCGGCCGAGCCGCGCCAGCACGCTGTACGCCGTCGAGCGCGCCGCCTGCGCCGGGGGCCGCTCGGTCACGGGCGTCTCTCCGGCGAGGAAGGAATTCCACCAGGCGTCGTCGTGAGCGGTGCGCGAGAAGAAGGTGTGCCAGACCCAGCGGGGGCAGCCGTCGACGGTGACGGGACGGCGTACCCGGCGCAAATGGCCTGCCGCGGAAAGGTTGTTGAGGGCCGTGGAGAGGGCGCACTGGCCGTACGGGAGGTGCTTGGCGAGGGTCTTGATCGAGAGGTCGGACTCGTCGGCGAGCCGGTCGATGTACGTCGCGATCGATGCCTCGCGGGTGGGCAGATGTACGAAGTCCCGACCCGTACGTGGGGTTTGGTCGGGCGCCGACCGTTTTCCATAGCCCGGATTGGCGAGGGGATGGGCGGAGGGGCGCGGGGCAGCACTAAGCTGAGTAACAGCCATGGGTCGAAGTCTCGTTTCGCTCTCATCGGTCAGACCCCCGCGCGGTGCTCCAACACCCACGGGGGTCGTGCTTTCGCGGCGCACGCTACACGTCCGCCACGCTCCGCCGCGACCTGATCACGAAAAGTCATATCCCCTGGCCCGGACGGCACTTCGGCCGTCAACGAGGGAGGGAGGGTGGGTTGAGCCTCCCACCCATTCCATACAAAAGAGGCTCGAATCCCGGCCCCCGAAGCTCAAGTCCCGCGGACCTTCTCCTCGTTCATTTGAGCGAAGCCCACAGATCGCTCGCCTCCGGCTCGTTCGCGACCACTCGGTTGCGGTCCGAGGGAGCTGCCACCACCGGCATCATCACCGTCTCGACCGCGTCGGAGGAGAGGGACTTCAGGCTCTGGCCGAGTTTCGTCAACTCGCCGAGCGAGTCCAGCCCGGTGTCCGTCGTCAGGCTGCCGGTCACCGCGTTCGCGACGTTGTAGAGCTTGGCCGGGTCGGTGAGCAGGCCGGCCGATGAGATCTGCGCCAACAGGGCTTTTACGAGCTTCTGTTGGAGACCTATGCGGCCCAGGTCGCTGCCGTCGCCTATGCCGTGCCGGGTGCGGGCGAGCGCCAGCGCCTGCGTGCCGTCGAGGTGGTGTTCGCCGGCGGCGAGGTGCAGATGGCTCTTGTCGTCGTCGATGTTCTCGTCCGTGGTGACCGTGACACCGCCGAGCGCGTCCACGAGGGCCGCGAAGCCGGAGAAGTCGATCTCGATGTAGTGGTCCATGCGGACATCGGTCAGGGACTCGACCGTCTTCACCGCGCAGACCGGGCCGCCGATCGAATAGGCGCTGTTGAACATCGCGTTGTACGCCACCGCCGTCGTCCCCCCGGAGGAGGTGGGGCAGGCCGGCCTGGTCACCAAGGTGTCCCGGGGGATGCTCACCACGGTCGCCCGGGTGCGTCCGGCGTCGATGTGCACGACCATCGCCGTGTCGGAACGGGCGCCCGAGCTGTCGCCGCCGCCGAGCTTCGCGTTCGCCTTGCCGCTGCGCGAGTCGGAGCCGAGGACCAGGATGTTGAGGGCGCCACTGGGCAGCGGGGAGGCGGAGGCCGACGCGGACGCCGGGGACGAGGGCGTCGACACGGCCTTCGCGGGACGGTCGCCGCCGAGCGCGCTGTTGATGTCGACGCCCTTGATGTTGTGGTTCAGATGCCAGTAGGCCCAGCCCGCCGTGCCGATGCCCAGCACCAGCACTCCCGCCAGGGTGAGACCGACGGCCTTCAGTACCCGCGACCGCCGGCCCACCGGCCCGACTCCGTCCCCGCCCTCTTTGTGTCCCGTCACGAGGAGGAACGTAAGTCCGAAATATTACGAGCGGAGGTTCGATGTGACGTTTCTTCGAAAACTCTCACGCTTCTCAGAACGACCTCACACCGGCCCCAGTACAACCCCGGTCCGACCTCAGCCCAGCGTCACCGTCGGCGCCGGATTGCTGCCGCTCCAGGAGGCGTTGAACCCGAACGTCACCGAACCGCCGTCCGGGACGGTCCCGTTGTAGGAGGCATTGGCACAACTCACCGCTGTGCCGGTCTGGGTGCAGGTCGCGTTCCAGGCCTGGGTGATCCGCTGGCCCGCGCCGTACGTCCAGTTCACCTTCCACGACGCCAGCGCGGCCCCGGAGCACGCGATGCGCACCTGCCCCGTGAACCCGGTGTTCCACTGGCTCTGGACGCTGTACGTCGCCGCGCACGCGCCCGTGGGCGGCGGCGTCGAGGTTCCGCCGCCGAGCGAGGTGGCGATGGCGTTGTACGCCGGTTTGGGCGCGTAGTTCTCGTCGTACGGTGTCGCCGCGCCGTAGCCCGAGAAGACGTCCGGGATCCAGGAGTCGGAGTCGGTGAAGCCCCAGACCGTCACGCCGTAGCAGCGGGTCACCGCGACGCAGGCGTCGAACACGGCCTTGTAGTCGGCGGCCTGCTGCGCCAACTTGGTGCCGTCGGAGGGCAGTTGCATCCGGATGTCCAGCTCCGTGATCGCGACGTCGACACCGAGGTCGGCGAAGCGCTGGATGTTCTGCTGGAGGGTGCCCGGAACATGGCCGAGGATGAGGTGGGCCTGGAGGCCGACGCCGTCGATCGGGACGCCGCGAGCCTTGAGGGACTTGACCAGGTTGTAGAGGGCGGTGCTCTTCGCGTTGACGCCCTCGACGTTGTAGTCGTTGATGTAGAGCTTGGCGCTCGGGTCGGCGGCGTGCGCCCAGGTGAGCGCCTGCGCGATGTAGTCGGCACCGAGGCCGTTGTACCAGAGGGTCGAGCGGTAGGTGCCGTCCTCGTTGAAGGGCTCGTTGACCACGTCCCAGGCGGCCAGCTTCCCTTTGTAGCGGGTGACTTCGGTGGTGATGTGGTCCTGGAGCAGACCGCTCAGCTCGGCGGTCGTCCAGGTGCCGTTCGTCAGCCAGCTCGGGTTCTGGCTGTGCCAGACCAGGGTGTGACCGCGCACCTGCTGGTTGTGGGCCTGCGCGAACGCGACGATCTGGTCGGCCTCGGCCCAGTTGAAGCTGCCCCGGGTGGGCTCGACGGTGCCCCACTTCATGGCGTTGCCCGGTGTCAGCGAGTTGAACTGGGCCCCGGCGATGTCGCCGTACGTCCCCGTCAGCTTGGAGCCGGTGACGGCGGTGCCTATGACCTTGCCCTTGGCGGCGGCGAGGTCGCGCAGCGGGGTGTCGGCCGCGTGCGCCGTCGTACCGGCCGCGAGCAGGGCGCCCACGGTCACGACTCCTGCGAACAGGGCGGCGACGCGGCGGCGTAAGGGGCGGGTTCTGGAGGTTCTCATGGCGGGTGCCTCCGAAAGTTTCGGTCGTACAACCGATTGACTTCGCTGGAGTGTGGAGGGGGATGCCCCACCCGTCAATACGGTCCCCCGGCCAACTTCGAGCCGATCCGGCCTCACGCCCCCCGCCCCGACCCCGCTCCTCGAACACACCGGAGGGGATGAAATTTCCCGGCCGGGGCCGAAAGGCAGAACGGCCACTACGAATCACCCGCACCCGGCGACGCGCGCGAGGGGCCGTGCCGGTACATCGATGCCCGTCGCCACCGACGCCCACGCCTCACACAACGGCGACGGGCTGATGCACCGGCACGGACCCGACCCCCCCCCCACCGGACCGAACCGCGAACGACACGGGCGAGCTGCCGGAGGCGCCCGGCCTCACGCCGGAGGCGCCCCCGTGCTGCTGCGCACGACCAGGCTCGTCGCCAGTTCCATCCTCGTCCCGGCCGACGGCCTTTCCTGGCGGCTCAGGTCGAGCACCAGCTTCGCCGCCGCCTCGGCCATCTCCGTCAGCGGCTGCCGTACGGTCGTCAGCGGCGGCCCCACCCAGCGCGCCACCGGCAGATCGTCGAAGCCGACGACGCTGAGGTCCTCGGGAATGCGCAGCCCCAGCTCGCGGGCCGCCTCATAGAGGCCGAGCGCCTGGAGGTCGTTGCCGGCGAAGACGGCCGTGGGCCGGTCGGGGCGGCGCAGCAGATCGAGGCCGATCCGGCGGCCGGCCTCGTGGTGGAAGTCTCCGGCGACGATCAGCGAGGGGTCGACCGGCAGCCCGGCCGTCTCCAGCGCCGCACGGTAGCCGTCGACCCGCGCCCGGCTGCACATCATCCGTGACGGCCCGCTGATGGCGCCGATCCGGGTGTGGCCGAGTTCGACGAGGTGGCGGGTGGCGGCGAGGCCGCCCTGCCAGTTGGTGGCGCCGATGGAGGGCACGTCGACTCCGGGGTCGCCCGCAGGATCCATCACCACGAACGGGATGGACCTGCTGTTCAGCAGGGCGCGCTGGGAGTCGTCGAGGCCCGAGAGGACGAGGATCACGCCGTGCGGGCGGCGGGCCGCGACCTGGTCGGCCCAGGTCCGGCCAGGGGTGAGCCGCCCGGCGGACTCGGAGAGCACCACGCTGAGGCCGGCGTCCCGGGCGACGTTCTCCACGCCCCGGATGACCTCCATCGCCCAGGCGCTCTCCAGTTCGTGGAAGACCAGGTCGATCAGCGGCGAGCGGGAGGCCTCGGCCCGGCGGCGACGGTAGCCGTAGGCGTGCAGCAGCTCCTCGACGCGGGAGCGGGTCGCGGGGGCGACGTCGGCGCGACCGTTGAGGACCTTCGAAACAGTCGGAGCCGAAACGCCGGCCTCCCGGGCGATCTCGGCCAGCGTCGCCGTCTGTGGTTCTGCGGACTTCCCAGGCTTCATGGCGGCGATCGTATATCTGCGCGACCCCTTGACGGGCCCCTCGGATCGTCTTACCTTCCCGGAACATTCGAAAAATGACTCGAAACATTCGCGATGGATCATCGGCGATCCTTCGCGCCTACCGAGAGGTGCCCTCCTATGGAGTCCCACAGCAGACGTTGGTTCCTCGGCGCGGGCACGGTCGCGCTTGCCTCTGTCGGCGGGCTCACCGCCTGCGGCTCCGGCGGCGGCTCGGGCGCCGACGGGGCGCTCACCGCGTTCGTATACGGGGACGACGCGGCGAAGATCCAGGTCAAGTCCGTGAACCGGTTCAACGCGTCGGCCGCCGCGAAGAAGGCCAAGGGCACGATCAAGCTCCAGAAGGTGCCCGCCACCGACTACCCGGCCAAGCTGCGCACGGCCATGGGCTCGCCCAACGCCCCCGACGTGTTCTTCAACTGGGGCGGCGGCTCCATCAAGGCCTACCAGGAGGCCGGCCAGCTCGTCGACCTGACCGACGTCATCGCCTCCGACTCCGTGCTCAAGAGCGGTTTCCTGCCGTCGGTGCTGGCGTCGGGCGGACTGGACGGCAAGAACTACGGCGTGCCGATGCGGGGCATGCAGCCCGTGATCCTCTTCTACAACAAGACCGTCTTCGAGGAGAACAAGCTCCAGCCGCCCACCACCTGGGACCAGTTGCTGGACATCAACACCAAGCTGAAGAAGGCGAACATCACCCCGTTCGCCCTGGGCGGCGCGGACATCTGGCCCGAACTCATGTGGCTGGAGTACCTGGTCGACCGGATCGGCGGCCCCCAGGTCTTCGAGAAGATCAAGAACGGTGACGCCTCCGCCTGGGGCGACCCGGCCGTCCTCAAGGCCGCGCAGACGGTCAAGCAGCTCATCGACGACGGCGCCTTCGGCAAGGGCTACAGCTCGGTGGGTTACGGCAACGGCGGCGCTCCCGCGGTCTTCGCCAAGGGCAAGGCGGCGATGCATCTGATGGGTTCGTGGGAGTACTCCACGCAGCTCGGCAAGTTCCCCGACTTCGCCAAGAAGAACATGGGCTGGTGCGCCTTCCCCCAGATCGAGGGCGGCGCCGGCGACATCCGCAACGTGGTCGGCAACCCCACCAACTACTGGTCGGTGAACGCCCACACCTCCAACAAGGACGCGGCGATCGCCTTCCTGCGGGACTCCGCCTCTCTCGCGTACACGAAGGAACTCATAGCCAACGGCGACGTCCCGGCCACCTCGAACGCGGCGACCCTCCTGGACGCCTCGCCGAACCCGGAGTTCGCCAAGTTCCAGTACGAGATGGTGCAGAAGGCCCCCGCGTTCACGCTGAGCTGGGACCAGGCGGTCGACCCGGACGTGTCGACCCCGATGCTCACCGAGGTCAACAAGCTGTTCGTGGGCAAGTCCTCGCCGACGCAGTTCGTGTCGGCGCTCAAGGAGCTGAAGTGAGCGTCACGCAGGTCAAGGGCGGCCCGCGGAACGACGCGGGCCGCCCACGCTCCGGCCGACGCAACAGGGCCGGCCGCCCGAGCGCGGCGCTGGCCCTTCCCGGCGTCCTGTTCTTCGCGTTCTTCGCCCTCGCCCCGATGGTCCTGGCCTTCTACCTGTCGTTCACCAAGTGGAACGGCCTGGGAGACCCGCAACTGGTCGGTCTGGCCAACTGGCGCAAGCTGCTGAGCGACGACCGGCTGACCCAGTCGCTGACGGTCACCGTCGCACTGACCGTGGTGAGCTGGGCGTTCCAGACGGTGATCTCGCTGCTGCTGGGCGTCTGGGCGGCGGGCAGACAGCGCAACCGCGCGGTCCTCTCGGCGATCTTCTTCGTGCCGTTCCTGCTGTCGTCGACGGCGATCTCCCTGCTGTTCTACGCGCTCCTTGACCCGAACTTCGGCATCATCCACAAGGACACCCTCGGCACGACCAGCGGCGCGTTCCTCGCGATCGTGTTCGTCGGCGGCTGGCAGTTCATCCCCTTCCACACCCTGATCTACCAGGGCGGGGCGCGGCAGATCCCCGAGGTGCTCTACCAGGCGGCGGCGATCGACGGGGCCGGACGTCTGCGGCAGTTCTTCTCGATCACGCTGCCGCAGCTGCGCAACACGGCGACGACGTCCGGTGTGCTGATGGTCGTCGGTTCGCTGACGTACTTCGAGACGGTCCTGATCCTCACCCAGGGCGGTCCGGGCACCGACACGGCGATCCTGCCGTACCTGATGTACGAGGCAGGCTTCAAGAGCTACGACTTCGGCTACGCGAGCGCCGTCGCCTCGTTCCTGGTGCTCGCGGCGACCGCGCTGTCCCTGCTGATGGTGAAGCTGTCCGGCTTCGGCGCGATGCGCAGTACCCGGGAAGGAATGTGACGGCATGTCACACGACACATTGTCCCGTCCCGTGAAGACGGACTCCGCCCCGTCCGCCGAGCGGCCCGCGCGCCGCCGCAGGCACTGGGCCAGGCGCGCCAACCCGCTCGCCGGCGCCGGAACGCTGATCTGGCTGGCCGTCGTGATCATCCCGATCTACGCGATGTTCTCGGCCTCGCTCACCCACCAGGACGAGGCGCTGGGCCACAACGCCCTGAAGCCGCCGTCCCGTCCGACCCTGGACAACTACAACACCGTCCTGCACAACGGCTTCGGCCACCTGCTGTGGAACACGGTGCTGGCGGCGGCCGGAGTCGTCCTGATCGTCCTGGTGCTGTGCGTCCCGCTGTCCTACGTGGCCGTGCGGACCCGCAGCGCCTGGTCGGGGGCCGCGTTCCGGCTGTTCCTGCTGGGCGTGGCGATCCCGGCGCAGGCCGTCGTGGTGCCCCTCTACCTGATGATCGCCAAGCTGAACCTCTACGACAGCCTGCTCGCGATCGTGCTGCCGACGGCCGCGTTCGCCATGCCGGTGTCGGTGCTGATCCTCACCGGCACGCTGCGGGACATCTCGGAGGAGATGTACGAGGCGATGGCGCTGGACGGCGCCTCCACCACCCGGATGCTGTTCCAGCTCGTCATCCCGATGTCCAAGGGCGGCATCAGCACCGTCGTCATCTACGCGGCGCTCCAGGCCTGGAACGGCTTCCTCTTCCCGCTGATCTTCACCCAGTCCGACGGGCCACGGGTGCTGACCCTCGGTCTGTTCGACTACGTGAGCGAGTTCGGCGTGAACATTCCCGCGATCCTCGCCTCGGTCGTCCTCTCCGGTGTCCCGATCTTCATCGTGTACCTGGTGGCCCGGCGCGCGCTGGTCGGCGGCCTCATGGGTGTGGGCGGCAAGTGAACGTGTACGACCAGGGGCGCTCGAACCCCCCTTTCCCCGACAGGAGTTCCATGACCACCGCTCCCTGGCGCGATCCCGCCCTGCCCGCCGCGACCCGCGTCGACGACCTGCTCTCCCGGATGACCCTGGAGGAGAAGACCGCCCAGCTCTACGGCGTGTGGGTGGGTGCCGCCACGGACGGTGGCGGAGTCGCCCCGCTCCAGAGCGAGATGTCCTCAGACTACGACTGGGACGAGCTGATCGCCCTCGGTCTCGGCCAGCTCACCCGCTCGTTCGGCACCGCCCCCGTGGACCCGGCGCTGGGCGCGCAGGCCCTTGCCCGCGCCCAGCGCCGGATCATCGAAGCGAGCCGCTTCGGCATACCCGCGGTCGCCCACGAGGAGTGCCTGGCGGGCTTCACGGCATGGCAGGCGACGGCGTACCCGGTCCCGCTGTCCTGGGGCGCCACCTTCCATCCGGAGCTGGTGGAGGAGCTGGGCCGGCGCATCGGCGAGGACCTGCGCTCGGTCGGCGTCCACCAGGGGCTCGCCCCGGTCCTGGACGTGGTCCGCGACCTGCGCTGGGGCCGGGTGGAGGAGACGATCGGCGAGGACCCGTACCTGGTCGGCACCGTCGCCACCGCCTATGTGCGGGGCCTGGAGTCGGCCGGGATCGTGGCCACGCTCAAGCACTTCGCCGGGTACGCGGCCTCGGCCGGTGCCCGGAACCTGGGGCCGGTGCGAGCGGGTGTGCGCGAGCTCGCCGACATCACGCTGCCGCCGTTCGAGATGGCCCTGCGCGAGGGCGGCGCCCGTTCGGTGATGGCCGCCTACAACGACACGGACGGCGTCCCCGCGTCGGCCGACCCGCAGCTGCTGACCGAGCTGCTGCGCGACCAGTGGGGCTTCACCGGCACGGTGGTCTCGGACTACTTCGGTGTCGGCTTCCTCCAGAGCCTGCACCGGGTGGCCGGCAGCGAGGCCGAGGCGGCGCACAAGGCGCTGGAGGCCGGCATCGATGTCGAGCTGCCCACGCTGAAGTGCTACGGCGAGCCGCTGGTGGCCGCCGTCCGCGCGGGCACCGTCCCCGAGTCGCTGATCGACCGGGCTGCCCACCGGGTGCTGCTCCAGAAGTGCGAACTCGGCCTGCTGGACGAGGACTGGCGGCCGGAGACCGGCCGGAGCGTCGACCTGGACTCCGCGGGCAACCGGGCACTCGCCCGCAAGCTCGCCGAGGAGTCGGTGGTCCTGCTGGACAACGCGGACGGCGTGCTGCCGCTGGCCCCGGACACCCGGATCGCGGTGGTCGGTCCCCGCGCGGCGGACCCCCTGGCGATGCTCGGCTGCTACTCGTTCCCCTCGCACGTGCTCACGCACCACCCCGAGGTGCCGATCGGCGTGGACATACCGACCGTGCTCGACTCCCTGCGTGCCGAACTGCCGGACGCCAAAGTGACGTTCGCGCAGGGTTGCGGGGTCTCGGACGCGGACCGGTCCGGTTTCGAGGAGGCGGTGGCACGGGCCGCCGAGGCCGACGTGTGCGTGGCGGTGCTCGGTGACCGTGCCGGGCTGTTCGGCCAGGGCACCTCGGGCGAGGGCTGCGACGCGGCCGACCTCGGCCTGCCGGGCGTACAGGGCGAGTTGCTGGACGCCCTGGTCGCCACGGGGGTCCCGGTGGTCCTGGTACTGCTCACCGGCCGCCCCTACGCGCTGGGCCGCTGGCAGGACCGTCTCGGTGGCGTCGTCCAGGCGTTCTTCCCCGGCGAGGAGGGCGGCCCCGCGGTGGCGGGCGTGCTGTCCGGCCGGGTCGGCCCGTCGGGCCGGCTGCCGGTGAGCGTGCCGCGCGACCCGGGCGGCCAGCCGTGGACGTACCTCCAGCCGCCACTGGGCCTGAAGGGCGAGGTCAGCAACCTGGACCCGACGCCGCTGTACCCGTTCGGCCACGGCCTCTCGTACACGTCCTTCGACTGGGAGCCGGCCGATGTTCCCGAGACCGGGATCGGCACCGAGATCGACACCGCCGGTTCGTACGACGTGTCGGTGACCGTCCGCAACACCGGTGAGCGCGCGGGCGCCGAGGTCGTCCAGCTGTACCTGCACGACCCGGTGGCCTCGGTGACCCGCCCGGACGTGCGGCTGATCGGCTACAGGCGTCTGGACCTGGCACCGGGCGAGGCCCGCCGGGTGACCTTCCGCTTCCACGCGGACCTCTCGGCGTTCACCGACCGCACCGGCACCCGGATCGTCGAACCGGGCGCCCTGGAGCTGCGGCTCGCCGCCTCCAGCGCGGACGTGCGCCACACGGCCCGGCTGAACCTGACGGGTCCGGTGCGGAAGCTGGGCACGGACCGGCGCATGCGCTGCGAGACCGAGGTCGCGCAGGTGTCCTGATCCGACGGAGGGCGCTCCGGGAGGCCGGGAGCCGGGTGAGGAGTCGGCGACCGGCCCCCAGGGGATCCAGCCCCGGCATCCGGCCCGCGCCCCGGGCGGCGAGACCCACCGGTGGTCAGCCGCGTGGGCGCGAGACCCACCGGTGGTCAGCCGCGTGGGCGCGGGACCCACCGGTGGTCAACCGCAGGGGCGCGGGACCCATCGGTGCCCGTCGACCGAAGGGCGGCGGTCAGTCCGTGTGGACCGACTCGAAGCGCCACCTGTGTACCGCCCGGGTCACCAACTCAGCGTCCGGTTCGGGCAGTTCGGGCAGCTCCGCGTCGTACGCCGCGTCCCACCAGGTGATGACGAGGACCCGGTCCTGGGGCGCCCGCAGGATCTCCCGCCGCACCGGGGCGCCCGGGATCTCCTGCCCCCGCACCCAGGCGAGCAGCTCCTCGCCCCGGCCGGCGACGGCCCGCGCCTCCCACATCAGCGCGACGGTCACGGGTAGAGGTTCTCCTTCGCGACCTCGTGCACATGATCGTGCGAGTGCGTGTGCGCATGCCCGCGCCCCGGCACGTGCGGATCCGTCACCGGCAACGAGGAGTCCGCCGACAGATCCCAGTCGGAGGCGGCCCGGTTCCGGGCGACCATCTCGGCGCCCAGCGCGGCGACCATCGCGCCGTTGTCCGTGCACAGCTTGGGGCGCGGCACCCTGAGCCGGATCCCGGCCGCCTCGCAGCGCTCCCGGGCGAGCACGCGCAGCCGCGAGTTCGCGGCCACGCCACCGCCGATCATGAGGTGGTCGACGCCCTCGTCCTTGCACGCGCGGACGGCCTTGCGGGTGAGCACGTCCACCACGGCCTCCTGGAAGGACGCGGCCACATCGCGCACCGGCACGTCCTCCCCGGCCGCCCGCTTGGCCTCGATCCAGCGGGCCACGGAGGTCTTCAGACCGGAGAAGGAGAAGTCGTACGCCGGATCGCGCGACCCGGTCAGACCGCGCGGGAACGCGATCGCCTTCGGGTCGCCCTCCTTCGCGTACCGGTCGATGACCGGGCCGCCCGGGAAGCCGAGGTTCAGCACACGCGCGATCTTGTCGAAGGCCTCGCCGGCCGCGTCGTCGATGGTCGCGCCCATCGGCCGTACGTCGGAGGTGATGTCGGTGGACAGCAGCAGCGACGAGTGGCCGCCGGACACCAGCAGGGCCATCGTCGGCTCCGGCAGCGCGCCGTGCTCCAGCTGGTCCACACAGATGTGGGAGGCGAGGTGGTTGACGCCGTACAGCGGCTTGCCCAGGGCGTAGGCGTACGCCTTCGCGGCCGAGACCCCGACGAGCAGCGCCCCGGCGAGCCCGGGTCCCGCCGTGACGGCGATGCCGTCCAGGTCACTGGCCGACACCCCCGCGTCCTTCAGCGCCCGCTGGATGGTCGGCACCATCGCCTCCAGGTGCGCCCTGGACGCGACCTCCGGCACGACCCCGCCGAAGCGCGCGTGTTCGTCCACGCTCGACGCGATCGCGTCCGCGAGCAGGGTGGTACCGCGGACGATGCCGACGCCGGTCTCGTCGCAGGAGGTCTCGATGCCGAGGACGAGAGGTTCGTCAGCCATGGGTCTCTGTTCCTTGTACGGAGGTCGATGGGTCGTGCAGGCGCATCACCAGGGCGTCCACATTCCCCGGCTGGTAGTAGCCGCGCCGGAAACCGATGGCCTCGAAGCCGAAGCGCTCGTACAGCTTCTGCGCGCGGACGTTGTCCACGCGGCATTCGAGCATCACCTCGGCGCAGTCGAAGTCGCTCGCGGCGCGCAGCAGTTCGGTGAGCAGCCGACCGCCGAGGCCGGTGCCCCACTGGTCCTGCCGCACCGCGATGGTCTGCACGTCGCCCAGGTCTCCCGCGGCGGCGAGCCCGGCGTATCCGACGAGCCGGTCGCCGTCGCAGGCGACCAGATAGCGCCGGGTCGCCTGCGGCCCTCGGGAGTGGGCCAGCTCGGACCAGAACATGCCCCGGGACCAGGCGTCCACGGGGAAGAGTTCCTTCTCCAGCTCCAGTACGGGATCGATGTCCCACCAGCGCATCTCGCGCAGCACGGCGGTCACTTGGGGGTGACCACCTTGTAGTTCTTGGGCACCTGGGCGTCCGGGCGGCGCAGATACAGCGGCCGGGGCGGCTCCGGTTCCTCACCGGCGGCCAGCCGCTCCGCGGCCAGAGAGGCGAGCGCGGCGGCCGAGACGTACTCGGGCGCGCGGGCGTCCTGGAAGGTGTCGGGGTACAGGAAGGCGCCCGCGCCGACGGCGGGCAGCGCGGTGACCGTCCCGTCGAGTTCGGCGGGGCGGTCCACGGCGGGCTCCGACAGCCGGGTACGGCGGTCGGCGTAGCGCGCCCAGTAGACCTCCTTGCGCCGGGCGTCCGTGGCGACGACGAAGGGACCCTCCACGTCGGCCGCGTACGCGAGCCCGTCGAGGGTGCACACACCGTGCACGGGCACGCCGAGCGCGAGTCCGAAGGTGTCGGCGGTCATGAGGCCGACGCGCAGCCCCGTGTACGGGCCGGGGCCGACGCCCACGACGATGCCGGTGACGGCGTCCAGCTTGAGGCCTGCCTCGGTGAGCACCCGGTCGACGGCCGGCAGCAGCAGCTCCCCGTGCCGGCGCGCGTCCACCTGGCTCGACGAGGCGATGACGGACGTGCCGTCGTGCAGGGCGACGGTCACGGCGGGGGTGGCGGTATCCAGAGCGAGCAAGAGCACGCAAACAGCGTACGGCGCCGGAGCCTGACGCAAGGCCGCCCGAGAATCCCATCCCTCGGCTGCTACCGTCACAGCAAGGATGTACGAAGGTCGAGAGGTGGGCACACAAGGTGGCTAGGAGCAGCTCGGGAATCGTGGCCGGGCTCACCGTGGCGGCGATCGCGGCAGTCGGCTTCCTCGCCTTCCAGGCATCCGCGAACGTTCCGGAGACCCTGGGCAAACCGAGCCCGAACGTGTCGGCCAAGTCCTCCGCCCACAAGGCACCCCAGAAGAAGGACCCGGCCGCTCTGCCGACCTCCGGCACCGGTGTGCGGGTCGTCTACTCGACCGGCGGCGACCGCGTCTGGCTGGTCGGCGCGGGCAACAAGGTGCGGCGCACCTTCAAGGTCACCCCGGGCACGGTCGACCCGGCCGCCGGCACCTACGCCGTCACGACACGGGCCGGCGCTGTCACCGGGTCCGACGGCACGCAGATCGAGCACGTCGTACGGTTCACGCTGGTCAACGGCATCGCGATCGGCTTCAGCGCCGCGGTGGACGGCTCCACGGACGCCCCGGACCCCGAGAAGAAGCTCGGCGGCATCCGTGCCTCGCGTGCCGACGGCGACGCGATGTGGGCGTTCGCGACCGTGGGCGCGAAGGTCGTCGTCGTCAGGTAACGGCGCCCTGCCGCGCCGACGTCCGGGCGGCCGCCGTACGGGACCACGGACCTCCCGGCGCCGCGTCGGCGTCAGGCGGCCTTGTGGGGTCGCTCGGCAGCGCTCGGTTCACTCTGGGGCGCGCGGGGCGGCCTGGACACCGCCTCCGCCGCGGCGCACGCCGCCAGCAGATCCCGCATCGACACCCCGACCATCGCGCGCGGCACGGCCGGCACGTCACGTTCTGAAGCCGGCACTGCAGCCGACTCTGATGCCGACATGGACGCCTCCTCGGGCTTCGGGGGCAAGCGCGGTTAGGTAGACCTAACTACGTACTGATGTCCATGTGACCACGGCCGGGACGCCGAACGCAATATTTTGCCGACGTCCTGTCGGAAACGTTGGCCGAATGTACGAGCGAAGACGCCCACGCCGCGAAGCCCCCGGCAAGCCCGCGGCCCCGTCGCGAACAGGCCGCGGCCCCGTCACGCACAGGCCGCAGGCTCGGCACGAACAGGGCCGCGGGGTCGGCGCGAACAGGCCGCAGGCTCGGCGCGGACACGGCCGCGGACTCGGCCCGCACAGGCCGCGGGCTCGGCGCGGACAGGCCGCAGGCTCGGCACGAACAGGGCCGCGGGGTCGGCGCGAACAGGCCGCAGGCTCGGCGCGGACAGGGCCGCGGACTCGGCCCGCACAGGCCGCGGGCTTGGCGCGGAGACGCCGCAGGCTCGGCACGAACAGGCCGCGGACTCGGCGCGGTCGGGTCGCGAGCTCGGCGCGGTCGGGTCGCGAGCTCGGCGCGGTCGGGTCGCGAAGATGTCGCCGCGGGGCGCGAACATGTCGCCGTCAGGCAGCGAACACCTCGCCCTCAGGCGGCGAGCATGTCGCCGTCAGGCAGCGAGGACGGTCAGGTCGGCGGCGGCCCAGCGCTGTCCGAGTCCCGTGACGGTCACGTGCCGCACCTCGTCGGTGGTGTCCCCGACGGCCCGGTGGATGACGACGTGCAGACGGTCGTCGGTCAGCTCCTCGACCTTGCCCTCGCCCCACTCCACAACGATCACGGAGTCGGAGAGCGAGACGTCGAGGTCGAGGTCCTCCATCTCGTCGAGCCCGCCGCCGAGGCGGTACGCGTCCACGTGCACGAGCGGCGGTCCGTCGCCGAGGGAGGGGTGCACGCGGGCGATGACGAAGGTCGGCGAGGTGACCGCGCCGCGGACACCGAGCCCCTCACCGAGTCCGCGGCTCAGCGTCGTCTTGCCGGCGCCCAGCTCGCCGTTCAGCATCACGAGGTCGCCCGCGCGCAGCAGCTTGGCCAGTCTGCGGCCCAACTCCTGCATCTGCTCGGGAGAGTTGACGGTGATCTGCACGCCGACGCCGTCCTGGGCGGGCTCAGCCGGGTTGTGCGCTGCTGCTGGTGCTTCCATAGCCGCCAACGGTAGCGCCTGCCGGCACGGCTCCCGCGCGCATGAGGAGGTCGGCGAGGCGGTCTATGACGACCTCGGGATGCTCCAGCATGACCAGGTGTCCCGCGTCCGGGACGAGCACCAGCTCCGCGTCCGGCAGCAGGTCGGCGATGGCCTCGCTGTGCTCGCTCGGCGTCACCAGGTCCTTTACCCCGGCGAGGACGAGGACGGGCATCTCGGTGAAACGGGCGAGCGCGGCGGTCTTGTCGTGCTCGGTGAACGCCGGGTAGAACTCGGCGACCACGTCGATCGGGGTGCTCTCGATCATCCGCTCGGCGAACCGCTCGATGGCCGGGTCGACGTCCCGGCTCGCGAACGAGTACCGCTTGATGACCCCGGCGAACAGGTCGGCCGTGGCCCGCCGTCCCCGCTCCACCAGGGCGGCCTGCTGCCCGAGCGCCTTCAGCACACCGGGGAGCACCCGCCGCACGGCGGCGACACCCGCGACGGGCAGCCCGAAGTTGACCTCGCCGAGCCGCCCCGACGACGTACCGACCAGGGCGACGGCGACGACCCGGTCGCGGATCAGCTCGGGGAAGTGATCGGCGAGCGCCATCACGGTCATACCGCCCATGGAGTGCCCGACGAGCACGATCGGGCCCTCGGGCACCGCCGCCTCTATGACGGCCAGCAGGTCGCGGCCGAGCTGGTCGATGGTGACCGGCGTCCGGTCCTCCATCTGGGCGACACCCCGCCCGGACCGCCCGTGACTGCGCTGGTCCCAGTGCACCGTGCGCACGACACCGCGCAGCGCGGCGCGTTGGAAGTGCCAGGAGTCCTGGTTGAGGCAGTAGCCGTGGCTGAAGACGACCGTGACTGGGGCGGGGGCCTTGCGGCCGAAGAGCCTGCGCCGGCGCGGGGCGAGCGAGGCCTCCGGCTCGGCCTCGTCGACCTCGTAGTACAGCTCGGTGCCGTCGTCGGCGTACGCCTTGCCGGGCGTGCCGCGCAGCGAGCCGTACGGGCCGGTCGAGTCGAGGGCGAGACGCGCCTTCTTGCGCATGCCGCGGCCGACCGTGAGCCGCTCGATCGCGACTCCGGCCGCGGCGCCCGCCGCGACCACGCCTATCGCGGCGCCGGCGACTCCGGCCCTGCGCCAGTTCCCGGCGGAGGCGGCGGCCGCCGAGGCCGCGCTCACGACGGCCTCCGCACTGCTCTCGCTCACGTCCCGCTCCTCTTCGCTCCGGCTGTCGGCTCTCGGCTGTTCAGTGTCTGCTGTGGTTTTGGCTGTGGTTTTGGCTGTGGCTGTGCGCGCGTCGGTGCGGCTCCCGGCCACCGTGTGCCGCCCGCCGCTCTGCGCTCGCCGGGCGCCCCGCGCGCCTGTTCGACTAAGGGGTGTTACCCGTCTTGTTCCTCTTTCACATTCACGTAGACGCGCGGAACGCGGGTTCCGATGCGCGTGACGATTTCGTACGCGATCGTGCCCGCCGCGCGCGCCCAGTCCTCGGCGGTGGGCTCGCCGCCGTCGCCGGGCCCGAACAGGACCGCCCGGGCGCCGGGCTCCGGCTCGTCACCGCCGAGGTCGACGACGAACTGGTCCATGGCGACCCGGCCCGCGACCGTACGCCACTTCCCGCCGATCAGGACAGGGCCGGTGCCGGAGGCGTGCCGCGGGATGCCGTCCGCATAGCCGACGGGGACGAGGCCGAGGGTGGTCTCGCCGGGGGTGACGTAGTGATGGCCATAACTCACGCCGTGGCCCGCCGGAGCGTGCTTCACCAGAGAGAGCGACGCGCTCAGCGTCATGACCGGCCGCAGTCCGAAGTCGGCCGGGGTGCCGAGCTCCGGGCTCGGCGAGATCCCGTAGACCGCGATCCCGGTCCGTACGAGGTCGAAGTGGCTCTCGGGGAGGGTCAGCGTCGCGGGCGAGTTGGCGATGTGCCGCACCTCGGGGCGCACCCCCTGCTCCTCGGCGTACGCCACCATCTCGCGGAAGAGCGCGAGCTGGGCCTGGATCGAGGGGTGCCCCGGCTCGTCGGCGCAGGCGAAGTGCGACCAGAGCCCGGTGACGGTGATCAGTCCGCGCGCCTCGGCGCCCAGGGCCTCGGCGACGAGCTCCGGCCAGTCTGCGGGCTGGCAGCCGCCGCGTCCGAGGCCGGTGTCGGCCTTGAGCTGCACCCGGGCGGGCGATCCGACGGCCTCGGCGGCCAGTGCGGCCTCCCGCAGCGCCCACATCCCGCTGACCGACACGTCGACGTCGGCCTCGATGGCCTCGGCCCACGGGCCGCCCGGGGTCCAGAGCCAGCACATGATGCGCCCCGGCAGGCCG
This sequence comes from Streptomyces sp. NPDC005784, assembly GCF_042871525.1. Classification (NCBI taxonomy): domain Bacteria; kingdom Bacillati; phylum Actinomycetota; class Actinomycetes; order Kitasatosporales; family Streptomycetaceae; genus Streptomyces; species Streptomyces sp. NPDC005784. The sequence goes on from NZ_JBIAIQ010000004.1 coordinate 473,239, forward strand.
GCCGCCCGCAGCGCGAGCGCCTCCTCCGGGGTGGCCGTGCCGAGCCAGGTGGCGCCCGCCTCGCGCGCCGCGCGGGCACACGGGACCGCCCCGTGGCCGTACGCGTCGGACTTGACCACGGCCATCACGGCCGCGGTCGGCGCGTGGGCACGCAGGGTCCGCACGTTGGCTCGCAGGGCGGCCAGATCGATCTCGGCGCGGGCGCGCAGGGGCGCTGTCCGCGGGTGTGCTGTCTCTGTCATCGCGCCCCAGTGTCTCAGAGGCGCAGGACAGCCCTCCGGCACCGGTCCCCGGGACGGGCCCGGGGACGGCTCCGGCCGCTGCGACGGCAACGGGACCTGTCCGCCGGACCGGTCCTAGCTGCCGGGCCTTCGGCCCCAGACGTAGACGCGGTCGCGGGTCCTGAGCACCTTCCAGAGCGCGCGGGCGTCGGCGAGCCGAAGATTGACGCAGCCCATCGAACCGCCGACCGTGCGGATGCTGCCGTAGACGGCGTGGAAGGCCTGCCCGCCGCTGAAGAACTGGGCGTACGGCATGGGGGTGTTGTACAGGGTCGACCAGTGGTACCGGTGCTTCCAGAAGATCCTGAACCAGCCGGTCCTGGTGCGGTGTCCGGCCCCGCCGCTGCGCATCGGCACCGGCCCGTACAGGATCCTGCCGCGCTGCTGCACCCAGGTGAGCCCGTGGGTGAGGTCCACGCAGGCGACCCGGTAGGAGCGGGCCGGGCAACCGCGGGTGACGTGCGGGGCGCTCCGGGCGGACAGCATCCGCATGCGGGCCCAGGTCACGGGTCCGGCGATTCCGGTGACCGGCCTGATGCCGTGCTTCTTCTGGAAGGCACGGATGGCCCGGCAGTCGGCCGCCGACTGCTTCCCGTCCACCCTCAGCTTCAGCCACCGCTCGGCCTGCCGCTGGTACGGGCCTCTGCGCCCGCGGCACGCCGCCGGACGGGCGTCGGCCTCCCCGAAGGGCACGAACGTGATCGGCGCGCCCGCGCCCTCGGGCGCGTTCCGCGCGTTCTCCCCGGCGGTGTCCACGTCGCTGTCCACGGCCGGTCGCGGCACCGGGCGGCCCGGGATCTCGCCCTGCCGGAACGGATGCGGTCCTCTCGCCGCACCGGGCAGCGACCGGCCGACGGGCCCGGCGGGCAGCGGCGGCGCGGACGCGGCCGCCGCCGTCCCCACGGGCACGGCCACCACCACCGCCAGCAGCACCGCGATCCCCCGGCACACCTTTCGTCTGCTCATCATGCGAACAGCCATACGCAATAACGCGCCGCCCCCAGGTGAGCCGCGCGGAAAGGGTCCCCCGATCTGGGCAACGCGTCCGCCGCCCGATCCCCGGCCCGTCCGACACCCGCGGACGGTCCCTCCCGGACCGAAGCCGGTGCGCCCGCGCGCGGCCTCCCCGGGCGCCGGTCCGGGGGCGCGGAGACCGCGTGAGCAGGACACCCCGGCGGGCGTGAAGACCGTGAACGGGGCGGCCCTACGGGCCCGGGGAGCCCGGCGTGACCGGGGAACCCGCGTGACCGGGGAACCCCGCGTGAGGCGGGGAATCCGCGTGAGCGGGAGCCCGCGTGAGCGGGAGCCCGCGTGAGCCGGAACCCGCGTGAGCCGGAACCCGCGTGAGGCGGAACCCGCGTGAGGCGGGGCGGCCCGGCCGACACGGACGGCGTGCGCGGGGCGGGGCTGGTCAGTCGAGGGTGTCGCGCCAGGCTTCCGGGATGGCGGCGGCCACGTCGTGGGCGCCGGCGGGCGCGCCGTCCGCGGCGAAGCGGCCGGCGAGTCCGTGCAGATACGCGGCGACACTTCCCGCGTCGAGCGCGGAGAGCCCCGCCGAGAGCAGCGACCCCGCCAGCCCCGACAGCACGTCGCCGCTCCCCGCGGTGGCCAGCCACGCCGTCCCCGTGGCGTTGACACGCACCGCCCCGCCCACGGGATCGGCGACCAGCGTCGTCGCCCCCTTGAGCAGCACGGTCGCCCCGTACAGCCCCGCGAGCTCCCGTACGGAAGCCAGCCGGGCCTCCTCCACCGCCTCCCGGGCGACCCCGAGCAGCGCGGCGGCCTCCCCGGCGTGCGGGGTCATCAGCGTCGGCGCGGTGCGAGCCCGCACGACCCCCCGCTCGGCGAGCCGCAGCCCGTCCGCGTCCACCAGCACCGGCACGTCCGCGTCCAGCACCTCCGCCACCGCCGAGGCGTCGTCGCCGGCCCCGGGGCCCACCACCCAGGCCTGTACCCGGCCCGCCTTCGACGGCCCCTTGTCGGACACCAGCGTCTCGGGAAAGCGCGCGATGACGGCGTCCGCGGCGGGCCCGACGTACCGAACGGCCCCGGCGCCGCCCCGCAGCGCCCCGGACACGGCGAGCACCGCGGCTCCCGGGTAGCGGGCGGACCCCGCGGCGATCCCGACGACCCCGCGCCGGTACTTGTCGCTCTCCGCGCCCGGCCGGGGCAGCCGGGCCGCGACGTCGGCGTGCTGGAGAGCCTCCAGATCGGCCGGGTCCGGCAGGTCGAGCCCGATGTCGACGAGGCGTACGGAACCGGCGTACCCGCGCGCCGGGTCGACGAGCAGCCCCGGCTTGTGGGTGCCGAAGGTGACGGTGAGGTCGGCGTGGACGGCCGCGCCGAGCACCTCTCCGGTGTCCGCCTCGACCCCGCTCGGGAGGTCGACGGCGACGACGGCGGCACGGGACGCGTGCGCGAGTTCGGCGAGCCGCGCGGCATCCGGCCGCAGGCCGCCCTTGCCGCCGATCCCGACGATGCCGTCCACGATGAGATCGGCCCGCCGCACGAGCGGTTCGGCGGCGCCGGGCACGGCCGAGGTGCCGTCGGCGCGCAGCAGCGCCGCCAGTCCCCCCGGGTGGGTCCGTTCGGGAGCGAGCAGCACCGCGGTGACGCCGGCGCCGCGCCGGGCGAGGCGCGCCCCCGCGTACAGGGCGTCGCCGCCGTTGTCCCCGCTGCCCACCAGCAGCACCACTCGGCGGCCGTACACCCGGCCCAGCAGATCCGCGCAGGCGGCGGCGAGCCCGGCGGCCGCCCGCTGCATCAACGCCCCCTCGGGGAGCCGTGCCATCAACTCCCGCTCGGCGGCCCTCACTGTCTCCACGCTGTACGCAGTACGCATGCAGCCGAGTCTCCCGCACCGACCCCCACCGTGCGCCCCGTCCAGAACACCTCCCGGCGCGCGGTGCCACCCCTGTCCGGAGCGGAACGCGGCGCGGCGGAGCGCTGCACGACAGGGCGCTGCACGGCAGGACACGGCGCGGCAGGACACGGCGCGGCAGAGCGTGGCGCAGCGGGACACGGCACGGCGGGACCGGACGGAACACAGCGCAGAACGGAGCCGGCCGGGACGCGGCACAGGGCAGAGCCGGGCGGGGCGCGGCACGGACCTGGCACGGGCGCGGCACGGCGCGGACCTGGCCGGGCGCAGCGCGGCGCGGACCTGGCCGGGCGCAGCGCGGCGCGGACCTGGCCGGGCGCAGCACGGCGCGGACTTGCCCGGGCGGGACGCGGCGCGGAACCGGGCCGGGCGCGGCGCGGACCTGGCCAGGCGCAGCACGGCGCGGACCTGGCCGGGCGGGACGCGGCGCGGACCTGGCCGGGCGCGGCGCGGACCTGGCCAGGCGCAGCACGGCGCGGACCTGGCCGGGCGGGACGCGGCGCGGACCTGGCCGGGCGCGGTGCGGCGCAGAACCGGGCCGGGCGCGGTGCGGACTTGGCCGGGCGGGCCCTCCTGGACCGGCGGCCCCGGGGCCGCCCCGGCTACCCCTCCGCCACCACCACCGCCGAGGCCACCCCCGCGTCGTGACTGAGCGACACATGCCAGGAACGAACGCCCAGTTCGGCCGCTCGGGCCGCCACCGTGCCCTTCACGCGCAGCCGCGGCTGGCCGCTGTCCTCCACATAGACCTCGGCGTCCGTCCAGTGCAGTCCCGCCGGGGCGCCCAGCGCCTTGGCGAGCGCCTCCTTCGCGGCGAACCGGGCCGCGAGCGAGGCGATGCCCCGCCGGCCACCGCTGGGCAGCAGCAACTCGCGCTCCACGAAAAGGCGTTCGGCCAGCCCGGGCGTCCGCTCCAGCGAAGCCCGGAACCGGTCGATCTCGGCCACGTCGATACCGACCCCGATGATGCTCATGTCCGCACCCTAGAGGGCGGGACCGCGGCCCGGCCTCATGCTGCGGCGCCGCTCACTCCACCGTCACCGACTTCGCCAGGTTGCGCGGCTGGTCCACCTCGTTGCCGCGGGCCGTCGCCAGTTCGCAGGCGAACACCTGGAGGGGGACCGTCGACACCAGCGGCTGGAGGAGGGTGGGTGTGGCCGGGATACGGATGAGGTGGTCGGCGTACGGGACGACCGCCTCGTCACCCTCCTCCGCGATGACGATCGTGCGGGCGCCCCGGGCCCGGATCTCCTGGATGTTGGAGACGATCTTGTCGTGCAGGACCGAGCGCCCGCGCGGCGAGGGGGCCACGACGACGACCGGCAGGTCCTCCTCGATCAGCGCGATCGGGCCGTGCTTCAGCTCGCCCGCCGCGAAGCCCTCGGCGTGCATGTACGCCAACTCCTTGAGCTTCAGGGCGCCTTCGAGCGCGACCGGATAGCCCACGTGCCGCCCGAGGAACAGCACGGTGTCCTTGTGGGCGAGGGAGCGCGCGAGTTCCCGTACGGGCTCCATGGTCTCCAGGACCCGCTCGACCTCGCGGGAGATGCGGGACAGCTCCCGGATCACGGCCTGGATCTCGTCGCCCCACTTGGTGCCGCGCACCTGGCCCAGGTACAGCGCCACCAGGTAGCAGGCCACGAGCTGGGTCAGGAACGCCTTGGTGGAGGCGACGGCGACCTCGGGGCCCGCGTGCGTGTACAGCACCGCGTCGGACTCGCGCGGGATCGTCGAGCCGTTCGTGTTGCAGATCGCCAGCACCCGGGCGCCCTGCTCGCGGGCGTGCCGCAGCGCCATCAGCGTGTCCATGGTCTCGCCGGACTGCGAGATCGCGATGACGAGCGTACGGCGGTCCAGGATCGGGTCCCGGTAGCGGAACTCGCTGGCCAGCTCCACCTCGCAGGGGATGCGCGTCCAGTGCTCGATGGCGTACTTGGCGATCAGCCCGGCGTGGAAGGCGGTCCCGCAGGCGACGATGACGACCTTGTCGACCTCGCGCAGCACCTGGACCGGGATGCGCACCTCGTCGAGCGTCAGCGAACCGGCCGCGTCGATCCGGCCCAGCAGGGTGTCGGCGACCGCCTTGGGCTGCTCGGCGATCTCCTTGAGCATGAAGTAGTCGTAGCCGCCCTTCTCCGCCGCCGACGCGTCCCAGTCGACGTGGTACGAGCGGACCTCGGCGGGCCTGCCGTCGAACCCGGTGACGGTCACACCGTCGCGGCGCAGCTCGACCACCTGGTCCTGCCCCAGTTCGATCGCGGAGCGGGTGTGGGAGATGAACGCGGCGACGTCCGAGGCGAGGAAGGCCTCGCCCTCGCCGACACCGACGACCAGCGGCGAGTTCCGGCGCGCGCCCACGACCACGTCCGGATCGTCGGCGTCCACCGCGACCAGCGTGAACGCCCCCTCCAGACGTCGGCACACCAGCCGCATCGCCTCCGCCAGGTCCGCGCACGCGGAGAACTCCTCGGCGAGCAGATGGGCGACCACCTCGGTGTCCGTCTCGGAGGCCAGGTCGTGGCCCCGTTCGGCCAGTTCGGCGCGGAGCAGGGCGAAGTTCTCGATGATGCCGTTGTGGACGACGGCGACCCGGCCCGCGTTGTCGAGGTGCGGATGGGCATTGGCGTCCGTGGGTCCCCCGTGGGTGGCCCAGCGGGTGTGCCCGATCCCCGTCGTTCCGGCCGGCAGCGGCCGACTGCCCAGTTCCTTCTCCAGGTTGACCAGTTTCCCGGCCCTCTTCGCGACGGCGAGCCCCCCGTCCGCCAGCACGGCGACACCCGCCGAGTCGTATCCCCGGTACTCGAGTCGCTTCAGTCCGGCCATCACCACGTCGAGCGCCGACTGCGACCCCACATAACCCACGATTCCGCACATGGCGGCAGCGTACGGTTCATCGCCCTTCCGAATCGGGCCGACCGTGCCCGATATCGGAAATTTCCAGCAGCCACGAGGGCGAAGGATTCAACGACCGGACCGACTGGCGCCGAGGCGCGGGGCGGGGCGGGGCGGACTCCGCCCGCCCCACGCGGCACGTCGGGGGTCCGGCACCCGCGTGACCCACCCCCGCACGTCGGGGCGCGGGCCCCACGTGACGCACCCCACCTCCCACCCCGTTCAAACTCCGTTAACAATGGACTGTGATCTCTCCGGTCTCCCCGTTGCCGCGGAGCGCCCACCGGTCAAAGCCGGAGGCGACTCCCTACGTCGATCTCACCCGTGCCGAGTGGAGCGCGCTGCGTGAAAAGACGCCGCTCACGCTGAACGCCGAGGAGCTCGAGAAACTGCGCGGCCTGGGCGATGTCATCGACCTCGACGAGGTGCGGGACATCTATCTGCCGCTGTCCAGACTGCTGAACCTGTACGTCGGCGCCACGGACGGACTCAGAGGCGCGCTCAACACCTTCCTCGGGGAGAAGGGCTCGCAGTCCGGCACCCCCTTCGTCATAGGCGTCGCCGGTTCCGTGGCCGTCGGCAAGTCCACCGTCGCCCGACTGCTCCAGGCCCTCCTCTCCCGCTGGCCCGAGCACCCCCGCGTCGAGCTGGTCACCACGGACGGCTTCCTGCTCCCCACCAAGGAACTGGAAGCGCGCGGGATGATGTCCCGCAAGGGCTTCCCCGAGTCGTACGACCGCCGGGCCCTGACCCGGTTCGTCGCCGACATCAAGGCGGGCAAGGACGAGGTGACCGCGCCCGTCTACTCGCACCTGATCTACGACATCGTGCCCGGCGAACGGCTCACCGTCCGCCGCCCCGACATCCTCATCGTCGAGGGCCTGAACGTGCTGCAGCCGGCGCTGCCCGGCAAGGACGGCCGCACCCGCGTCGGCCTCGCGGACTACTTCGACTTCAGCGTGTACGTCGACGCCCGCCCCGAGGACATCGAGCGCTGGTACCTGAACCGCTTCAGCAAGCTGCGCGCGACGGCCTTCCAGAAGTCCGACTCGTACTTCCGCAGGTACACCCAGGTCTCGGAGGAGGAGGCCCTCGACTACGCCCGTACGACCTGGCGCACCATCAACAAGCCGAACCTGCTGGAGAACGTGGCCCCCACCCGCGGCCGGGCGACCCTCGTCGTGCGCAAGGGCCCGGACCACAAGGTGCAGCGCCTCAGCCTGCGCAAGCTGTAGTCCCCCGACGGCCGGTCCCGTGCGACCGTCCTGAGCGTCGGCCTCGTACAACCGCCCGTACGGCGCTCCCATACGTCCGACTAGTCTGCGGCCATGCTGCACCTGCGCCTGATCACTCCCGCCGACCGGACCGACGACGTCGTACGCCTGATCGAGAAGACGGTCGGTACCACGCACCTCGTCGTGCTCCCGGGTGCCGCCCGCAATCCGGCGGGCGATGTCGTGATGTGCGACGTCGCGCGCGAGGCGGGCGATGAACTCATCGGCGCGCTCCGGGAGTCGGGGCTCGACCGGACCGGGTCGATCGCCGTCGAGACCATCGAGCTGTCGCTGTCGGAGCGGGCCGACCGGGCGGAGGAGGAGGCCCCTGGCGAGGGCGCGGACGCGGTGCTGTGGGAGCAGCTGCGGGACGCGACGCACGAGGAGTCGACGCTCAACGTCACCTATCTCGCGTTCCTCACCGTGGCCACGATGCTGGCGGCCTGCGGTGTGATGCTCGACAACGCGATCCTGATCGTCGGCGCGATGGCCGTGGGCCCTGAGTTCGGACCGCTGGCGGGCATCTGCACCGCGCTGGTGCAGCGCGCCCCGCATCTCGTGTGGCGGTCGCTGTGGGCGCTGCTCGCCGGTTTCGCCGCGGCCATGGTCATCACCGCGGGCTTCAGCTGGCTGATGGACGTCTTCGGGCTGTTCGAGAAGTCCATGGTGGAGGCGCCCCGGCCGAACACGGCGTTCATCTGGAAGCCGGACTGGATGTCGTTCGTGGTGGCGTTCCTCGCCGGAATCGCCGGGACGCTGTCCCTCACGTCCGCCAAGTCGGGCGCCCTGATCGGCGTCGCGATCTCGGTGACCACGGTCCCGGCCGCCGCGAACGCCGCCGTGGCCCTCAGCTACTCGGACTACGCCCAGACCTGGGGATCCACCAAGCAGCTGCTGTTCAACCTGCTCGGCATCGTGGTCGCCGGCACGCTCACGCTGCTCGCCCAGAAGTGGTTCTGGGCCATGCAGCGCAAGCGCCGGGTCGCCCGGCCGGACCCCGCCGGGTAACAGGCAACAGACCACCCGGCGGCGGCGCCCGCCGCGCACAGCCGTGAGGCCCGCCGCCCCAGGTAGACACCTGGGGCGGCGGGCCTCACGGATTCAGGCGGAAGTGCAGGACCTGTCCGGTCCTAGCCGAGCGCCGACTTCACCGCGTCGGCGAGACGGGCGGCCACCGAACGGGCGTGGTCGATGTCGGCGGCCTCGACCATGACGCGGACGAGCGGCTCGGTGCCGGAGGGGCGCAGCAGCACCCGTCCGGTGGTGCCGAGTTCGCGCTCGGCGTCGGCCACCGCGGCGGCCAGCTCGGCGGAGGTGCCCACCCGGGACCGGTCGACGTCGGGCACGTTGATGAGGACCTGCGGCAGCCGCTCCATGACCGAGGCGAGGTCCCGGAGCGTACGGCCGGTCTGGGCGACCCGGGCGGCGAGCAGCAGGCCGGTCAGCGTGCCGTCGCCGGTGGTGGCGTGGTCGAGGATGATGACGTGCCCGGACTGCTCGCCGCCGAGGGCGTAGCCGTGCCGCTTCATCTCCTCCAGGACGTAGCGGTCGCCGACCCCCGTCTGGACGAAGGCAAGGCCCTCGCGCTCCATGGCGAGCTTGAACCCCAGGTTGGACATGACCGTCGCGACAACGGTGTCGGAGCGCAGTGCGGAACGCTCCCGCATCGCCAGCGCGAGAACGGCCAGGATCTGGTCGCCGTCGATCTCGTCGCCCGTGTGGTCCACGGCGAGGCAGCGGTCGGCGTCGCCGTCGTGCGCGATGCCGAGGTCGGCGCCGTGCTCGACGACGGCGGCCTTGAGAAGCTCCAGGTGGGTGGAGCCGCAACCGTCGTTGATGTTGAGCCCGTCGGGCTCCGCGCCGATCGTGATGATCTCGGCACCGGCCAGCGCGAAGGCCTCGGGCGAGACCCGGGCGGCCGCGCCGTGCGCCTCGTCGAGGACGACCTTCAGACCGTCGAGGCGGTTCGGGAGAACGCCCATGAGGTGGGCGATGTACTGGTCGGAGCCCTGGTTGTAGGAGTTCACCCGGCCGACGCCGGAGCCGGTCGGGCGGTCCCAGGGAGCGCCGGTGCGGTGCTCCTCGTAGACGCCCTCGATGCGGTCCTCCAGCTCGTCGGCGAGCTTGTGCCCGCCGCGGGCGAAGAACTTGATGCCGTTGTCGGGCATGGCGTTGTGGCTGGCGGAGAGCATCACACCGAGGTCGGCGCCAAGCGCCCCGGTGAGATGGGCCACCGCCGGGGTGGGCAGCACACCGACGCGCAGGACGTCGACGCCGGCGCTGGCGAGGCCGGCGACCACGGCGGCCTCCAGGAACTCCCCGGACGCGCGCGGATCCCGCCCGACCACGGCCACGGGCCGGTGACCTGCGAACGTGCCCGCCTCGGCGAGTACGTGCGCCGCTGCCACGGAAAGCCCGAGCGCGAGCTCGGCCGTCAGATCCGCGTTGGCGACACCGCGCACGCCGTCCGTGCCGAAGAGTCGTCCCACTTGTCCTCCTGAGAAAAGCTGCAGAGTACGGAAGTCCCCCGAAGGATACGGAGGTCATCCGATCACATGAGCCTTTGAGCACCTTGTGCCGTTATACGCCCAACCACTGTGATAAACGAACGCCCCGGCGGCACTGTGGCGTGCAGCCGGGGCGTTCGGAGCTACGCGTACTACGCGCAGAAACAAGCGGCGAAGATTAACGCTTGCTGTACTGCGGGGCCTTACGGGCCTTCTTGAGACCGGCCTTCTTGCGCTCGACCGCACGGTCGTCGCGCTTGAGGAAGCCGGCCTTCTTGAGGGCGCCGCGGTTGTTGTCCACGTCGGCCTCGTTCAGCGCGCGGGCCACGCCGAGGCGCAGGGCACCGGCCTGACCCGAGACGCCGCCACCCGAGATGCGGGCGACAACGTCGTAGCGGTTGTCGAGCTCGAGCACCTTGAAGGGCTCGTTGACTTCCTGCTGGTGCACCTTGTTGGGGAAGTAGTCCTCAAGGGTGCGACCGTTGATCTTCCACTTGCCGGTGCCCGGGACGATCCGGACGCGGGCGATGGCGTTCTTGCGACGGCCCAGGCCGGCGGCCGGCTGCGGGTCGCCGAAGCGGCCCGCGAGCGACTCGGAGGTGTACTCGCCCTCGACGGGCACCTCGGACTCGCTGGTGTAGCTCTCGATGTCGACAAGCTCGGTCTCAGTCTCTTCGACCGGCTGCTCAACGGTGGTCTCGGCCACGATTCTCCTCAGATTCTTTTTCGTCTTAGGGGGTGGCCGGAACTACTGCGCGACCTGGGTGATCTCGAACGGGACCGGCTGCTGCGCAGCGTGCGGGTGGTTCTCGCCCGCGTAGACCTTCAGCTTCGAGAGCACCTGACGGCCCAGGGTGTTCTTGGGGACCATGCCCTTGATGGCCTTCTCGACGGCCTTCTCGGGGTTCTTCGCCAGCAGCTCGTCGTAACGGACGGAGCGCAGACCACCCGGGTAACCGGAGTGGCGGTACGCCAGCTTCTGGGTCTTCTTGTTGCCGGAGAGGTGCACCTTGTCGGCGTTGATGATGATGACGAAGTCACCAGCGTCGACGTGGGGCGCGTAGATCGGCTTGTGCTTGCCGCGCAGAATGTTCGCAGCAGTGGTCGCCAGACGACCCAGGACGACATCCTGGGCGTCGATGACGTACCACTGGCGAGTGATGTCGCCGGGCTTGGGGCTGTACGTACGCACGGTCGTAGCCTTCGCTTCTTCAGTGAGTGGGTCCTGACATGGCCACCACGGACGATCACGACAGCCCTGACCGCACTGCGGTGACGCATACCGCGTGCTGGTCGCTGGTCATCAGCCCCGGTGGACCGGTGTAAGGGCCCCTCACGTGAGAATGAGCAAGCCAATACACATAACGAACTGCAAGCTTACCCGCGCTGCCCCGGAAGGGTCAAAACGCGAGTGCTCACGCCCTCGTGGCCCGTCGTCCCTGTCGCGGAGCGACGAAGTGGTCGGGGCCGCCGAGCGGCAGATGCCGGGGACGCCGGAGCGCCACCGATGCAGTCAATACACACAGGGTAAAGCAGTCACGGAAGGAACGCCGGGTCATCGGTTCCAGCCAGGGCCAGTCGGCGCCGGGCACCTGCGGCATCAGAGCCGGCCGGAACCAGGGCCCACGGGCCGCCGAACCGGGATACGGCAGCCCCGCGAGCAGCAGCGGCACCACGACGAGCAGATGGTGGTCATACGGCGGCCGGGACACCAGGAACGCCGAGAGCATCAGCAGCACCGCGGCCCCAACGAGCCGCGGGGGCCCGGGAACCCCGCGCGCCCAACGGCGGTACGCGCCCAGGACCCCCGGCACCCGCCGCCGCGCAGGCGAGCGGGACCGCCGCCCACGACGGCACCCCGAGCCGCGGCAGCACCACCACCGGAGAAGCTTCGTAAAGACGTACGAATCGATCATGGCTCCGCAGCAGAAACGGCAGCGTCCGTGTGACGAATCCCGCAGGATCGTGCATCAGCAGCGCCAGACGCCAGGACCACCGCGGCCGGCCCCCGCCACCTGTGCGCGAAGAGGTAGAGGAAGAGCAGCGCCACGGGCGCGAGCAGCGGCTTCAGGACGCGGGCCGCGGCTTCAGGACGAGGGCCGCGCCGATGACGACACCGGCCCACCCCCACCGCTCCCACGCGGCCGGCAGCAGGGCGAGGGGCAGCGCCGCGGCGGTGGTCACCGTCCAGTTGCCGAGCGGGACCAGGTGCCCGAAGGGCGCGAAGCCCAGCGCGAGCCGGGCGGGGCCGAGCACCCCGAGGCGGATCGCGTTGTCCGTCCCGCCTGTCGCGGTGTCGTGCGACCCCCACGGCATGCGCGCGGAGCACCGCACCCGACACCGCCCACGCGCGCCAGGAGGCCCTACGTACCAACCACCCGGAGATGTCACTTTTGCCCGTACGCATTCAGATCACGCTAGGGGCTCAAGTGCCCGGTGGAGCGGACCGGCACCCCCCAACGCCCGTCTAAGATGCGGCGCATGAGTTATGGGCAGGGTGGGCAGGGGCAGCCCCCGTGGGACCCCTGGAAGCCGGGGTCTCAGCAACCGCCTCAGTGGGGCAATCAGCGGTCCGGCGGGAATCCCGACTGGGCCGCAATGGCAGAGGCTTCCGAAACGCGCAACAGGCGCCGCAAAGTGCTGTTCATCGTGGGCGGGGCGCTGGCCACCGTCGCGGTCGGCGCGGCCGTGGCCATGGCCGTCGCCAACGCGAACGGGAGTAACCAGGCGGGGAATCAGCCGTCCAAACTGCCGGCCAGCGCGGACATCCCGGGTGCCACGACGCCGGCTCCGTCCTTCGCGCCGACCTCGGCTCCGCCGCCGCTGGATCCGAAGCAGTTCATAGCCAGCGCGCAGAAGGACACTGCGCCGCTGAGCCCGGACATCCTCTTCCCCGGTACGCAGCTCACCATGGGCAACCGCGTGTACCGCAAGGGTCCGACGGCCGACACGAAGAACTGCTCCTCGGCCGCGAAGGGCACACTGCCGCCGGTCCTCACCAAGGACGGCTGCACCCGCTTCCTGCGCGTCACCTACGTCAAGGACGGGGTGGCGGTGACGGTCGGCGTCGCGGTCTTCGACACCGAGGCCCAGGCGACCAAGGCCAAGGGCGACGCGGACAACAAGAGCATCATCGCCTCGCTCCCCGGCAACGGCATCAAGGCGTTCTGCGATTCGGCCGTCTGCCGTTCGACCACCAACGCCTACGGCCGTTACGCCTACTTCACCCTCGCCGGCTTCACCAACGGCAAGGACGTGACGGCGAAGGACACCGCGGTGTTCACGACCGGCGACGATCTCGCGGAGTTCACCTTCCGCCAGATCAGCCGACGGGGGCAGGCCCAGGCATCGGCCGCCGCCAACCAGTAGCGGTTCCGGGCGGCGGCCGACGAACAACGGCCGCCGCCCCGCTCCGCCACCCCCGCCGGGGCACCCACGATCACCCGCGATCGTTCACGGTCGTCAAGTGGATCCCGGCACCCGGCAGTTGAAGCACTCTCGGTCGAGGCTCCCTCAGCAGGTCTCGCAGCCGCCCGCACCCGGCAACGTCCGCTTGTTCCGGGCCTCCTTGTTCCGCGCGGCCAGCAACTCGTCCGCGGGGTAACCGACTTCTTCGAGCGTCAGCCCGTGCGGCCGTACGACATGAACGGCCGAGTCCCGTACGGCGGCGGCGAGCACCTTCCCCGGCCACTCGGGCCCGCGGTGCCCGTCCCCCACGAAGAGCAGGGCCCCGATCAGCGACCGCACCATGTTGTGGCAGAAGGCGTCGGCCCGCACGGTGGCGGTGATGACACCGTCCGCACCGCGCACCAGGCTCAGTTGCTGGAGCGTACGGATGGTCGTCGCGCCCTCGCGCTTCTTGCAGTAGGCGGCGAAGTCGTGCTCACCCAGCAGCCGTTCGGCCGCCTGGTTCATGGCGTCGACGTCCAACGGCCAGTCGTGCCACAGGACATGACTGCGCAGCAGCGGGTCGACGCCGCCGGGTTCGTCGGTGACGCGATAGGCGTAGCGCCGCCAGATCGCCGAGAACCGCGCGTTGAAACCGGCCGGCGCCTCGGTGAGCGACCACACCCGTACGTCCTTCGGCAGCCTTCCGGCCAGCCGCTTCAGCAGCTTCTCGCGGTGCTCGGCCCACAGTTCCCCGGGCAGGTCGACATGGGCCACCTGGCCGCGCGCGTGCACCCCGGCGTCGGTCCGTCCGGCCACCGTCAGCTCGTACGTGGTGTCCCTGGTCCGCGTCACCGTCCGCAGCGCGTCCTCGATCTCGCCCTGCACGGTCCTGCGCCCCCCGGCCTGCTTGGCCCATCCGGAGAACTCGGTCCCGTCGTACGACAGATCCAACCGCACCCGTACGAACCCGGGCTCCGCTTCGTCACTCACACCTAGATCCTCTCAGGACCGGGTTCCTCCCCGGCAACGCGAAAGCGGGCCCGCCCCCGAAGGGACGGACCCGCTCACAGCAAGGCAGTGCCTCAGGCGTCCTTCGACTCCTCGGCGGGAGCCTCAGCGGCGTCCTCGACCTTGGTGTCCTCGACCTTGGCCGGGGCCTCGGTCTCCTTGACGGCACGCTTGGTGGCCGCCTCGGCCTCACCGGTGGCCTGCTGGGCCACGGTCAGGGCCTCCACCAGCTCGATGACAGCCATGGGCGCGTTGTCGCCACGGCGGTTACCGATCTTGGTGATACGGGTGTAGCCACCCGGGCGGTTCTCGTAACGCGGGCCGATCTCGGTGAAGAGCGTGTGCACGATGCTCTTGTCCGTGATCACCGAGAGCACCTGACGGCGGTTGTGAAGGTCACCCTTCTTCGCCTTCGTGACCAGACGCTCCGCGTAGGGACGCAGGCGACGGGCCTTGGCCTCGGTGGTGGTGATGCGGCCGTGCTCGAAGAGCGACTTCGCGAGGTTCGCGAGGAGCAGCTTCTCGTGCGCGGCGCTGCCGCCCAGACGGGCACCCTTGGCGGGCTTCGGCATTGTTTCTCCTAGGTGTCTGCCCCGGCCGTATCAGGTACCGGGGACAGTGTCCGAGCGGGCGATTGCCCGTCGAAGATCCGGGGTCCCGAAGGACCCCGGAGGACGGAAGCCGTCCCAGTACTGGCTCAGTACTGCTCGGTCTCCACGAAACCCGCGTCCGCGTCGTCGTCGGCGCCGAAGGCGTCGGCGGCGGCGGTCGGGTCGAATCCGGGCGGGCTGTCCTTGAGGGCCAGGCCCATGCCGGCCAGCTTCGCCTTGACCTCGTCGATGGACTTCGCACCGAAGTTGCGGATGTCCAGGAGGTCGGCCTCGGAGCGGGCGACGAGCTCACCCACGGAGTGGATGCCCTCACGCTTGAGGCAGTTGTACGAGCGGACCGTGAGCTCCAGCTCCTCGATCGGCAGCGCGAGATCGGCGGCAAGGGCGGCGTCCGTGGGGGACGGGCCCATGTCGATGCCCTCGGCGTCGATGTTGAGCTCGCGGGCCAGACCGAACAGCTCGACCAGGGTCTTGCCGGCCGACGCCATGGCGTCACGGGGACGCATGGCCTGCTTGGTCTCGACGTCGACGATCAGCTTGTCGAAGTCGGTGCGCTGCTCGACACGGGTCGCCTCGACCTTGTACGTGACCTTCAGCACCGGCGAGTAGATCGAGTCGACCGGGATGCGCCCGATCTCCTGACCGACCTGCTTGTTCTGGACGGCGGAGACGTAGCCGCGACCGCGCTCGACGGTCAGCTCCATCTCCAGCTTGCCCTTGCCGTTGAGCGTGGCGAGGACGAGGTCGGGGTTGTGGACCTCGACACCGGCCGGGGGCGCGATGTCGGCGGCGGTGACCAGACCCGGGCCCTGCTTGCGCAGGTACATCACGACCGGCTCGTCGTGCTCCGAGGAGACGACCAGCTGCTTGATGTTGAGGATCAGGTCGGTGACGTCCTCCTTGACGCCCGGCACGGTGGTGAACTCGTGCAGGACACCGTCGATGCGGATGCTGGTGACAGCAGCGCCGGGGATCGACGAGAGGAGGGTGCGACGCAGGGAGTTGCCGAGGGTGTAGCCGAAGCCCGGCTCCAGCGGCTCGATCACGAACCGGGAGCGGAATTCGTCGACGACCTCTTCGGTCAGGGACGGACGCTGAGCGATCAGCATGTGGTGATCAGATCCTTCTTTCGTGGACGCCCGCTATTTGACGCCCGACGGAACCGCGCCTCGCAAGAGGCCGGGTACAGCAAGGGTACGGGCGATACGGCCCTTTTACGGAGCCGTACCGCCCGGAAACCTCGAACCAGCACAGGGCCGCCGTAAACGACGACCGAGCGGCCGTGCGTCAGACGCGGCGGCGCTTCGGCGGACGGCAGCCGTTGTGCGGGGTGGGGGTGACGTCCTGGATGGAGCCGACCTCGAGGCCAGTGGCCTGGAGGGAGCGGATCGCGGTCTCGCGACCGGAGCCCGGGCCCTTCACGAAGACGTCAACCTTGCGCATGCCGTGCTCCTGCGCGCGACGGGCAGCCGACTCGGCGGCCATCTGCGCGGCGAAGGGGGTGGACTTGCGCGAGCCCTTGAAGCCGACGTGGCCGGCGGAGGCCCAGGAGATCACGTTGCCCGAGGGGTCCGTGATCGAGACGATCGTGTTGTTGAACGTGCTCTTGATGTGAGCGTGCCCGTGAGCGACGTTCTTCTTTTCCTTGCGGCGCACCTTCTTGGCAGCGCCCTGACGACCCTTGGGGGGCATCTATTTCTCCTACGGGGAGGTGGTCGGTCCTACAGCGAAGACCGCTGATGAAGCGTTGTCCGCTGAGGACTACTTCTTGCCCGGCTTCTTCTTGCCGGCGATCGCGCGACGCGGGCCCTTGCGGGTACGAGCGTTCGTGCTGGTGCGCTGACCGTGCACGGGCAGGCCACGACGGTGGCGGATGCCCTGGTAGCAGCCGATCTCGATCTTGCGGCGAATGTCGCCCTGGATCTCGCGACGGAGGTCACCCTCGGTCTTGATGTTGGCGTCCACGTACTCGCGGATCTTGACCAGCTCCTCCTCGGAGAGGTCACGAACGCGCGTGTTGGGGTTCACGCCAGTCTCGGCCAGCGTCAGCTGGGAAAGCGTCCGGCCGATGCCGAACACGTAGGTGAGGGCGACCTCCACACGCTTTTCGCGCGGGATGTCAACACCGGAAACGCGTGCCATTCAATGGCTCCAGTTGTCGTTCGGAGGTCTTCCGCAGAACCGGATCCCGCCCGCCGTCGTCCTCTGATCCAATGGACCGAGCATTCGGTACGAACCGGGTCCCCGGCCTCCGACCGGGGGTGTCAGGCCTGATGAGACTCAGCCCTGGATCCTGCGTATGAACATGTACTGCTGCGTCGCGCGAAGTATCTGCGGGTGCAGAAGGTGCGGTCGTGCGTCAGCCCTGGCGCTGCTTGTGGCGCGGGTTTTCGCAGATGACCATGACCCGACCGTGACGGCGGATCACCCTGCACTTGTCGCAGATCTTCTTGACGCTCGGCTTGACCTTCATTAGGTGAGGTTCTCCGGGTCAGTGCCACCCCCCGCGTCCCGGGACCGGGACACGGAGCAAGGCAAGATCTACTTGTAGCGGTAGACGATCCGGCCGCGCGTCAGGTCGTACGGAGACAACTCCACCACGACCCGGTCGTCAGGGAGGATGCGGATGTAGTGCATGCGCATCTTGCCGCTGATGTGCGCCAGGACCTGGTGGCCGTTCTGGAGCTCCACCTTGAACATCGCGTTCGGAAGAGACTCAACGACAGTGCCCTCGATCTCGATGGCACCTTGCTTCTTGGCCACGCTTTGCCCTTCGAATCGACTACCTTGATCGACTTCGTGCGAGCGCATGCAGACATGCGGGTGCACGAGAGCCGACGAGTCAGTCTACGTCAGGGCCCCCGGAAAGACGAATTCGGCTCCACCCTCCTCCGTCACTCATGACGATGCCCCACCCTTCGGCGCCGTATGCGCGAGGGGCGGGGCTGACCGATTGCACGGTCGACGGAGAAAGGGAGCGACTGGAAAAGCGCGAGAGATATCGAACGCAAGATCGATATCAAGGGATTCTGCGAACGCCCCTGCGGGCGGTGCTTCAGCCCGCGAGGGGATCGGGCGCGGCCGTGACCCCGTACTCGGCGAGCTTCGCCCTGCCGCAGTCGGGTGCCGTGAGGACCAGCGGTCCTTCCTCCGTCAGCGCCACGGAGTGCTCCCAGTGCGAGGACCAGGTCCCGTCCGTGGTGATCACGGTCCAGTCGTCCTCGAGCACGTCGGTCCGCGGTGTGCCGAGCGACACCATCGGCTCGATCGCGAGGCAGAACCCGGGAACCAGCTTCGGCCCCTTCCCCCGCTTCCGCTCGACGTAGTTCAGCAGGTGCGGGTCCATGTGCATCTCGGTGCCGATGCCATGGCCGCCGTAGTCCTCGATGATCCCGTACTTGCCACCGCCCGGCTTCGGCTGCCGGCGGATGTAGGTCTCGATGGCCCGCGAGACATCCACCAGGCGGTTGCCCACCTTCATGGCCGCGATGCCCGCCCACATCGACTCCTCGGTCACCCTGGAGAGCTCGATGAGCTCCGGGGCGTGGCCGGTGCCCACGAAGGCCGTGTACGCGGCGTCGCCGTGCCAGCCGTCCACGATCGCGCCGGCGTCGATGGAGATGATGTCGCCGTCCTTCAGGACGGTCTTCTCGTCCGGGATGCCGTGGACGACGACCTCGTTGGCCGAGGTGCAGATCGTCGCGGGGAAACCGCCGTACCCGAGGAAGTTCGACTTGGCGCCGTGCTCCTCGAGCACCTTGCGCGCGACCTCGTCCAGGTCACGGGTCGTCGCACCGGGCACCGCCGCTTCCCGCGTGGCCGCATGGATCGCCGCGACGACCAGCCCCGCCTCACGCATCTTGGCGATCTGCTCGGGGGTCTTGATCTGCACCATGGTGGCTGCGGCCTTTCTGGACCGGAACTACGGACTACTCCAACGATACGGGGGACTCGACGCACCCCGCCCGGGGTAGGGCCCCAGGCTCGCGCACAGGGCCTTCGCCCCGCCCGCCTCGCACATCGGCCGCGGCACCCGGTGAGGGTGCCGCGGCCGACGCGACGTACTGCTTCACACACCCCGCGATACGCGGAGCGGGCCCCGCACGGACTAGGCGTCCTCGCGGGACAGCGCCCCCATCGCGCGCGCCGTGACCTCTTCCACCTTGCCGAGCGCCGGGATCGTGACGACCAGGCCCTGGGCCTTGTAGTAGTCGATGATCGGCTCGGTCTGCGTGTGGTAGACCTCCAGCCGCGTGCGGACGGTGTCCTCGGAGTCGTCGTCGCGCTGGTACAGCTCGCCGCCGCAGACGTCACAGACGCCTTCCTGCTTCGGCGTCTTGTACGAGACGTGGAAGACGTGCGACGAGTCGTTCCGGCAGATGCGACGGCCCGCGATACGGCGGACCACCTCGTCCTCGGGGACCTCGAGGTCCAGCACCGCGTCCAGCTTCATGCCCTCGGTGCTCAGCATCTCGTCCAGCGCCTCGGCCTGCGAGACGTTGCGCGGGAAGCCGTCGAGCAGGAAGCCGTTCTCCGCGTCGGGCTGCTCCATGCGGTCCTTGGCCATGGCGATGGTGACCTCGTCCGGTACCAGTTCGCCCTTGTCCATGTAGGACTTCGCCAGCTTGCCGAGTTCCGTCTGCCGGGAGATGTTGGCGCGGAACAGGTCGCCCGTTGAGATGTGCGGGATCCCCAGATTCTTGGCGAGGAACGCGGCCTGCGTTCCCTTCCCGGCACCGGGCGGCCCGACGAGGACGATTCGCATCAGCGGAGGAACCCTTCGTAATTGCGCTGCTGAAGCTGACTCTCGATCTGCTTCACCGTCTCGAGACCGACACCCACGATGATCAGGATGCTGGTACCACCGAACGGGAAGTTCTGGTTTGCCCCGAAACCAACCAACGCGACCGTCGGCACGAGAGCGATCAGCCCCAGATACAGCGAACCCGGCCAGGTGATCCGGTTGAGTACGTAACTGAGGTACTCAGCGGTCGGCCGGCCAGCCCGGATGCCCGGGATGAAGCCACCATACTTCTTCATGTTGTCGGCTACTTCCTCGGGGTTGAACGAGATCGCCACGTAGAAGAACGCGAAGAAAACGATCAGAAGGAAGTACAGAGCGATGTAAACCGGGTGGTCACCCTTGGTCAGGTTCTGTGTGACCCACGTTTTCCACCCGGAGTTGCTCTTCGAGAACTGAGCGATCAGGCTCGGAATGTAGAGCAGCGACGAGGCGAAGATGACAGGGATCACACCTGCCTGGTTGACCTTCAGCGGAATGTAGGTCGAGGTGCCACCGTACGAACGGCGGCCGATCATGCGCTTTGCGTACTGGACCGGAATCCGGCGTTGCGCCTGCTCGACGAAGACCACCAGGCCGACCATGCACAGACCCACCGCGATGACCGTGCCGAACTCGATCCAGCCACCGGCCAGCTTGCCCTGGACCTTGACGGTCCACAGCGCGCTCGGGAAGGTCGCGGCGATCGAGATGAACATGAGGATCGACATGCCGTTGCCGATGCCGCGGTCGGTGATGATCTCACCGAGCCACATGACGACACAGGTACCGGCGGTCATCGTGACGACCATCGTGATGGTCGTGAAGATCGACTGGTCCGGCACGATCTGGTTGGCCACGGGACAGCCCGAGAACAGTGCGCCACTGCGGGCGGTGGCCACCAGGCCGGTGCCCTGCAGGATGGCGAGCGCGACCGTCAGATAGCGGGTGTACTGCGTGATCTTCGCCGTACCGGCCGAGCCCTCCTTCTTGAGGGCTTCCAGTCGCGGGATCACCACGGTGAGCAGCTGAAGAATGATGCTCGCCGTGATGTACGGCATGATGCCGAGCGCGAAGATCGTGATCTGCAGCAGCGCGCCGCCACTGAACATGTTGATCAGGCTGAACAGCCCGCGGTTCGAGTCGGCCGCATGAATACACGACTGGACGTTCTTGTAGTCCACGCCGGGGATCGGAACGTGGGTACCGACCCGGTAGACCACGATGATGCCGAGCGTGAAGAGCAGCTTCTTGCGCAGGTCGGGCGTCCTGAACGCCCGGGCGAACGCGGTGAGCACGGTGCCTCCTGCGACCCCCGCGCTACTGCGTCAGAGGTGACGGTCTTGAGGTTCGACGGATGACTGACAGCTAACCAACAGTCAAAGCCCGTCCGGAGTTCCCTTGAGGCACGCCGGACGAAAATTAACAGTGCAGGCCACCTTACCGGCGACACTGCCCCCCTAGGAACGACCAACCGGGGATGCCCCATTTGTGGGGCATCCCCGGTCGGGATCGTTCAGGTCATCGAGACGCCTGCTGAAATCAGACGAGCTCGGTGACAGTACCGCCGGCAGCGGTGATCTTCTCCTTGGCGGAGCCGGAGACGGCGTCGACCGTCACCTGCAGCGCCACGGAGATCTCGCCCTGGCCGAGGACCTTGACGAGGCTGTTCTTGCGAACGGCACCCTTGGCGACGAGACCCTCGACGGTGACCTCGCCACCCTCCGGGTACAGCGCGCCCAGCTTGTCGAGGTTCACGACCTGGAACTCGGTCTTGAACGGGTTACGGAAGCCCTTCAGCTTCGGAAGACGCATGTGGAGGGGCATCTGGCCACCCTCGAAGCGCTCCGGAACCTGGTAGCGGGCCTTCGTGCCCTTGGTACCACGACCAGCCGTCTTACCCTTCGACGCCTCACCACGACCAACACGGGTCTTGGCGGTCTTGGCGCCCGGGGCGGGACGGAGGTTGTGGATCTTGAGCGGGTTGTTTTCCGCCATGATCAGTCGACCTCCTCGACCGTCACGAGGTGGCGGACGGTGTGAACCATTCCGCGGAACTCGGGGCGGTCCTCCTTGACGACCTGCGTGTTGATGCCCTTGAGACCAAGGGAACGCAGGGTGTCACGGTGGTTCTGCTTGCTGCCGATGTACGACTTCGTCTGCGTGACCTTGAGGCGAGCCATTACGCACCCGCCCCGGCACGTGCACGAAGAAGAGCCGCGGGGGCGACGTCCTCGAGGGGCAGACCACGGCGAGCCGCGATCTCCTCGGGACGCTGCAGGCCCTTGAGGGCCGCCACGGTCGCGTGCACGATGTTGATCGCGTTGGAAGAACCGAGCGACTTCGACAGGATGTCGTGAACGCCGGCGCACTCCAGGACAGCTCGCACCGGGCCACCGGCGATAACGCCGGTACCGGGGGAAGCAGGCTTGAGCAGGACGACGCCCGCAGCCTTCTCGCCCGTGATCGGGTGCGGGATGGTGCCCTGGATACGGGGGACCTTGAAGAAGTGCTTCTTGGCCTCTTCAACACCCTTGGCGATCGCGGCCGGCACCTCCTTGGCCTTGCCGTAACCGACACCGACGGTGCCGTCACCATCGCCCACCACGACCAGCGCGGTGAAGCTGAAGCGACGACCACCCTTCACAACCTTGGCGACGCGGTTGATCGCGACGACGCGCTCAACGTACGCGGTCTTCTCGGCAGCAGCTGCGCCGCCGTCACGGCCCTTCCGGTCCCGCCGCTCGCCGCCACCGGCACCGCTCCCGCGGCGCTGGGGTCCAGCCATTGGATTACCTCTCTCTTTTTCCGCTAGCTACGCAGCGTCAATGAAGCCACTGCGCGACGGGCGACTCAGAACTTGAGTCCGGCTTCGCGGGCGGCGTCCGCCAGGGCGGCAATGCGCCCGGCGTACTGGTTTCCACCACGGTCGAATACGACAGCCTCGACACCGGCGGCCTTGGCGCGCTCGGCGACCAGGGCGCCGACCGACTTGGCCTGCGCGGACTTGTCGCCCTCGGCACCGCGGACCGTGGTGTCCAGGGTCGACGCCGACGCGAGGGTGTGACCCTTAACGTCGTCGATGACCTGGGCCACGATGTGGCGGTTGGAGCGCGTCACGACCAGGCGCGGACGCTCAGCCGTACCCGAGATGTGCTTACGGATCCGGATGTGACGACGCTTGATGGCAGCACGCTTGTAAGCGTCGCCCTTAGCAATCTTGACACCGTATGCCATGGCTTACTTACCCGCCTTTCCGACCTTGCGGCGGATGACTTCGCCTTCGTACTTGACGCCCTTGGCCTTGTACGGGTCGGGCTTGCGCAGCTTGCGGATGTTGGCCGCAACCTCGCCGACCTTCTGCTTGTCGATGCCCTCGACCGAGAACCGGGTGGGGTTCTCGACCTTGAAGGTGATCCCCTCGGGGGCCTCGACGGTGATCGAGTGGCTGTAGCCGAGCGAGAACTCCAGGTTGGAGCCCTTCGCCAGGACGCGGTAACCGACACCGCTGATTTCGAGCTTCTTCACGTAACCCGTGGTCACGCCGGTGATCATGTTCGCCACCAGCGTGCGGGACAGGCCGTGGAGGGCCTTGTTCTGACGCTCGTCGTTCGGGCGGGTGACATTGAGAATGCCGTCCTCGCCCTTGGCGACCTCGATCGGCGCCGCGACGGTGTGGGAGAGGGCGCCCTTAGGGCCCTTCACCTGGACCGTACGGCCGTCGATGGTGACGTCCACGCCGGCGGGAACCGTGATGGGGAGCTTGCCAATACGCGACATAGCTGTTTCCTCCGATTCCTTCCGCTACCAGACGTAGGCGAGAACTTCTCCGCCTACGCCCTTCTTGCCGGCCTGCTTGTCGGTGAGGAGACCGTGAGACGTGGAGATGATCGCCACGCCGAGGCCACCGAGCACCCTGGGCAGGGAGGTGGACTTCGCGTACACACGCAGACCAGGCTTCGAAATCCGCTTGATGCCCGCGATGGAGCGCTCACGGTTCGGGCCGAACTTCAGCTCGAGGACGAGCTTCTTGCCGACCTCGGCGTCCTCGACCTTCCAGCCGGTGATGAAGCCCTCCTGCTGGAGGATCTCTGCGATGTGCGACTTGATCTTGCTGTGCGGCATCGCGACATCGTCGTGGTACGCCGAGTTCGCGTTACGCAGACGAGTAAGCATGTCTGCGATGGGATCAGTCATGGTCATGAATTGGCCTTCGGCCTCTCTCGCCGGGGTTTCCTGTATGCGCCATCCCTCTCCCCACTCAGCGGCGGGACGGGTGCGGTGCGGGGACCTACGGCGTAGTAAGTCGTCTGGGCGTCAGGCGCCCAACCCTCCTAGCCTAAGGCATGGAGAGGTGGGCACCTGACAGAGCCCTTTACTTACCGAGAGTCCTGGATCCCTGAATTACAGGGACTACCAGGAGCTCTTGGTCACGCCCGGCAGCTCGCCACGGTGAGCCATCTCACGAAGGCAGATGCGGCACAGGCCGAACTTGCGGTACACGGAGTGCGGACGACCGCAGCGCTGGCAGCGCGTGTAGCCACGCACACCGAACTTGGGCTTACGAGCAGCCTTGGCAATCAGAGCCTTCTTCGCCATCTCGCTTACGCCTCCTTGAAGGGGAAGCCGAGGTGACGAAGGAGCGCGCGGCCCTCAGCGTCGTTGGTCGCCGTGGTCACCACGGTGATGTCCATACCCCGGGTGCGGTCGATCTTGTCCTGGTCGATCTCGTGGAACATGACCTGCTCCGTGAGACCGAAGGTGTAGTTGCCACGGCCGTCGAACTGCTTGGGGGACAGACCACGGAAGTCGCGGATGCGCGGAAGCGCGAGCGACAGGGTGCGGTCCAGGAACTCCCACATGCGGTCGCCACGGAGTGTGACGTGGGCACCGATCGGCTGACCCTCACGCAGCTTGAACTGCGCGATGGACTTGCGGGCCTTGGTGATGGCCGGCTTCTGACCGGTGATCGTGGTCAGGTCACGGACGGCACCGTCCATGAGCTTCGAGTCACGGGCGGCGTCGCCGACACCCATGTTGACCACGATCTTGACGAGGCCCGGGGTCTGCATGACGTTCTCGTAGGAGAACTCTTCCTGCAGCTTGCCCGCGATCTCCTCGCGGTACTTCGTCTTGAGACGCGGAGTGGTGGTGGTAGTCATCAGATGTCCTCACCCGTCCGCTTGGCAACGCGGATCTTGTTGCCCTCTTCGTCGAAGCGGAAACCGACGCGCGTGACGACCTTGTTGCCGTCCTTCTCAACGACCAGCTGGACGTTGGAGACGTGGACGGGCGCCTCGGTCGTGACGATGCCACCGGCCTGCGAGCCCTTGGCGGTCGGGCCGGCCTTGGTGTGCTTCTTGACCCGGTTGACACCCTCGACCAGGACGCGCTCGTCGCGCGGGTAAGCGGCAATGACCTTGCCCTGCTTGCCCTTGTCCTTACCGGTGATGACCTGAACCAGGTCGCCCTTCTTGATCTTCATGCTTACAGCACCTCCGGCGCGAGCGAGATGATCTTCATGAACTTCTTCTCGCGCAGCTCCCGGCCGACCGGGCCGAAGATACGGGTGCCACGAGGGTCGCCGTCGTTCTTCAGAATGACAGCGGCGTTCTCGTCGAAGCGGATGTACGAGCCGTCCGGACGGCGGCGCTCCTTGACGGTGCGAACGATGACCGCCTTGATGACGTCACCCTTCTTCACATTGCCGCCGGGGATCGCGTCCTTGACGGTGGCGACGATGACGTCGCCGATGCCCGCGTAGCGGCGACCGGAGCCACCGAGCACACGGATGCAAAGGATTTCCTTCGCACCAGTGTTGTCGGCGACACGCAGTCGCGACTCCTGCTGGATCACGTCTATCTCCTGTTTGTCTGCCGGTTCCCGGGGCGGGACCGTCGAAGGACGGTCCCGCCCCGAGCCTGGCGGAACGAACCTGAGGGGCCCCCGGGAATGATTTCCCGGGGCCTCAGATGGTTACTTGGCCTTCTCGAGGATCTCGACGATGCGCCAGCGCTTCGTCGAGGACAGCGGCCGGGTCTCCATCAGGAGGACGCGGTCGCCGACGCCGGCGGCGTTCTGCTCGTCGTGGGCCTTGAGCTTGCTGGTACGGCGGATGACCTTGCCGTACAGCGCGTGCTTCACGCGGTCCTCGACAGCGACGACGACGGTCTTGTCCATCTTGTCGCTGACGACCAGACCCTCACGGGTCTTGCGGAAACCGCGGTCGGTCTTCTGCTCAGTCACGTTGCTCTCGCTCATCAGGCGCTCTCCACCGTCTCGATGCCCAGCTCGCGCTCACGCATCAGGGTGTAGATCCGCGCGATGTCCTTGCGGACGGCCTTGAGCCGCCCGTGGTTCTCGAGCTGACCGGTCGCCGCCTGGAAGCGGAGGTTGAACAGCTCTTCCTTGGCTTCGCGGAGCTTCGCGAGAAGCTCCTCGTCACCCAGTTCGCGCAGCTCGGACGCCTTGGTACCGGCCGACATCACGCTTCACCTGCCTCGCGCTTGACGATCCGGCACTTCATCGGCAGCTTGTGGGCTGCGCGAGTGAGGGCCTCACGGGCGATCTTCTCGTTGGGGTAGGACAGTTCGAACATGACCCGGCCCGGGTGCACGTTCGCGACCCACCACTCGGGGGAACCCTTACCGGAACCCATGCGGGTCTCGGCGGGCTTCTTCGTGAGCGGGCGGTCCGGGTAGATGTTGATCCAGACCTTGCCGCCACGCTTGATGTGGCGGGTCATCGCGATACGTGCGGCCTCGATCTGGCGGTTCGTCACGTACGCCGGCGTGAGGGCCTGAATGCCGTACTCGCCGAACGAAACCTGCGTACCGCCCTTGGCCTGACCACGGCGCTTCGGGTGGTGCTGCTTGCGGTGCTTGACCCTGCGGGGGATCAGCATGTCGGTCAGGCCTCCGTTCCGGTGCTCTCAGCCGGAGCGGCAGCGGCGGCGGGAGCCTCGGCCTTGGGGGCCTCGGCAGCCGGCGCGGACTGCTGCTGCGGCTTGCGGCCGCGGCCGCCACGCTCGCCACCACGGCCACCACCACGGGCCGGGCGGTCGCTCGGGCCGCCACCACGGGCCGGGCGGTTACCCGCACGGGCAGCGGCGTTCTCGGCGCGAACCTCGGCGATGTTCTTGACGTCGCCCTTGTAGATCCAGACCTTCACGCCGATACGGCCGAAGGTCGTCTTGGCCTCGAAGAAGCCGTAGTCGACGTTCGCGCGGAGGGTGTGCAGGGGCACACGGCCCTCGCGGTAGAACTCCGAGCGGGACATCTCGGCGCCGCCGAGACGGCCACCACACTGGATCTTGATGCCCTTGGCGCCGGCCTTCATCGTGCCCTGCATGCTCTTACGCATGGCGCGACGGAAGGAGACGCGGGAGGACAGCTGCTCGGCAACGGCCTGGGCAACCAGCTGAGCATCGGTCTCGGGGCTCTTGACCTCGAGGATGTTCAGCTGGACCTGCTTGCCCGTGAGCTTCTCGAGGTCACCGCGGATGCGGTCGGCCTCGGCGCCACGGCGGCCGATGACGATGCCGGGACGCGCGGTGTGGATGTCCACCCGCACGCGGTCACGGGTGCGCTCGATCTCAACCTTCGAGATGCCGGCGCGCTCCATGCCGGACGTCATCATCCGACGGATGGCGACGTCTTCCTTGACGTAGTCCTTGTACAGCTTGTCGGCGTACCAGCGGGACTTGAAGTCCGTGGTGATGCCGAGCCGGAACCCATGCGGGTTAACCTTCTGGCCCATTACCGGGTTCCTTCCTTGCTGCTGACGACCACGGTGATGTGGCTGGTCCGCTTGCGGATCCGGTAGGCACGGCCCTGGGCACGCGGCCGGAACCGCTTCAGGGTCGGACCCTCGTCGACGTAGGCCTCGGAGATGACAAGGCTGCCGGCGTCGGTGTGGTCGTAGTTGTGTGCGGCGTTGGCAATGGCGCTGTCAAGCACCTTGCCGACCGGCACGCTCGCGGCCTGCGGGGCGAAACGCAGGACCGCCTGAGCCTCCGTGGCATCCATGCCACGGATAAGGTCCACCACTCGGCGGGCCTTCATGGGCGTAACGCGGATGTACCGCGCCTGGGCCCTGGCTTCCATGGTTGTCCTTCCAGTGTCTGTCATGGTCGATTCCACCCCGCGTTAGCGGCGCTTCGACTTCCGGTCGTCCTTGACGTGACCCCGGAAGGTGCGCGTCGGCGAGAACTCGCCGAGCTTGTGGCCGACCATCGACTCGGTGACAAACACCGGGATGTGGGTCTTGCCGTTGTGCACCGCGATCGTGTGGCCGAGCATGGCCGGGATGATCATCGAGCGACGGGACCAGGTCTTGATGACGTTCTTGGTACCGGCTTCGTTCTGTACGTCCACCTTCTTTACAAGGTGTCCGTCGACGAAGGGTCCCTTCTTGAGACTGCGCGGCATCTAAACCCGCTCCTAGCGCTTCTTGTTCGTCTTGCGGCGGCGGACGATGTACTTGTTCGAAGCCTTCTTCGGCGAACGAGTACGACCCTCCTTCTGACCCCACGGGGAGACCGGGTGGCGACCACCGGAGGTCTTGCCCTCACCACCACCGTGCGGGTGGTCAACCGGGTTCATCGCCACACCGCGGACGGACGGGCGAACGCCCAGCCAGCGCTTGCGGCCGGCCTTACCCCAGTTGATGTTGCTCTGCTCGGCGTTGCCGACCTCGCCGACCGTGGCGCGGCAGCGCTGGTCGACCAGGCGGATTTCACCCGACGGCATGCGGAGGTGGGCCATGGTGCCCTCCTTCGCGAGCAGCTGCACCGAGGCACCGGCGGAGCGGGCGAACTTGGCGCCGCCACCGGGACGGATCTCGATCGCGTGGATCGTGGTACCGACCGGGATGTTGCGGATGGCCAGGTTGTTGCCCGGCTTGATGTCGGCCCCAGGACCGTTCTCGACGCGGTCACCCTGCGACAGGTTGCGCGGGGCGAGGATGTAGCGCTTCTCGCCGTCCGCGTAGTGCAGCAGCGCGATGCGCGCGGTGCGGTTGGGGTCGTACTCGATGTGCGCGACCTTCGCCGGCACGCCGTCCTTGTCGTGACGACGGAAGTCGATCACTCGGTAGGCGCGCTTGTGTCCGCCACCCTGGTGGCGAACGGTCACACGACCGGAATTGTTACGGCCGCCCTTGCTGTGCAGGGGGCGAACCAGCGACTTCTCCGGCGTGGACCGCGTGACCTCGACGAAGTCGGCGACGCTGGAGCCACGACGGCCCGGCGTAGTCGGCTTGTACTTGCGGATTCCCATTTCTCAGTCCTCGTCCGATATTCGGACCAGGGCACTCCGTTAGGAGGCCTGGCCGAAGATGTCGATACGGTCGCCCTCAGCGAGGGTCACGATCGCGCGCTTGCTGTCGGCACGCTTGCCGAAGCCCGTCTTGGTGCGCTTGCGCTTGCCCTGACGGTTGATCGTGTTGACCCCGGTGACCTTGACCGAGAAGACCGCCTGGACGGCCTGCTTGATCTGGGTCTTGTTGGCCCGCGGGTCCACGACGAAGGTGTACTTGCCCTCGTCGAGCAGCGCGTAGCTCTTCTCCGAGACGACCGGCTTGAGGAGGACGTCACGGGGATCCGTGAAGCTCTTGCTCAGCGGGGTCTCGACGGTGTTCTTGCCTTCGGCCTCGTGGCGCTTCGCCTTGGCGACGCGCGCGACCTTCTTGGCCTTGGCGGCCTTCGAGGCAATGCTCGGGTGACGCGTAGCCATCAGGCTTCGCTCCCTTCGGTGTCAGCGGCCTGGGGGCCAGACACGAAGGACTCGAAAGCGGCCTGGGTGAAGACCACGTCGTCCGAGACGAGAACGTCGTACGTGTTCAGCTGGCCCGGCTCCAGGATGTGGACCTGGGGCAGGTTGCGCGCGGAGAGCAGCGCGGCCTCGTCGGAGCGCTCGATGACCAGGAGCACGTTCTTGCGCTCGCTGACCTTGCCGAGGAAGCTCTTCGCGGCCTTGGTGGAGGGGGTCTCGCCCTCGATCACGCCGGTGATGACGTGGATGCGAGCGTTGCGGGCCCGGTCGGTGAGGGCGTGGCGCAGGGCCGCGGCCTTCATCTTCTTCGGGGTCCGCTGCGAGTAGTCACGCGGGGTGGGGCCGTGAACGACGCCACCGCCGGCGAACTGCGGCGCGCGGGTCGAACCCTGACGGGCGCGGCCGGTGCCCTTCTGGCGGTAAGGCTTGCGGCCACCACCGCGGACCTCGCCACGACGCTTGACCTTGTGCGTGCCCTGACGGGCCGCGGCCAGCTGCGCGACGACAACCTGGTGGAGCAGCGGGATGCTGATCTTCTCGACGTCGAAGATCTCAGCCGGGAGCTCAACGGTCCCGGCGGTGTCGCCGGAGGGCGACAGAATGTCGATGGTGCTCATGTCCTCAGGCCCCCTTGGCCGCGGTACGGACCAGGACGAGGCCGCCGTTCGGACCAGGGATCGCTCCCTTGATGAGGAGCAGGCCCTTCTCCGCGTCAACGGCGTGAACGGTCAGGTTCTGGGTGGTGACCCGCTCGTTGCCCATGCGGCCCGCCATGCGGACGCCCTTGAACACACGGCCCGGGGTGGCACAGCCACCGATGGAGCCGGGGGAGCGGTGCTTGCGCTGGACACCGTGTCCGGCGCCGAGGCCCTTGAAGTTGTGACGCTTCATGACACCGGCGAAGCCCTTGCCCTTGCTCTTGCCGGTCACGTCCACCTTGATGCCGGCCTCGAACACCTCAGCGGTGATCTCCTGGCCGAGGGTGTACTCGCTGGCGTCAGCGGTACGGATCTCGACGAGGTGGCGGCGGGGAGTGACGTCGGCCTTCGCGAAGTGGCCCTTGAGGGGCTTGTTCACCTTGCGCGGGTCGATCTCGCCGAACGCGATCTGGACGGACTCGTAGCCGTCGACATCGTTCGTACGGACCTGGGTCACGACGTTCGGGCCGGCCTTGACGACGGTGACGGGAACAACACGGTTGTTCTCGTCCCACACCTGCGTCATGCCGAGCTTCTCGCCGAGGATGCCCTTGATCTGCTTAGCCATTCTCAGATCACCGATCCCTAGAGCTTGATCTCGATGTCGACACCGGCCGGGAGGTCGAGTCGCATCAGGGAGTCAACGGTCTTGGGCGTGGGGTCGAGGATGTCGATGAGGCGCTTGTGCGTGCGCATCTCGAAGTGCTCGCGAGAGTCCTTGTACTTGTGCGGCGACTTGATGACGCAGTACACGTTCTTCTCAGTGGGCAGCGGCACCGGGCCCGCGACCGACGCACCAGTGCGCGTCACCGTCTCGACGATCTTCTTCGCCGACGAATCGATGACCTCGTGGTCGTAGGCCTTGAGCCGGATGCGGATCTTCTGTCCCGCCATGGCTACTCAGTAGTCCTTTGTCTCGGTTAAAACGCTCTGGTACCCGGGGGTTCGCGTCCTGACCTCCGACCCACGCGGTCGGGTGTGTCGCGCTCCTGCCGACAGGGATATCCGTCACGGATTTCCCTACGAGGGACGCGGCTCCGCCCGAAAGCAACCGCAGGACCGGGGGTGAGAACACCCACCGGGTGCCTGGCCTGCACCCCGCTGACACTTCCCGGAAGATTCCCGTACGTCCGCCCCAGCGCTGCCTCACGACAGATTGGGCGACGAGTACTGTGGGACTCGCTTCCAGTCCTCCCGACGGGAGGCGCGCAGCATCGGCACTCGACCGAGCAACCCCGCTAGTCTGCCATACCGGACGGGGGGCTGGCTAATCGAGCCGGAGATCGTACCCCTAAGGTGACGAAGGTCAAACCCCGGCACGAACAAGATCCCGGCGCCGGTCCACCGAGTCTCCGCTCGGGGGCCGCCATCGCTCCCGGGCTCCCCCGGCAGGCCCGTCGCCCCGCCGAGAGCCACGGCGCGCGCACGGACTCCTGCTCAGGGCCGACGCGGACGCCGACGCAGGACGCGCCACACGCCCCCGACGGCATCCTCGGCCCGCAGCGCCGCGTACAGCTCCGGTGTCAACTCCCCATGGAGCCGGGCCACATGACCGTTCCCCTTTTCCATCAGCGCCGTCGGCGCAGGGCCTTCCAGGCGTCACTGACCGCGTATGTGGACTCCGGTCGCCAGGTCTCCAGCTTGTCCAGCACCTTCCGGGGCGAGGCCTCGGACCGGGTGCAATTGAAGGCCAGGCCGATCACCGCCGTACCGAGACGGCTTTCGCCGCGGTCGTACGCCGCGTCCCAATCGGCGGGGTCGTCGATGCGCAGCAGCCCTTCGCCGCTTTCCCAGTCCCACTCCGGTGCCATGTCCGACTCCCCCCGTGTCAGCGCCGCCGGCGCAGCGCCCGCCAGGCGTCTTCGACCGTCTCCGCCGATCGCAGCCACCAGCCCTCCAGCTTATTGCGCACCCGCGACCGGACCTTCCACCATTTGAATCGCGGAGGCAGCTCCCGAAACGGTACGAAGGCCAGGGTGTCGCTGATGGCGTACTCGGCGATGCTCCTGGGGCCCTCCGCGCGCAGTGCGGCGTACAGCTCGGGGGTCAGGCGTCCGTTGAGCCGCGCGGCAGTGCCGGCCGCGGTGAACGCGAACGCGCGCTCGGCGAGATCCGGCAAGTGCATCGCCCTGACGATCCGAGGCGACGCCTCCTCCAGGGAACAATTGAAGGCCAGGCCGATCACCGCGGTCCCGAGATGCCCCTCCGCCCGCTCGAACGCGGCGTCCACCTCGGTGGGGTCGTCGATACGTATCAGGTTCTCGCCGGAGTCCCAGTCATGGCCTGACGTCATACCGATCCCTCATCGCTCCCTCTCGCGCCTGCACCCACGGCAATCCTCCAACCCGCCAATGGATCAATCCCACGGATCACGCAGCGGCCTGCGTTTCCACCACTCTGCGAGTTCCGCCTCGGGACTCGCCTTCGTCGGACGCACCCAGGCGCGCAGAGATCGCTCTGGATCCGGAACGCTCGCGGCCACGAAGCGCTCGTCCAACCGCGCCAGCAGCTTCCCCAGCGCACCCTCCCGGGCCTCCGCGGGCAGCCCGAGCATCAACTGCTCAAGCGAGTCACGGGAGTCGAGGTCGTTCTCGTAGGCGCTGATGGGATAGAAGTCGTCGCCCGGCCAACCGGGCTCCATCCGGCGCACCAAACGCTCCCAGGACGCGAACCGATCCGCGACCGAATAGACGGGGGTCGTGATCCTCTCCCGCAACTGCGGCGCGACCCGGGACCGCTCCACCTCAAGACGCTCCGCGTCGCACCGAGCGACGGCCTCCATGACCTCTGCCGACAACTCCGCCCACACAGACCGCGTATCCGGCGCGGATCGGAACACGTCGTAGGGTTGCCGCTTCCTGCCCCGCCGAGCTGGGGTGGACTCCTCTCCCCGCGTCAACGCCATTACCCCTTCAGTAGCTTCAGGGAGTTCTCAGGGCCGCCATCCCACTTTCATGGTGTGGGCCTCCGCATCGCAGCAAGAAATCCCTGCGACCGCGCTCAGGTACGGCGTCGGCGCAATGATCGCCAAGCGTCGCCGACGACATCCTGGGACCGAGTCCACCAGTACCCCAGCTTGTCCGACACGGTTGTCCGCACCATCTGCCATCTGAACCACAGCGGCAGCCGCCGGAACGGCACAAAGGTGAGGGTGTCCCTGATGGCGTTGTCGGCGATGCCGCCAGGGCCTTCGGCGCGCAATGCGGCGTACAGCTCCGACGTCAACTCACCGTGGATTCGAGCGGCGGCGCCGGCCGCCGTGAACGCGAACCCTCGCTGGGCGCGATCCGGCAATTTCATCGCCCTGATGATCCGAGGCGACGCCTCCTCCAGCGAACAGTTGAAGGCCAGCCCGATCACCGCCGACCCGAGTGGCCACTCACCGCGCTCGAATGCCGCGTCCCACTCAGCAGGGTCGTCGACATGCGACACGCCCTCGCCGCTCTCCCAGTTCCACTCCGACGCCATGGACGGCTCTCCTTCCTTCAGCGCCGTCGACGCAGGGCCTTCCAGGCATCACTGACCGCGTACGAGCACTCCAGCCGCCAAGTCTCCAGCTTGTCCAGCACCTTTGACACGACCTTCCACCACTTGAGCCACAACGGCAGATCCCGGAACGGCACGTAGTCGAGGGTGTCGTCGACGGCGTTCACGGCGATGCTCATGCGACCGGGGCCTTCCGCCCGCAGCGCGGCGTACAACTCCGGCGTCAACGCGCCGTTGAGTCGGGCAGCAACACCGGCCGCGGTGAACGCGAACCCCCGCTGAGCACGGTCCGGCAACCGCATCGCCTTGATGATCCGCGGCGAGGCCTCGGCCAGGGTGCAATTGAAGGCCAGGCCGATCACCGCCGTACCGAGACGGCTTTCGCCGCGCTCGAACGCGGAATCCCACTTGCCGGGGTCGTCGAGACCCAGGAGACCTTTGCCGGTCTCCCAGTCAGGCTCGGACGTCATGGGACGACATCATCCTTATCTGTGTAAACCTCGGCTCACGACTCCCAGAACGGCGGTCCGACTCGGATCCTGATCTGTCGGTCACGATCGACGTGGTCCGCTACGACTCCTTCGACACGATCGCCGACCTGGGGCAGCGGAACCGGGGGGATCTGAGGGTCATTGAGGGTTCCATTGGGGTTGTATGACACGAGATCGAGGAAGCCGTTGACTCCTGGAGCGTCGTCGAGCTCCAGAAAGACACCATAGGGGAATCGGTCCTTCACGCTTCCTCGGGCGACGCTCCCCAGCGGATAAGTCCGCTTCGCATCCCCCCAAGACTGCTCCGTCGTCACTTGTGCCTCATTCTTGGGTATTGATTCAAATCTTCCACAATATTGTTCGGGATCTCCAACTCCTTCAGTGGCCCGCCTTGATACTTCCTCTCATACTGCTCGTACTTGGCAGCATATTCCGACTTTGGAATCTTGATCTCGACCACGCCCTCACCGTAGGACCTTGCGTACACATCCGCCAGCTCCCGCTCCTTCGCGAAGTACACGCGCCCATTCGGATAAACATAGTCCGGCCCGTCCGGGTCTCCGGGGAAGTCATCCGCACTATATCCGTATTTCTCTTCGATTTCCCCGCGATTCCTACCCGGCGCTTTGAAAATGGATTGTACGCACTCGTCTGGGGCCAGCCCAAGGTGGTCCGTCCATATATGAGGGTTGGGAACGTAGGTGCTGGAGTTGGGAGCCGGCGCAAGGCCGAGGGGGTCCGTGGTGAGATAGCGACCGGTTTCAGGGTCGTAATACCGGAAGCAGTTGTAGTGCAGGCCCGATTCCGGGTCGAAATACTGTCCGGGGAAACGCAGCGGCGTATAGGTCGTACTGCCGGATGCCCAGGCGGTCGTGCCCCAGACCGTGCTGCGGGCACGCCAACCGATCTCTCCAGTTTCATCGATGAGTTCAGTAGGAGTACCAACGAGATCAGTGACGATCGAATAGAAACGGGAGTCGATCTCATCCTGCGGAGCATCGGCAGCGGATATGCGTTCGGTCTGGGCAATGGGGTGTAGGCCTTGATGATCCCAAGTGAGGGTGACCGGACTGGGGAATCCCACTGCCGTGGTGGTCTGTTCGCAGAGCGTGGTCCCGTCCCAGGCGAACACGGTCTGCTCGGTTACGGTTCCGTCGTTGGGAGGGACGCGCTGTTTCGCGATACGGCGCCCCAGTGGGTCATATCTGTAACGCCAGCGCGTGCCGTCCGGCGTGATGACGGATGTCAGTCGGTCCTCGGCGTCCCAGCTGTAGCGCCAGGTATCCGGTTTGCGGGACAGACGCGTCTTCTGGCGCAGAGTGATCCGGCCGAGGGCGTCGTGCTCGTATCGCAACTGACCGGCAACGGTGATGTCCGTGCCCTCGTAGAGGCGCGGACCGGTGCTCTCATGGTTCGGGTGAGTACTGGGCCAGTCAGCGTGCGACTGGTTGCCGGCGGCGTCGTACGCGTAGGTCTCGGTCCACTTGTGGGCATGGACGGCGGTGACCCGTCCCGCTGGATCCAGCTCGAAGTGGCGGGCACCGGAAAGCTGCTCGTCGACATCGGTGACATTGCCATCGGCGCGGTACGTAAAGGTACGGCTCTGGATCGACCGCCCGTCCCCCGCGGTCACCGACTGGTTCGTGAGGCGACCCAGCTCGTCGTAGGCGCGAGCCAGGGTGACATTCCCGCCGATACTCCGGACCATCTCCTGGCCCGAGGGCGTGCGTTCGAAATCGATAACGTGGCCGGACGTGACGAGCCGAGCAAGGTTGCCCGCGGCGTCATAGGTCCTCGTACTGATCGCGCCACTGGGCGTCGTACGGCTTGTGCGACGGCCTGCCCGGTCGTACCCGAAAGCGACAGTCCGCCCGTCGATCGTCTCGGAGAGCAGGCGGCCACGACGATCACGCTCCAGCACGAGCGAACAGTCCGGACCCGTGGCGCGCAGGAGACGGCCGGAAAGGTCGTGAGCGAACGTAGTGACCGACCCTTCGGCGTCCTTGCGAACGATTCGGCCGAGCACGTCATGTTCGAACGAAACCGTCTCGCCCAGGGCGTTCGTACGTGACAAGAGACGGCCCGCGGCGTCATGCGTGTACGCGAGCCTGCGGCCGCTGAAGTCCGTCTCCGACATCAGACGCCCAGCGGCGTCATAGGCATAGCTCCATTCCATGCCGAGGGGATTGGTGACCTGGACGAGTCGCAGCGAGGCGTCGTAGGCGAACTCGTGGCGGGTGCCGTCGACGTCGGTACGGGCCGCCAGGAGGTCGAAGTGGGTGTACTCGAAGCGGGAGATCTGCCCGAGTTGGTCCGTATGACTTGTGCAGTTGCCCTCACCGTCGTAGGTCCATGACTCGCTCCCGCCATCGGGGGTGGAGCGGCGAACGAGCTGGCCCTCCGCCGACCATGCGAAATGCATGGTGTGTCCCATCGCATCGGTAAAAGCGACAGTCCGTCCCAGAGCGTCCCGCTCCCAACAGAACTCCCCACCCAGCGCATCCGTAGCCCGGACAGGAAGGCCCGCCGCGTCGCAGAACACCTCGGTGGTATGCCCCAACACGTTGGTGATCGCGGCAGGATGTCCAGCCGCCGTATAGGTGCGATGGTCGACGGCTCCGGCTGGGTCGGTGATGCTCGTGCAGTTGCCCCGCTCGTCAAAGGAGTACTTCCAGGAACTGCCATCCGGCAGTTCGACGGCTGTGGCGAGGTTGAGGTGGTTGTAGGCGACGCGCACAACACTGCCGTCGGGCCGGGATATCGCTATGGGCTGGCCTAGCTCGTTGTTCACGATGCTCGTGGTGGAACCGAGTTGATCCGTCGAGGAGATGATGTGGTGATCGCTGTCGTACGCGGTGCTGACCACACCACCCAAGGGATCGATCTCGGCGACGACCAGGCTGCGGTCGTCAACGACGAATCGGGATTCAGCGCCCTCGGGCGAGGTGACCTTTGTGACGCGACGCCCGGGCCAAGCGGGATCGGTGGCGTCGTAGGTGAAGGTGTTGGTGGCGTACCCGGCTTCACTACCCTGAGCAATACATCGGTCCCGGTCGTCGTACGTGTACTCGTACCGGCTGCGGTTGGTGTCTCGCCATGACGAAACGCGCAGTCGCTCGTCATACGTGAATTCCATGGGCAGGCCGGAGACGCCAATGACTGCGGTCAGGTTGCCGTCTGTGTATCCGTATCGCTTGAGCGTGAGATCCGAACGGTCCTCGCCGGCTCCGGCAAGACTCAGAGCGGTGACCCGGTTCTCTTGAACGGTCAAGGTGATGGTGTAGCCGCCCGAGTGCCTGATCGCGAGGGGGGTGCCATCTGCGTCGTAAGCGAAATCGATGGTGTTGTGGTTTCGGTCGGCTATGCGCTCCAGCAATGCCAGGCCCCCACGCGGCGGAGCGAAATCACGCCTCAAACCGGTGATCGGATCGTCTACGCGGTAGCCACCGCTGTCCAAGCGTGTCAGAGGCCAACGCGGACCGGCCACAGGCTGGACCTTGTCGTGCGGCTCTGCGGGGAGCGGATATGCGAGAAGCATGCCGTCTTCGGTGACGAAGACTATGCCTTGCCCATCGATCTCAAGGCGTTGGTCGATGGTGGAGGTCCAGGTCGACCCGAACCACCAGCCGGTGCGGTACCCGGACGCAACCCGGCGCGTGAACGCAAATGGCAGTACTGCCGGCAATGACACGTCCGTCTCTGCCAGGAACATCTGCCCGGTCGCGACGTCGACCGGGTCGCCGCATCCCTTGATCTTGCTCTTGAGCCGACTGAAAGCACCCTTCGCCCCGTCGGCGATGGCGCCGCGCGCGTTCTTGCCCAGGCCACGCGCTGCAAGTCCCATGCCTTTGAGACCGAACTTCAGCCCCTTCATCGCGGCAAGGCCACCCTTGAGGCCCTTGGCCAGCCCGCCGAGGGTGGTGATCCCCTTCATCATGGGTATGCAGTCCAGCGCCGCGAAGCCCACATCCCACAGGGACGCCTGGCCCTTCGCGTATTTATTGAGGGTGTCGGCGAGGACCACGAGTGCTGCGATCAGCACGATCGCGCCGAGGATCGGCCCTCCGATGATCATCGCGATGATGCCGACCACGGCCACGACGACCTTGCAGACCGCGACGATGGTGTCCCAGTTGTCGGAGAACCAGTCCCCGACCTCCTCCCACCACTTCCGGTTGTGAATACCGGCGTCCGACGCCTCGTCGATCTTCGACTTCGCGTCCCGCGCCGCCTCCTCCCGCATCTTGCGGGCGTCCGCGGCCATCTTCTTCGCCGCGTCCAGCGCACTGTTCGCGTTCGTCACATCCGACTGAGCCGAGGTCTGCGCCGACTTCGCGTGCTGGGCGTCCCTGGTCGCGGCCCGCACCTTCGCCTCGTCCGGCTTCTCGGTGTCCTTGCTGCCGGTCGGATCGTCCTTGTACTTGTCCGCTTCCTTGCCGGCCTTCGTCACCCACGAATCGGCCGACGACAGACGGGACTTGGCGGAGGTCAGGTCGGACTGGGCCTCGCGGCCCTTGGCGAGGGCCTTGTCCGCCAGCGTCTGGGCGCGCTCCAGCTTCGGCCAGTAGTCGGCGAGCGCGTCCCCCGCCATCTCGTACGACTTCTTCAGCTTCCTCAGCTGCTTCGGCACAGCCGAGAACTCGTCCTGGAACGCCTTCGCCGACTTCCCCGCCCACTGCAGGACGGTGTCCTCGTCCGCCATCCCCTTGATCAGACGCAACGCGTCCGAGACGTCGTCCGCGAAGTCGTGCAGGTTCTTGGCCAGATGGCGCACCCGGTCCGGGTCCCCGGGAGTGGGGTCCTTGTCCAGGTCCAGGACATGCCAATCCGTCGGCCGATTCCCCGCCACGTCGCAACCCCCGTCACGCCCATCTCTACAACACCCGTACGCACAAGTGAACTTACAGGGAACGACGATTCGACACGGCGGCCGCCTCGCAGCAGGGCACCGCGCGACCCCGCTTCCTCGGGGAGTGCGCCACCGGCCCCGCCCGACCGGGATGCGCCCCATGTCCCTTGATCGCAGGTCCCATTGGGCCCGTAGCCTCACTCCATGTCTCGCACCACTCCCCCGCGGCCCCTGGACGTCACCACCCTGTTCCCCGAACTCGCTCCCCTGGCCCGCACCGCCGTCCGACTACATCCGCGTCCAAGTACCCCTACGGTCAAGGACAGTTCGATCGGCGGCCCCCAACTGTGGCCCGCCGACGAGCCGTGGCCCACCTGCCCCGACCACGACGCGCCCACGCACAGCGGTCTGGCCCCCGGCGACGTACGACAGCGGCGGCGCATCCTTGCCGACGCCTGGACGCGCCCACGCGCCGAGGGCGCCGACCTCCTCACCCCCGAGGAGCGCGTGATCGTCGACCGTGCCGTCGCGAAGACGCGGATACCGCAGGACGGCCCGGTCCCACTCATCCCCGTGGCCCAGCTCTACGCCGCCGACATCCCCACGCTGCCCCGCCCGGTCGGCACCGACCTGCTGCAAGTCCTCTGGTGCCCCTTCGACCACGACGAGGACTACCTCCCCGCCGCCGAGCTGTACTGGCGCGCCTCCGCCGACGTCACCGACCCGCTCACCGCACCCCCGGAGCCGTCGGTGATCGGCAACGACGACTACCTGCCCGAACCGTGCCTCCTCCACCCCGAGACGGTCACCGAGTACCCGGCCCCGCACGAACTGGCCGAGGAACTGGCGGACCGCATCCACGCCTGGGAGGAGGAACAGAACCCGGACGAGGAGGGCGGCATCGAGGTCGTCGACTACCAGTACGACCTCAGCGTCGCCCCCGGCTGCAAGCTCGGCGGCCACGGCCCCTGGAGCTTCAGCGACCCGTTCCCGATGTCCTGCCCCGAGTGCGGCTCGGACGTACGCCCGCTGCTCACCATCGACGGCGCCGAATGGGACGGCAACCGCAGCTGGCGCCCCCTTGAGGACGCCGACTACGACGGCCTGCATTTCCTCGGCCCGGCCTGCGCCACCCAGCTCACGATCGGCCGCGGGTACAACATGCAGATCTACGTGTGCGTGTCCTCGTACGACCATCCGCACGTCCAGAACATGCAGTAACTGTTCTCCGAGCGGACCTCAGAACGGCGCGAGCAACCGCTCCAGCTCCGCGTCGTACGCCCTGTAGCCCGCCTTGCCGGACTCCGGTGCACCGGAGTCCGGGCGCAGGACGTCCGGCAGCTCGGCCACCCGCCACATCCGGAAGACGCCTTCCGAAGTGTTGCGCCCGCCATCGTCCACCAGGTCACAGGCGATGCGGGTGATCCCGGCGGCCAGGGCCACGCCCTCCTCGGCGTCCACTCCGGCCGCGATGCCGGCGGTCACCAAAGCGTCCAGCAGACGCGTCAGTTGGAGGTCCGCGCCCATACGGCACATCCGGCGTACCACCTGCGGCTCCTCCAGATACGCGACGTTCTCCGCCGACTCCGGAACCCAGGTGACGCCCGCCGACCAGAGCAGCAGGAACGGTGCCTCGACCGGGTGCTCGCGCAGATATCCCAGCTCGTCCGAGATGGCCATGACGGGCGCGTCGAACCGGCCGATCGTCCGGACCGCCGCCATGATCCGTGCGATGTCCTCGCCCCTGGGCGCCAGAAAGTCCCCCACCGAGACATCGGCCAGGTCCCAGGTGCCGGTGTGGTTCACCGCGCCGATCTCGACGATTCCGCCCAGGGCGGCGAACACGGTACGGGCGTAGCTCTGCGGGTGGATCGCCGCTCCTCCGGTCAGCCCTGGGCGACGAAGCCGATGAACGACGTCCAGGCGGCGGGGGCCATCGCCAGGCGGGCGCCGCCCGGGTTCTTGGAGTCGCGGATGTGGATCCTGGTGGGGGTGGGAGCTATTTCGACGCAGTCATTTCCGTTGCTGCTGCTGCTGTACGTGCTCTTGGCCCACCGCAGCCCGGAACCAACGTGGGCCGACGTCTGACGGGTCATGTCTCCCCCAGCATTTGCTCGATGAAGGCCAGGGATTCCTTGGGCGAAAGGGCCTGGGCCCGGATGATGCCATAGCGCAGTTCGAGGACCCTGAGTTGCCTCGGTCCGGATACCGGTCGGCCTCCGAAGTCACCGTCGGTACGCCCCACTCCCGAGCCGTCATGGAACTTCAGCACCTCGACCAACCCACCCGTTCCCGGATGATTCGCGTGCGCTGTCGGCATCACCTGAAATTCCACGAACGGCAACCGAGCCAGCTCCAACATGTGTTCGAGCTGGCGGCGCAGCACCATTGTGCCCCCGACAGGTCGGCGCAACGTCACCTCTTCTTGGACGAAGCTGAGTTCCGGAGCCGGTGACCGATCGAAGACGGGCTTCCGGGCCACCCTCGCGGCCACCATCCGCTCCAGCTCGTCCAGCGAGTAGGCCGGCCGCCAGGTACCGAGCAACGCCCGTGCGTACTCCGCCGTCTGCAACAA
Organism: Streptomyces sp. NPDC005784; assembly: GCF_042871525.1. Taxonomy (NCBI): domain Bacteria; kingdom Bacillati; phylum Actinomycetota; class Actinomycetes; order Kitasatosporales; family Streptomycetaceae; genus Streptomyces; species Streptomyces sp. NPDC005784. The sequence continues at coordinate 514,735 of NZ_JBIAIQ010000004.1, forward strand.
CCCATGGATGTTGTGGTTGCTGTACAGCAGCAGCTCGACCGCCCGTTCCTCCAGCATCTTCAGCTCGCGCACCTTCTTCGGGTACCGGGCCTTCTCCATGTCCTCCTTGAAGGCCCTGAGATGGCCGCCTGCGTCCAGGACCTCGTCCGCCCGGTCCAGGAAGTCCGCCCGCGGAATCCGCGCCCCGCGCTCCACCTTGCGGACCAGGTCCTCCCCGTACCCGATCGCCCGCCCGAACTCGACCACCCGCATCCCTGCGGCCTCGCGCCAGAGCCTGACCTGGCGGCCGGTCGACTCCACCACCTGCGCGATCTCGTCCTCGGGGCTGACGTCCCACCCGGGCTCGTCCGCGCTCTCGCTGTTCATGCCCACCCACCTCCAACGCCCACCGTTCCCGTACGGCACTCGGGACAGCCGGGACAGAGCAGGACAGCGACCGGACAATCCCTGTACGCACAGACGTCATCGCAGCTCACAGTAGGCAGGGTTCGACACGCTGAGTGACATGAATCAGGAGACCGACGGGGCCGGTGCCCAACTCATCGAGCCCGTCCGCAACTTCAGTGTGCTGCTGTCCCCCACGCCACGCGGAGCCCGCCTGGCCCGGCTGCTCGCCGTCGAGCAACTCCGTTCCTGGGAGATTCCGTTGAGCCCGGCCGATCAGATCGTCGCCGAGCTCGCGGCCAACGCGGCGACCCACGGGCACGTGCCTGGGCGCAACTTCCGACTGACCCTGTACGTCGTCGGCGACACCCTCCGCATCGAGGTGACCGACACGCGGGACGACCGAATCCCCCGGGCCTCGGCGGCCGACCCCGACGTCGAGCGCGGACGTGGCCTGCTCCTCGTGGCGGCCCTCGCCGGCCGCTGGGGCGTGACGCCCGGACCCGCCCCGCGCAAGACCGTCTGGGCCGAACTGGCCATCCCCACCACCGGATCGCGGTTTTCAACGTCCCGGTGATCGACGTCTCGGCCCCGCACGACATCAAAAGCTTTTAAGTCCGGAGGAAGAAAAACCTCCCAACCCCACCTGTCCACCCGCAGGTAGCGCATCACTCGCAAGGGTGATGATTGCTAACTGAGCTGGATTTTCTGCCCGTTGGCAGGCATATGCTCGCCGCGACAGCGTAACTAGTGCCCCCACGACGTCCCGGCGTCATGGCGGCGCTCCAGCACGCTGTCCCCACAGCAATCGCAGACATGCGACGGCCCCCGGCCGGGACTGGCATCCCGATCGAGGGCCTGACCAACGAGGAAGAGACAACTTCCCGATGGATTCCCAAAACCTTAGCGCGCCCTCGTGCGCCCAGCCCCGTGTTCCGCGGGGTGTCACCCACATCAACGTCCGCCACTCCACCCGTTTCACGGTGGTCGGCAACCACCTCGCCCAGCACCGCGAGCTGACCCTCAGCGCGCGAGGGCTCGCCCTGCACATCCAGTCGCTGCCCGAGGGCGCCCGCGTGGACATCAAGTCGCTCGCAGCGCGCCTGCCCGATGGCGAGATGCGGATCGCGGCGGCCCTGCGGGAGTTGGAGGCGCACGGCTACCTGTCCCGCAGGCGGGAGCGGCTACCGAGCGGCCAGATCGTCACGCACACGGTGTCGTACAACAAGCCGCGAGGACTCGTCGAGCCGGCAGTACGGCCACCTGTGCCCGACCCCGTGCACGTGCCCGAACTCCCGCCCGCACCCGGACCGGTTCATGAGTCGGCCCCCATCCAGGCTCCCCCACCCGGCCCGGGGCCAGTACCAGCGGCCGTGCCGAACTCCGCCACCGTGAGCCCCGTGCCGCAGGCGCCCCCATCCGTGGCCGCGCCCACACCCCCATCCATGCCAGGACCGGCACCGGCACCGGCACGTCCTCTCCCCACCCCCGACGCCGACAACCCGGACCGGGACCGCGCGGCCACCGCCCTCCTCGCGAGCCTGCACCGCGAGGACCCGCGCCTGCTGCTCGCGGAGCGTGATGTGCACCGTCTCGCCCCGGCCGTCGCCGCCTGGCTGGAACGCGGCGCCGCCCCCGAAGCCGTACGCCTCACCCTGACGGGCGGGCTCCCCCGCGAGCGCCTGCACCACCCGGCGTCCCTCCTGGCACACCGCCTCACCGAACTCCTGCCACCGCGCCTGCCCGCCATCGCCCTGCCGATCGCGCGCTCACACCCACAGCGCTCGCAACCCCACCCGCTCCAGAACTGCGACGGCTGCGACCGCGCCTTCCGCGCACCCGATCCGGGCCGCTGCCGCGACTGCCGATCCGTTCCCCGGAAGGCCGCCCAGCATGAAGGCAACGATCCGCGCCCCTCGACCCGGCAGACAAGGAGCGAGCTCCATGGCCGCCGCCTCTGACGACGCACGGCCGGGTACGGTCCACCGCTACCGAGCGATGCGGGACTTCCTTCAGTCGATGGACGACACCCTCCCCGGCAAGTTCGAGATCACCAAGGAGGGCATCGTCCACGACCTGCTCTCCCCCAACGCCCCTCATGAACTGACCGTGCTACGCGTCCGGAGGATTCTGGAGGCAGAGATGCCGGATCAGATCCTGGCCCACACGGGAGAACCGGACGTGGAGAACGAACCCGAAGGCATCATGCGCCACCCCGACGTCATGGTGATCGCCTGGACCGATCTGGACACCGAGGCCTCGATCGATCCGCGCACCGTCGTCGCCGCCGTCGAGGTCGTGTCCCAGTCCAACCCGGACAACGACTGGGTCGGCAAGATGCGTGACTACCCCCTGATCGGCATCCCTGTCTACGCCGTCTTCGACCCCCGCACCGGCACGGGCGCCGTCCTGACCGACATCCACTCCACCCCCGACGGCCCGCGTTATGCGGCCCGCAAGGACTTCGTCTACGGCGAGGACATCACCATCGCAGAGTGGACCATCTTGACCCGGAACCTGCCGCGCTACAAGAACTAGCCGGGCCGAGGAACGGCAACCCCGCCGGCCTGGCAACCGGGGATGCAGTGACGGTTCCCCGCCGAGCGGTCATCAGCGCCGAGGGGTATCGGGTGACGGACACGACGAAAGGGCCCGTACGACCGAAGTCGTACGGGCCCTCTCTGGAGCTCTGGAAGGAGCTACCAGGTCATACGGTCAACAATTACTTGTTGATCTTGGTGACCTGGCCGGCGCCCACGGTCCGGCCACCCTCACGGATGGCGAACTTCAGGCCCTCTTCCATGGCGACGGGCTGGATGAGCGAAACGGTCATCTCAGTGTTGTCGCCCGGCATGACCATCTCGGTGCCCTCGGGGAGGGTCACGACGCCGGTCACGTCCGTGGTACGGAAGTAGAACTGCGGGCGGTAGTTGTTGAAGAAGGGGGTGTGACGGCCACCCTCGTCCTTCGACAGGATGTAGGCCTGGGCCTCGAACTCGGTGTGCGGCGTGACCGAACCGGGCTTGATGATGACCTGGCCGCGCTCGACGTCCTCGCGCTTGATGCCACGGAGGAGCAGACCGACGTTCTCACCGGCCTGGCCCTCGTCGAGCAGCTTGCGGAACATCTCGATGCCGGTGACCGTGGTGGTGGTCTTCTCCTGCTTGATGCCGATGATGTCAACGGTCTCGTTGACCTTCAGGACACCACGCTCGATACGGCCGGTGACGACCGTACCGCGACCGGTGATCGTGAAGACGTCCTCGACGGGCATGAGGAACGGCTTCTCGGTGTCACGCGGCGGGGTCGGGATCGCCTCGTCGACGGCGGCCATGAGGTCCAGAACGGTCTGGCCCCACTCCTTGTCGCCCTCGAGCGCCTTGAGCGCCGAGACCTTGACGACCGGAAGGTCGTCGCCCGGGAACTCGTACTCGGAGAGGAGCTCACGAACCTCGAGCTCGACGAGCTCCAGGATCTCCTCGTCGTCCACCATGTCGGCCTTGTTCAGGGCGACGACGATGTACGGAACGCCGACCTGGCGGGCCAGGAGCACGTGCTCCTTGGTCTGCGGCATCGGGCCGTCGGTCGCGGCGACGACGAGGATGGCGCCGTCCATCTGCGCCGCACCCGTGATCATGTTCTTGATGTAGTCCGCGTGACCGGGGCAGTCGACGTGGGCGTAGTGACGGCCCTCCGTCTGGTACTCGACGTGCGCGATCGAGATCGTGATACCGCGCTGGCGCTCCTCGGGAGCCTTGTCGATCTGGTCGAAGGCCGAAGCCTCGTTCAGGTCCGGAAATGCGTCGTGCAGCACCTTGGTAATGGCGGCCGTGAGGGTCGTCTTACCGTGGTCGATGTGACCGATGGTGCCGATGTTGACGTGCGGCTTAGTCCGCTCGAACTTTGCCTTCGCCACTGGGGTCCTCCTGCGGAGTGGTTCTGGTACGCCTTACTCATCGGCGCCAGGTGATCTTTGCTGGGATGCCGCCCGCCGGGGTTTTCCCTTCCGGGTGAGCCCCGGCGGTCGGTGTCAAGCCTAAAGCGTGCAAACGGGGTGTGTTACTCGCCCTTGGCCTTCGCGATGATCTCCTCGGCGACGTTCCTGGGAACCTCGGCGTAGGAGTCGAACTGCATCGAGTAGCTTGCGCGACCCGAGGTCTTGCTGCGGAGGTCGCCGACGTAGCCGAACATCTCCGAGAGCGGCACCAGACCCTTGACGATCCGGGCGCCCATACGCTCCTCCATGGCCTGAATCTGACCACGGCGGGAGTTGATGTCGCCGATGACCTCACCCATGTAGTCCTCGGGCGTGGTGACCTCGACGGCCATCATCGGCTCAAGAAGCACGGGGGACGCCTTGCGAGCGGCCTCCTTGAAGGCCTGCGAACCGGCGATCTTGAAGGCGAGCTCGGAGGAGTCGACCTCGTGGTAGCCACCGTCGAGAAGAATGACGCGGACGCCCGTCATCTCGTAGCCGGCCAGGATGCCGAACTGCATGGCTTCCTGCGCACCGGCGTCCACCGACGGGATGTACTCCCGCGGGATACGCCCACCGGTGACCTTGTTCACGAACTCGTACGCCGGACCATCGGTCTCGGTGATGGGCTCGATCGCGATCTGCACCTTGGCGAACTGACCGGTACCACCGGTCTGCTTCTTGTGCGTGTAGTCGTGACGCTCGACGCCCTTGCGGATCGTCTCGCGGTACGCGACCTGCGGCTTGCCGACGTTGGCCTCGACCCGGAACTCGCGCTTCATACGGTCGACCAGCACCTCGAGGTGCAGCTCGCCCATACCGCCGAGGATGGTCTGGCCCGTCTCCTCGTCCGAGTGGACGTGGAAGGAGGGGTCCTCCTCCGCGAGACGCTGGATGGCGACACCCAGCTTCTCCTGGTCACCCTTGGACTTGGGCTCGATGGCGACCTGAATGACCGGCGCCGGGAAGTCCATGGACTCCAGGATGACCGGGTTCTTGTCGTCGCACAGCGTCTCACCGGTGGTGGTCTGCTTCAGGCCCATGACGGCGACGATGTCGCCGGCGCCCACCGCTTCGATCTCCTCACGCTTGTTCGCGTGCATGCGGTAGATCTTGCCGATGCGCTCCTTCTTGCCCTTGACGGAGTTCAGCACCGCGGTGCCAGTCTCCAGGCGGCCCGAGTAGACCCGGACGAAGGTGAGCTTGCCCAGGTGCGGGTCGCTCATGATCTTGAACGCGAGCGCGGACAGCGGCTCGTCGACGGACGGCTTGCGCTTGACGACGACCTCGGGGTCCTTCACGTCGTGGCCCTCGATGGCCTCGACGTCAAGCGGGGTCGGAAGGTAGCGCACGACCGCGTCGAGCAGGGGCTGGACGCCCTTGTTCTTGAACGCGGTGCCACAGAACACCGGGGTGACCGTGACGTCGGTGGACTTGCCGGACGCGATGGTGACACGACGGATCGCGGCGTACAGCTGCTCCTCGGTGGGCTCCTGGCCCTCCAGGAACAGCTCCATGATCTCGTCGTCGTGCTCCGCGACGGTCTCGACCAGCTTGCCGCGGTACTCCTCGGCAGCCTCGGCGTGCGTGGCCGGGATGTCGACGACGTCGTACATCTCGCCCTTGGCGGCCTCGGCGGACCACACGAGCGCCTTCATGCGGACCAGGTCCACAACGCCCTTGAAGTCCATCTCGGCACCGATCGGCAGCTGCATGATGATCGGAACGGCGCCAAGCCGGTCCCTGATCATGTCCACGCAGCGGTGGAACTCGGCGCCGGTACGGTCAAGCTTGTTCACGAAGCAGATACGCGGCACGCCGTAACGGTCGGCCTGACGCCACACCGTCTCGGACTGCGGCTCGACACCGGCGACACCGTCGAACACCGTGACGGCACCGTCGAGGACGCGGAGCGAACGCTCCACCTCGACCGTGAAGTCGACGTGCCCCGGGGTATCGATGATGTTGATCGTGTAGTCGTTGTCCTCAAGCGGCCAGTGACAGGTGGTGGCAGCAGAGGTGATCGTGATGCCACGCTCCTGCTCCTGCTCCATCCAGTCCATGGTGGCGGCGCCGTCGTGGACTTCACCGATCTTGTAGCTGACGCCGGTGTAGAAGAGGATCCGCTCGGTGGTGGTCGTCTTGCCCGCGTCGATGTGAGCCATGATCCCGATGTTGCGGACCCTGGCCAGGTCAAGTGAAGTGGTAGCCATAAGGCTTCAGTCTTCTCTCGGTCTCGATGTGGGTAACGACTACCAGCGGTAGTGCGCGAAGGCCTTGTTGGACTCGGCCATCTTGTGGGTGTCCTCACGCTTCTTCACAGCGGCACCGAGGCCGTTGGAGGCGTCGAGAAGCTCGTTGAGCAGACGCTCGGTCATGGTCTTCTCGCGACGGGCGCGGGAGTAACCGACGAGCCAGCGCAGCGCGAGCGTGTTGGCGCGACCGGGCTTGACCTCGATCGGAACCTGGTACGTCGCACCACCGACACGGCGGGACTTGACTTCGAGCGTGGGCTTGATGTTCTCCAGCGCGCGCTTCAGCGTGATGATCGGGTCGTTGCCCGTCTTCTCACGCAGACCCTCCATGGCGCCGTAGACGATGCGCTCGGCGGTGGAGCGCTTGCCGTTCATCAGCACCTTGTTGATGAGGGAGGTCACAAGAGGGGAACCGTAGACCGGGTCGATGATGACCGGGCGCTTCGGGGCGGGGCCCTTACGAGGCATTTTCTACTTCTCCTTCTTGGCGCCGTAGCGGCTGCGGGCCTGCTTGCGGTTCTTGACACCCTGGGTGTCAAGCGATCCTCGGATGATCTTGTAGCGAACACCCGGCAGGTCCTTCACACGGCCGCCGCGCACGAGCACGATGGAGTGCTCCTGCAGGTTGTGTCCCTCACCCGGAATGTAAGCCGTGACCTCGATCCCGCTGGTCAGACGCACACGCGCGACCTTACGCAGGGCCGAGTTCGGCTTCTTCGGGGTGGTCGTGAACACACGCGTGCAGACGCCACGACGCTGGGGCGAACCCTCGAGTGCGGGCGTCTTGTTCTTCTCGACCTTGTCCTGCCGGCCCTTCCGGACCAGCTGCTGGATCGTAGGCACTACTTCTCCGGTTTCTGTGTGCCGAATGGTGGAGCTAACCTGGAACGCCACCGACCCACGCGGTCGGGTGTGTCGAACACTGCAGACTCTCGCCGTAAGGCGAAAAGGGCGCAGATTGCGGTGGCCGCTTACGGCTCTCCTTGCGGTCTGAAGGCACGCACGAGAGCCAGGGCACACCCCAGGCACAAGGTAAGAGCGTACCTACCTCACGGACTTCGGTCAAAACAAATGCCGTGGTGCCCGACACGCCGGACTTCTCCCGATCCATTCTCGGGGCTCTTCACGCCTGGCGCAGCTTCTCACCGGTTCAGCGGCGAAAGTCCCGATTCCGTGCGCACCGCACACACTGGGTGAGTACGTTGACCGGTTGCTGCGCATCGGTCACTGTGCGTCGGCCGCGAGGCCGATCGGGGGACGGGGGATGGACTCATGGCGGCTGCACCCTTAGCCGGGGACGAGAGCCTGGACGACCGGGTGCCGTTCCTGGCACGCCTGGAGAGCGAGGACCGCTCCGCGCTGCTGTCGCTCGGGCGTGAGCTGGTCTTCACGCCCCGGATGGTGCTCCTGCGCCAGAGCGAACCCTCCTCGCACGTGCTGATCGTGACGCACGGCTGGACGAAGGTGACGGCGTCCGCCGCCAACGGCTACGAGGCACTGCTCGCGCTGCGCGGGCCGGGCGACATCGTGGGCGAGGCCGCCGCACTCACCGGCCGGCCGCGCTCCGCGACCGTGACGGCCCTGGAACCGGTCCGCACGGTCGCCGTCGTACGCGAACACTTCAACGACTTCCTCGCCCGCTCCCCCGCGGTCTCCTTCGCCCTCCTCGGCCTCACCTCGGACCGCACCCGCGCCGCCGACCGCCGCCGCCTGGAGTTCGCCTCCATGAGCGTCCGCGAGCGCTTCGCGGCGCTCCTCCTCGACCTGGCCCGCACGAACGGCCACCGCACCGAGGAGGGCACCGAACTCTCCGTCCCGCTGAGCAAGCAGGAGCTGGCGGGCTCCGTGGGGGCGTCCCGGGAGATGGTCCAGCGCCTCCTGAAGGAGCTCCGGGAGCGGGGCGTGGTGCTGACGGGCCGGCGGACGATGGTGCTCCTGCGGATGGACGTCCTGCGCCGGATCGCCGGGGGTGAACCCCCTGTCAACTGGGACCTCCGTGACTGAGGACCGCTTCTGTGCACACGGTCACACTTCGAGTGGGACATCCGCCCTCACACCCGGCCCACCGGTGACGCCACCCTGCTTGCCAGGCGAGGCCCCCACCGAAAGGCGACCATGACCGACCCCGTGAGCCGGACGATCCTCCTGCTGGACATCGAGAAGTACAGCGACCGGGACGACGTCGAGCAGGCCTATCTGCGCCGGATGCTGTACGACATCACGGACCGCGCGCTGGAGAGTGCCGGCATCGACGAGCGGCTGCGCCTGCGGGCGGACCGCGGCGACTCGGTGATGGAGCTGATCGACGCCAACGCCTCGGTCACGGCGCTGCTGCGGGCCCTGCTCACCGAGGTGCCCGCGCTGCTCCGCGGGGTCAACCGGACGGCCTCCAGCTCCGCCCAGATCCGTCTGCGCGGTGTCGTCGCCACCGGATACGTCGCCGTCGACGCGTACGACGGCTGGGTCGGCTCCGACCTCAACCACGCCTGCCGGCTCCTCGACGCCCAACTGCTGCGCGCGGCCCTGCGGGAGCGGCCGGACGACTTCGCCCTGTGCGTCTCGGAGAGCGTGCACGCGGGGATCGTGCGGCACAGCCACCCGGGCATCCCGGCGGACGGCTTCCACGCGGTGACGGTGGACAGCAAGAACGGACCCCTGCGGGCCTGGCTGCACGGCCCGGTTCCGTACGGGGCGGACGACCACAGTGAAAGAGGGGGAGCCCCGGTGCCGGGCGGCTCGGGGGAGCGCCCGGCGCCGGGGGCCGGGGTCTTGGGCCCGGAAGCCGAGCCGGGGACCGGGACGAGCCCGCGTACGGGGACAGGAACCGGGACGAGCCCGCGCGCGAAGACGGGAGCCGAGCCGCCAGCCGAGACGGCGACTAGGACCGAAGCGGACACACGAACCGACACGGCGACGCGAGCCGAAGCGGAGGCGGGGGCCGAAGCGGAGGCACGAGCCGAGACGGAGACACGAGCCGAAGCGGAGACGCGAGCCGAGACGGCAGCGGGGGCCGAGGCGGCAGCGGCGGAGGCGGCAGCGGCGGAGGCGCCGGGCCCGGAACGGCCTGCCCGGCCCGCGCAGCGCGCCGCTCCCCCCGCGAACGTCGTCTTCGACTTCGGCGGTGGCTCCCCCAGCTTCGGCGGCAGCCTGGTCGCGGGGGACCAGCACGGCGTGTCCGGCGGCCAGGTCACCGGGGACGTCCACCTGGGCAGGAGCGGGGGTGAGCCCGCGTGACGGTGCCTCCGCCCACGACGCGGGGCGCCTCGGACGACGTACCACCGCCGGAGCGGCAGTGGCCCGGAGGGCCGCACCCGGCCGCCGAGACGGGCAGCGACGGGGGCGAGCCCGAGGAGCGGACCCAGGAGGCCAGGGCCGCTCAGCGCGAACTCGTCGCGCACACCCCGGGATTCATCTTCAGCGAGGCCGCGTCCTTCGGCGGCAGCCTGGTCGGCGGGGCCCAGCACGGGGTGTCGGCGGGCGGCTCGGCCCGTGATGTGTTCATGGGCGGCAAGACGGAGATCCACCACCACGCGGCGGCATCCGCCTCGGCGGCGTACGTCTCCGGGGAGATCCCCCGGCAACGGCTCGACGCGCTCTCCAGGGTCTTCGTCGAAGGGCCCTCCTTCGCCGCCGCCCTGGACCGGCTGCGCGACGAGCGCGTCCTCGTCCTCGCCGGCACCCACTCCACCGGCCGCCACGCCGCCGCGCTGATGCTCCTGCACCGCCTGGGCGTGCCCGCCGTGCACGCGCTGTCCGCCGAGACCGGCCCGGCGAACCTGGGCACCCAGCTCACCGCGCCCGGCGGGCACGTCCTGCGCGATCTGCCGCTGAGCCGCAACCGCCCGATGCGGGAAACCCATCTGTACGCGGCCCGCGACCGGCTCCGGAAGACCGACGGGTATCTGGTGGTGACCCTGGAGAACTCCCCGTTCCTGCTGGGGGTCGCCCCCGCCGTCTGGGAACCGCCGGACGCCGCCGCGGTGCTGCGCGCCCACCTCGCCGACCTGCGGAGCGAGCCGGGGGACAGCGCCGGTCTGCTGGCCCTCGGCCCCGTCCGCGACTTCCTCTCGCGCGACGCCCACCGCCCCGCCGAGGTCGCCCGGTTCGCCGTGGAGGTCGCCCGTTACGACGGCGGCGAGGAAGCGGCCGCCCGCCTCGCCGACTTCGGGCAGGCGGCGGTCGAACAGCAGTGCCGGGAGTGGCTCAGCGACCCCGAGGCCACCCTGCGCGACAAGGCGTTCCTCATCTCGCTCGCCGTCTTCGACCAGGCGCCGTACGTACTGGCCGCCGAACTCGCCGACAAGCTGTACGTGCACTTCCAGCGGCTCCAGCACCCCGAACAGCCGCCGGAGATCCCGCTGTTCGGCCTCTCCGCCGAAACCCGGCTGGAGCGGGCGCGGGCCGAGGGTGAGGTACGGGACGAGGCCACCGAGTGGGGCTCAGTGCCGCAGTTCACGGCGTACTTCAAGAAGGAGAACACTCCGCCTCTGCTGCTCGGGGAGGTGTGGACGGGCCATCCGTCGGCGCGGCCCGCGCTGGTCTCCTGGCTGAAGGAACTGGCCCGCGACAGCCGCCCGGTCGTCCGGACCCGGGCCGCCGCGGCCGCCGCGCTGCTGGCCCGCGCCGACCTGCCCTCCGCGGTCGCGCTGCTGATCGACGGCTGGGCGGTGTCGAAGGCCTTCGGCCCCCGGGTCACCGCCGCGAACACCCTCACGCTCGCCCAGCTCCTCGACGCGCCCGTCGTGCTGCGCCTGCTCACCCAGTGGTGCACGGACACCCACTGGGGCCGCCGCTGGACCGCGATCCGCGCCTTCGGCCTGCTCACCCCGCTGCGCCCGGACCTCGCGGGCCCGGCGCTCAGCGCGCTCGCCGCCCGCGCCCGCGCCGGGGGCAGCAGCCGGACCGAGTCGAACAACCTGATCGACTCCACCGCCCTGCTGCTCTCGGTCGGCGCCCGGCGCGGCGAGATGCTCTCCGAGCTGGTGCGCCTGCTCCACCACGACACGGCCTCGGTCCGCACACTCGCGCTGGCCGCGTTCGTGCGCGCCTGCGACAACGCCGAGGAGGGCGCGCTCGTCGAGTGGTACGCCGACACCGGCATGTACGAGGCGGACTCGGCCCGCGACCTGGCCGCCCTCTGGCGGACCGCGCTCGGCGACCGCGGGCACACCCGTGGCGCCCTGGACGCCCTGCACACCTGGGTACGGCTGGCCGAGCGCCGGGCGGACGTCGCACAGGCCCTGGAACTGCTGCTGCCCGCGCTGGTCGTCACGGCCGACGACCGCAAACGCCTGAGCCACGAACTGGTCAACCTGCGCGCCCCGGACGGCGGCGCGCGCCCACCCGTGGCCGACCGCCTGCTCGACCTCCTGATCCCCTCCACCCCAGATCCATCGAGGAGTTGAACCATGGCGGAGTTCCGCCGTCAGCCGGAGTGGCAGCAGGACGCCAACCGGCACACCGCGCTCATCGACCCGGTGCTCACCGTGCGGCCGATCGCGCGCTTCGACTACACCGTCCGCCGCGCGGTCACCGCCATCGACCACGCGCTGGTCTTCGTCACCGCGAAGGGCACGTACGACGTCTACACGCCGCCGCACCGGCCGAGCCGCTCGGAGGCGGCCACCCGCCGCTACACCTCCGTCTACGAGGTGGACATGGGCAGCCACCCCGTACAGCTCGCCCTGGAGGTGCCGAGCGACGACGACGCGTTCTGCTTCGGCGCCACGGCCGATCTGACCTGGCGGGTCGCGGACCCGATCGCGTACGTGGCGAGCGGCGAGCGCGACGTGCCGACGCGGCTCACCCGTGAACTGCACCAGCTCGCCCGCCCGGTGTGCCGCGACTTCTCCATCGAGGACAGCCCGGCCGCCGAGCGCGCGGTCCAGCGGGCCGTGGAGACGGGTGGCTTCGCGGCGGGCATCGGGCTCGACGTGACCTGCGCCGTACGACTGCGGCTGGACGACGAGGCGATCGCGCACCGGCGCAGGCAGCGGAGCCTGCGCTACGAGTCGGACATGCTCGACCCCGAGCACGAGTTCCGGCTCCGGCTGGCCCGGCAGCAGCACGAGCTGGAGATCCTGCGCCAGCAGCAGGACCACCATCTGATCACCGAGAAGATGAACTTCTACCAGTACCACCTCCAGCACGGGGGCGTCGCCGCCTGGGCCCTGCATCTCGCCCAGCACCCCGAGGACACCAAGATGGTCATCGGGACCCTCCAGAAGGACCAGTTGTCCGCCATCAGAGGCCAGCTGCAGGTCATCGCCGGGGACACCCTGGAGGACTTCCAGAAGGCCGAGTCGGCCCGCTCGACCTTGCGGGCCGTCGACGCGCTGATCCAGCAGCAGACGCCTCCGGGGCCGCGGGACGGGCAGGGGGCACTGCCCGTCGGGACGACGCCCGGAGCGCCGCAGACGCCGCCCCAGCCGCCGTATCCGGGCCAGTCTCCGTACCCCGGCCCATCGCCCCAGCCGCAGTACGGCGAGCGACCTCCGTACGAGGGTGGCCGTCCTCCGTACGCCGACGACCGGCCGCCGTACACCGGGCAACCCCCGTATGCGAGCGGTCAGCCGCCCTACGCGGGACAGCAGCCGTCCGCAGGGGGTCAGCCTCCCTACACGGGAGAGCCGTCGTCTGCGGGGAGTCGGCTTCCCTACGCGGGAGAGCCGCCGCACACCGGCGGGCAGCCCCTGTACGCGGGAGAGCCGTCGTCCGCAGGGGGTCAGTCTCCGTACGCGGGACAGTCGGCCCACACCGGCGGGCCGCCGTCGTACGCGGAGAGTCAGCCTCCCTCCTCAGGACAGTCGCCCCACACCGGCGGGCAGCCGCCGTACACGGGAGAGCCGCCGTACGCGGAGAGTCAGTCTCCGTACGCGGGACAGCCGCCCTACGCGGAGAGTCAGCCGCCCTACGCGGGGCAGTCGCCCCACGCCGAACGGCCCCCTTACGCGGGCGCTCAGTCGCCGTACACCGGCGGTCCGGACGCCGGGGCCCCCGGGCAGCCCGACAGCCCCGCCGCCCGGTACGGACCGCCCTCCACGACGCCCTACGCCACCGCCGGCCCGGCTCCCGCCGTGCCCCCGATGCCCGGCGGCCCCGCTGGCACCCGAGCCGCCGTACCGCCCGCCGTGCTGCCCATCGACGCCACGGAGGGCGAGCCCGCGTAACCGCGCCGGACGCGGCGCCGCACTCCGCGCCGGCACCCGTTGCCGCGCCGCCGACCGCGCCGCTCATCGGCTGACGTCCCCGCACAGCCACCAGCCACTCCGAAGGAGCCCTCATGTCCCAGCCCCCCGGCCCGTCCCCCGAGCCCCCGTACCCGGGATCCAGCAACCCACCGCCCCCGTACCCCGGGGCCACGACCCCGCCACCCCAGTACCCCGGCGCCTCCGCGTCCCCGCCGCAGTACCCCGGGGGGCCCGGGGCCGGCGGGCCCGCACCGCAGTACCCCGGTACGACAGGCCACCCCGCTCAGTACCCCGGGGGCCCAGGGACCGACGGGCCGGGACCGCAGTACCCGGGAGCGACCGGCAACCCGGCCCGGTACCCAGGCCCCGGAGGACCCGCTCCCCAGTACCCAGGTACGACAGGCCAGCCCCCTCAGTACCCCGGGGGACCTGCGCCCGGCGGGCCGGGACCGCAGTACCCGGGACCGGCGGGCCACCCGCCCCAGTACCCGGGTTCCGGCGCCCCGCCCCCGGCGCACCAGCAGGCGGCCTACCAGCAGACGGCGGCCCCTCCGCCGCAGTATCCGGGGGCGGACCCGCACCACGCGGATCCGCGGCAGCCGCAACCCGCACCGTTCGTCCCGCGGCCCGCCGTCGCGCCCGACGATCTCGACTACCGCCACCAGGGCTCACGAGTTCATCTGGCGAGCCATCAGCGGGGTGCCGACGCCACCGCCATCGGGCAGCTCGCGACGCAGGTCCCGGGGGCCCTGGTGAGCCTCGCCGTGGTGTCGGCCCTCGCGCTCGGGCTGTTCGGCGCGGTCGTGGGCTGGCTGGTCGTGGTGGCCTGGCTGGCCTCCGGGGCCCTCGTCTTCCACCGGCCCACCGAGCTGCGCTTCGCCCGGCACGCGCTCAAACTGCGGACGCCGCTGGCCGAGGAGCGGGCCCGGCTGGAGCCGATCTGGCGCGAGATCACCGCCCGGGCGGGTATCGAGGCGAACACCTACGAGCTGATGGTGGAGAACAGCGACGACCTGAACGCGGTCGCGGTCGCCGGCCATGTCGTCGGCGTCACCACCTACTCCCTCAACCGGATTCCCAGCAGCAACCTCGCCGCCGTACTCGCCCATGAGCTCGGCCACCACACCGGCGGCCACGCCTGGGCCGGCCTCCTCGGCTACTGGTACTCGCTGCCCGGCCGGCTCGCCTGGGCCTTCACCCGCGGGTTGGCCCGGATCGCGCTCGCCGTCGCCGGGGTCTTCTCGGCGGCCGCGACCGGGCTGCTGATCCTCTTCATGGGCATGTTCGTGCTCGCCGGGTTCCTCGTCGCCTGGTACATCACCATCCCGCTCCTCGTCGCGCCCTACCTCCTCGCCTACGCGGGCCGCCTCGGCGAACTGCGCGCCGACCAGCAGGCCGCGGCCCTCGGCTTCGCACCCGAGATGGCCCAGGTCCTGCACCACTTCCAGGCCGAGGAGGACGCCGCGAAGGCGGCCGCCGTCAGCCAGGGCAAGAAGCTCCAGGAGCCGGGCGGCCTCGCCAAGCTGCTCTCCACCCACCCCGACAACTACACGCGGCTGCGGGCCCTGGAGCCGTATCTCCAGCTCCCTCGCTAGGACCAGGTCCTGCGCGGCCCGCGGACTGGGACCAGGAACGGGAAACGCCGAAGGGCGGTCACCCCCGTCGGGGATGACCGCCCTTCGTACTACTGCCTACTGCCTACTGCCTACCGCTTACTGGTTGTACGGACCGTAGTCGTAGTCCTCCAGCGGGACGGCCTGGCCGGAGCCCGTGCCGAACGGCGAGTAGTCGATGTCGTCGTAGCCGACGGCCGAGTACATCGCGGCCTTGGCTTCCTCGGTCGGCTCGACCCGGATGTTGCGGTAGCGGGACAGACCCGTACCGGCCGGGATGAGCTTACCGATGATGACGTTCTCCTTGAGGCCGATCAGGGAGTCGGACTTGGCGTTGATCGCCGCATCCGTCAGAACCCTGGTCGTCTCCTGGAAGGACGCCGCCGACAGCCACGACTCGGTCGCCAGCGAGGCCTTGGTGATACCCATCAGCTGCGGACGGCCGGAGGCCGGGTGGCCGCCTTCCTGGACCACACGACGGTTCTCGGTCTCGAACTTCGAACGCTCGACCAGCTCGCCGGGCAGCAGCTCCGCGTCGCCCGACTCGATGATCGTCACACGGCGCAGCATCTGCCGGATGATGATCTCGATGTGCTTGTCGTGGATCGACACACCCTGCGAGTTGTAGACCTTCTGGACCTCTCCGACCAGGTGGACCTGGACGGCACGCTGCCCCAGGATGCGCAGCACGTCGTGCGGGTTGGTGGCACCCACGGTGAGCTTCTGGCCCACCTCGACGTGCTCGCCCTCGGACACCAGGACCCGGGCACGCTTGGAGATCGGGAACGCCGTCTCCTCGCTGCCGTCGTCCGGGGTGACCACGAGCTTCTTGGTCTTCTCGGTCTCCTCGATCCGCACGCGGCCGGAGGCCTCGGAGATCGGGGCGACACCCTTCGGCGTACGAGCCTCGAAGAGCTCGACGACACGGGGCAGACCCTGGGTGATGTCGTCACCGGCCACACCACCGGTGTGGAAGGTACGCATCGTCAGCTGGGTACCGGGCTCACCGATGGACTGGGCGGCGATGATGCCGACCGCCTCACCGATGTCGACCAGCTTGCCGGTGGCCAGCGAGCGGCCGTAGCACATGGCGCAGGTGCCGACGGCGGACTCACAGGTCAGGACCGAACGGGTCTTGACCTCCTCGATGCCGTGCTTGACGAGCTCATCGATGAGGACGTCGCCGAGGTCGGTGTTGGCCGGGGCCAGCACCTTGCCGTCGACGGTGATGTCCTCGGCCAGCGCACGTGCGTACACGCTGGTCTCGACGTTCTCCGTCTTGCGCAGCACGCCGTCCTCGCCGCGCTGGGCGATGGCCAGACGCAGACCACGGTCGGTGCCGCAGTCCTCCTCGCGGATGATGACGTCCTGCGAGACGTCGACCAGACGACGGGTGAGGTAACCCGAGTCGGCGGTACGCAGGGCGGTGTCGGCCAGACCCTTACGGGCACCGTGGGTGGAGATGAAGTACTCCAGCACGGACAGACCTTCACGGAAGGACGCCTTGATGGGACGCGGGATCGTCTCGTTCTTGGCGTTGGACACCAGACCACGCATACCGGCGATCTGACGCATCTGCATCATGTTGCCTCGGGCGCCCGAGTTCACCATCATCGAGACCGGGTTGGTCTTCGGGAAGTTCGCGTTCATCGCCTCGGCAACCTCGTTGGTCGCCTTGGTCCAGATCGCGATGAGCTCCTGCGTGCGCTCTTCCTTGGTGATCAGACCGCGCTCGTACTGCTTCTGGACCTTCTCGTCCAGGTCCTCGTAGCCCTTGACGATCGCGCGCTTCGCATCCGGAACGACGATGTCGGAGATGGCCACGGTGACGCCGGAGCGGGTCGCCCAGAAGAAGCCGGCCGCCTTCAGGTTGTCGAGCGTCGCCGCCACGATGACCTTGGGGTAGCGCTCGGCGAGGTCGTTGACGATCTCGGAGAGCTGCTTCTTGCCGACCTCGTAGTCGACGAACGGGTAGTCCTCGGGCAGCAGCTCGTTGAAGAGCGCGCGGCCCAGGGTCGTCCGCAGGCGGAAGGTGTCACCCTGCTGCCACTCCGGGTCGCCCTCCTCCTGCGCCGGCGGGGTCCAGCCGCGCGGCGGGATGGTGCCCACCGGGAAGCGGATGTCCACGCGCGACTGGAGCGAGAGCTCCTTGGCGTCGAACGCCATGATCGCCTCGGCCACGGAAGCGAAGGAGCGGTCCTCGCCCTTCACGTTCCGCAGGTCGCCGTCGGTGGTCAGGAAGAACAGACCGAGGACCATGTCCTGGGTCGGCATCGTGACCGGGCGGCCGTCGGCCGGCTTGAGGATGTTGTTCGAGGACAGCATCAGGATGCGGGCCTCGGCCTGCGCCTCCGCGGAGAGCGGCAGGTGGACGGCCATCTGGTCACCGTCGAAGTCCGCGTTGAACGCGGTGCAGACGAGCGGGTGGATCTGGATGGCCTTGCCCTCGACCAGCTGGGGCTCGAAGGCCTGGATGCCGAGGCGGTGCAGCGTGGGCGCACGGTTCAGCAGAACCGGGTGCTCGGCGATGACCTCTTCGAGAACGTCGTACACGACCGTGCGGCCGCGCTCGACCATCCGCTTGGCGCTCTTGATGTTCTGCGCGTGGTTCAGGTCGACCAGGCGCTTCATCACGAACGGCTTGAAGAGCTCCAGCGCCATGGCCTTGGGCAGACCGCACTGGTGCAGCTTCAGCTGCGGACCGACGACGATCACGGAACGCGCGGAGTAGTCCACACGCTTGCCGAGCAGGTTCTGACGGAATCGACCCTGCTTGCCCTTGAGCATGTCGGACAGCGACTTCAGCGGACGGTTGCCGGGGCCCGTCACCGGGCGGCCACGACGGCCGTTGTCGAAGAGCGCGTCGACGGCCTCCTGAAGCATGCGCTTCTCGTTGTTCACGATGATCTCGGGGGCGCCGAGGTCGAGGAGGCGCTTCAGGCGGTTGTTGCGGTTGATCACACGGCGGTACAGGTCGTTCAGGTCGGAGGTCGCGAAGCGGCCACCGTCCAGCTGCACCATCGGGCGAAGGTCCGGCGGGATGACCGGCACGCAGTCGAGCACCATGCCCTTGGGGCTGTTGCTGGTCTGCAGGAACGCGGAGACGACCTTGAGGCGCTTGAGCGCACGGGTCTTCTTCTGGCCCTTGCCGGTGCGGATGATCTCGCGGAGGCGCTCGGCCTCCTCGTCCAGGTCGAAGGACTCCAGGCGCTTCTGCAGCGCCGCGGCACCCATCGAACCGTCGAAGTACGTGCCGAAGCGGTCACGCAGCTCGCGGTAGAGGAGCTCGTCGCCCTCCAGGTCCTGGACCTTGAGGTTCTTGAAGCGGGTCCACACCTCGTCGAGACGGTCGATCTCGCGCTGCGCGCGGTCGCGCAGCTGCTTCATCTCACGCTCGGCACCCTCGCGCACCTTGCGGCGCACGTCGGCCTTGGCACCCTCGGCCTCGAGCTCGGCCAGGTCGGTCTCGAGCTTCTTGGCGCGGGCCTCCAGGTCGGCGTCGCGGCGGTTCTCGACCTGCTGGCGCTCGACGGAGACGTGGGCCTCCAGCGAGGGCAGGTCGCGGGTGCGGCGCTCCTCGTCGACGTACGTGATCATGTACGCGGCGAAGTAGATGACCTTCTCGAGGTCCTTCGGGGCGAGGTCGAGCAGGTAGCCCAGCCGCGACGGAACGCCCTTGAAGTACCAGATGTGGGTGACGGGAGCGGCCAGCTCGATGTGGCCCATCCGCTCACGACGCACCTTGGCGCGAGTGACCTCGACGCCGCAGCGCTCACAGATGATGCCCTTGAAGCGGACACGCTTGTACTTACCGCAGTAGCACTCCCAGTCCCGGGTCGGACCGAAGATCTTCTCGCAGAAGAGTCCGTCCTTTTCGGGCTTGAGCGTGCGGTAGTTGATGGTCTCGGGCTTCTTGACCTCGCCGTGGCTCCACTGACGGATGTCGTCAGCGGTGGCCAGACCGATCCGGAGCTCATCGAAGAAGTTGACGTCGAGCACTATGCGTCAATCCCTCTCAGGGTTGTAAGTCTTAGGGGTCTGATACGGGGGTCCTGGGGCCGGCAGGCCTTCTTCACCTTTTCCACAGGTGGCAGAAGGCCCGCCGAACTCCCGTCAGACCTCTTCGACGCTGCTCGGCTCGCGCCGGGACAGGTCGATGCCGAGCTCCTCCGCCGCGCGGAAGACGTCCTCGTCGGTGTCACGCATTTCGATGGACATACCGTCGCTGGACAGCACCTCCACGTTGAGGCAGAGAGACTGCATCTCCTTGATGAGCACCTTGAAGGACTCGGGGATGCCGGGCTCGGGGATGTTCTCGCCCTTGACGATGGCCTCGTAGACCTTCACGCGGCCGGTGACGTCGTCGGACTTGATCGTCAGCAGCTCCTGGAGGGCGTAAGCGGCGCCGTACGCCTCCAGCGCCCACACCTCCATCTCACCGAAGCGCTGGCCACCGAACTGAGCCTTACCACCCAGCGGCTGCTGGGTGATCATCGAGTACGGACCGGTCGAGCGGGCGTGGAGCTTGTCGTCGACCAGGTGGTGGAGCTTGAGGATGTACATGTACCCGATCGAGACCGGGTCCGGGAACGGCTCACCGGAGCGGCCGTCGAACAGCCTCGCCTTGCCGGACGGGAGGACCAGACGGTCACCGTCGCGGTTGGGCAGGGTGTGCTCGAAGAGACCCGCGAGCTCGTCCTCACGCGCACCGTCGAAGACGGGGGTGGCGACGTTGGTGCCCGGGGCGACCTTGTCGGCGCCGATGGACTGCAGGCGCTGGGCCCACTCGTCCCCGAGACCGGAGACGTCCCAGCCGCGGCTGGCGAGCCAGCCGAGGTGGATCTCCAGGACCTGTCCCGGGTTCATTCGGGACGGGACACCCAGCGGGTTGAGGATGATGTCGACCGGGGTGCCGTCCTCCAGGAACGGCATGTCCTCGATCGGCAGGATCTTCGAGATGACACCCTTGTTGCCGTGACGGCCGGCGAGCTTGTCACCGTCCGTGATCTTGCGCTTCTGCGCCACGTAGACACGAACCAGCTGGTTCACGCCCGGCGGCAGCTCGTCGCCCTCTTCACGGTCGAAGACGCGGACGCCGATGACCTTGCCGATCTCGCCGTGCGGGACCTTCAGCGAGGTGTCACGGACCTCACGGGCCTTCTCACCGAAGATCGCGCGCAGCAGGCGCTCCTCCGGCGTCAGCTCGGTCTCGCCCTTGGGCGTGACCTTGCCGACGAGGATGTCGCCGGCGACGACCTCGGCACCGATACGGATGATGCCGCGCTCGTCGAGGTCGGCGAGGACCTCTTCGGAGACGTTCGGGATGTCCCGGGTGATCTCCTCCGGGCCGAGCTTGGTGTCACGGGCGTCGACCTCGTGCTCCTCGATGTGGATCGAGGAGAGGACGTCGTCCTGCACGAGGCGCTGCGACAGGATGATCGCGTCCTCGTAGTTGTGACCCTCCCACGGCATGAACGCCACGAGCAGGTTCTTGCCGAGCGCCATCTCGCCGTCCTCGGTCGCGGGACCGTCGGCCAGGACCTGGCCTTCGATCACGCGGGCGCCCTCGTCCACGACAACCTTCTGGTTGACGGAGGTGCCCTGGTTCGACCGGGAGAACTTGTGCAGGCGGTACGTGGTGTACGTGCCGTCGTCGTTGGCGGTGGTGATGTAGTCCGCGGAGACCTCCTGGACCACACCGTCCTTCTCCGACTTCAGGACGTCACCGGCGTCGACCGCGCAGCGGTACTCCATGCCGGTGCCGACCAGCGGCGCCTCGGACTTGATGAGCGGAACGGCCTGACGCATCATGTTCGCGCCCATGAGGGCACGGTTGGCGTCGTCGTGCTCCAGGAACGGGATCATCGCGGTCGCGACCGACACCATCTGGCGCGGGGAGACGTCCATGTAGTCGACGTCGTCACCGGGGACGTAGTCGACCTCTCCGCCACGACGGCGGACCAGGACGCGGGACTCCTCGAAACGGAACTCCTCCGTCAGCGGCGCGTTGGCCTGCGCGATGACGAATCGGTCCTCTTCGTCGGCCGTCAGGTAGTCGACCTCGTCGGTGACGAAGCCGCCCGTGACCCTGCGGTACGGGGTCTCGACGAAACCGAACGCGTTGACCCGGCCGTAGGAGGCGAGCGAGCCGATCAGGCCGATGTTCGGGCCTTCGGGGGTCTCGATCGGGCACATGCGGCCGTAGTGCGACGGGTGCACGTCACGGACTTCGAAGCCGGCCCGCTCACGGGAGAGACCACCCGGGCCAAGCGCCGAGAGACGGCGCTTGTGGGTGAGACCCGACAGCGGGTTGTTCTGGTCCATGAACTGCGACAGCTGGCTGGTGCCGAAGAACTCCTTGATGGAGGCGACGACCGGCCGGATGTTGATCAGGGTCTGCGGCGTGATCGCCTCGACGTCCTGAGTCGTCATGCGCTCGCGGACGACGCGCTCCATACGAGCCAGACCCGTGCGGACCTGGTTCTGGATGAGCTCGCCGACGTTGCGCAGACGACGGTTGCCGAAGTGGTCGATGTCGTCGGTCTCGACGACGATCGAGGTGCCGTTGTCACCAACGGTCTCGGTCTCACCGGCATGCAGCTTCACCAGGTACTTGATCGACGAGATGATGTCCTCGACGGTCAGGATCCCGGCGTCGAGCGGGGCGGTGCCGGCCAGCTTCTTGTTGACCTTGTACCGGCCGACCTTGGCGAGGTCGTAGCGCTTCGGGTTGAAGTAGAGGTTCTCCAGAAGCGTCTGCGCGGCCTCACGGGTCGGCGGCTCGCCCGGACGCAGCTTGCGGTAGATGTCCAGCAGCGCGTCGTCCTGGCCCTGGGTGTGGTCCTTCTCCAGGGTGGCGCGCATGGACTCGTACTCGCCGAACTCCTCGAGGATCTGCTCGGTGGTCCAGCCGAGAGCCTTCAGGAGAACGGTGACGGACTGCTTGCGCTTGCGGTCGATGCGGACACCGACCATGTCGCGCTTGTCGATCTCCATCTCCAGCCAGGCACCCCGGGACGGGATGACCTTGGCCGAGAAGATGTCCTTGTCGGACGTCTTGTCGATGGAGGAGTCGAAGTAGACACCCGGCGAGCGGACCAGCTGCGACACGACGACACGCTCGGTGCCGTTGATGACGAAGGTGCCCTTGTTGGTCATGAGCGGGAAGTCGCCCATGAAGACCGTCTGGGACTTGATCTCGCCGGTCTCGTTGTTGGTGAACTCGGCGGTGACGAAGAGCGGGGCCGCGTACGTGAAGTCGCGGTCCTTGCACTCGTCGATGGAGTTCTTCGGGGGCTCGAAGCGGTGATCGCGGAACGTCAGGGACATCGACCCACTGAAGTCCTCGATCGGGGAGATCTCCTCGAAGATCTCCTCCAGACCGGACTTGGTGGGGACGTCCTGTCCGCTGTCCAGAGCCGCCTCGACACGAGCCTTCCACGCGTCGTTGCCGAGCAGCCAGTCGAAGCTCTCGGTTTGCAGCGCAAGAAGGTTCGGAACCTCGAGGGGCTCCTTGATCTTTGCAAAGGAGATGCGCAGCGGGGCGGTGCTGGCGCCGTTGTTCATATTCGCGGTCGAGGCAGTGCGCGAGGCGGCCAAGAGGGGGTCCTTCCGAGGGCTCGGACTCACTACGCGCGTACCGGTCCCATGTCGGACAAAGCGTCGGGCCGTTCCCGATCCAGCCGGATAAGGCCAGGTCAGGGATGATCCAACCGTCGATGCTCACACACGGGTATGCCCCTGGTGACGGGCAGGAGGCAGCTAACAGGCAGCGCAAAGGGTCAGTGTAGCCACTAGGCCCACTGATGTCCAGTCCCGGTTTCGGGAGACCCTCATTGTTGTCAACACCTGCGGCAAGCCACGCCCTCAATGCACATCGATACTGCCCTCTTCGTCAGCGATCCATGCCTCGGATACGGATCGTTGTGACGACGCGTCCTGAGAATTGCGCGCTGCGTGCGGTTCGTCAAGGCCCCCCATGCCCAAAGCAAGTGCCGCGATCGTCACGTGCGGCCCGTCTTGCAACCCGTCCCTCTGCCTGTCACAGGGCGGCCGGAGGCACAACGAAGATCACCATACTCGTCGCGGCCTGCAGCGCAAGGCTGCCGCTTCGGGGACCCCCTGGAACGCCGAAGAGCGACCACCCAGTTGGGTGATCGCTCTTCGGTGCGTCAGCGTTACAGCGCTTCTTGAGCGGCTGTCACAGCTTCACAGGAGTCCTCGGGGGACTCGTCGAGTTACTTGACCTCGACGGAGGCGCCAGCGGCCTTGAGGGACTCGGCAGCCTTCTCGGCGGCCTCCTTGGCGACCTTCTCGAGGACCGGCTTCGGAGCGCCGTCGACGAGGTCCTTGGCCTCCTTCAGACCCAGCGAGGTGAGCTCACGCACGACCTTGATGACCTGGATCTTCTTCTCGCCGGCACCCGTGAGGATGACGTCGAACTCGTCCTGCTCCTCGACGGCCTCAACGGCGGCGGGGCCGACCGGGGCAGCGGCGACCGCGGCGGCGGCGGTGACGTCGAACTTCTCCTCGAAGGCCTTCACGAACTCGGAGAGCTCGATGAGGGTGAGGTTCTCGAACTGCGCGAGCAGCTCTTCCTGGGACAGCTTCGCCATGATGGCGTCCTTCCACTAATTCGGCAGGTGCCGGTATGTACTGGTGAGGCGGGCGTACGTTCGGCCCGCTACGACCGTCGCCTCAGGCGGCGGTCAATGCGCGAGCCGAATTACTCGGCACCGCCCTGCTCGGCCTGCTTGACACGAAGCGCCTCCGCGGTGCGGACGAACTTCGAGGGGAGCGCCTGGAAGAGACGAGCAGTCTGCGTCTGCTTGCCCTTGAAGGCACCCGCCAGCTTGGCGAGCAGAACCTCGCGGGACTCGAGGTCCGCAAGCTTCTTGATCTCGTCGGCGGACAGCGCCTTGCCGTCAAGGACACCGCCCTTGATGACGAGGTTCGGGTTGTCCTTGGCGAAGTCACGAAGACCCTTCGCGGACACCACCGGGTCACCGGTGATGAAGGCGACCGCCGTCGGACCGTTGAACAGGTCGTCGAGCGTAGAGATCCCGGCCTCGTTGGCCGCAATCTTGGTCAGCGTGTTCTTCACCACGGCGTACTGGGCGTCTTCACCGAGCGAACGGCGCAGCGTCTTGAGCTGCGCCACGGTGAGACCCCGGTACTCGGTCAGCACGGCGGCGTTCGAGCTGCGGAACTGGTCCGCGAGCTCGGCTACCGCGGCAGCCTTGTCGGGCCTTGCCATAGAGCGTCGGCCTCCTTCCGGGTGATGAGGACCGCTCAGAAGGGACTGACAAAACGAAACGCCCCGGCGCAGGCGCACGGGGCGTAGCTCTACCGGATTCCTCCGCACGCTGGGCGTGCGAACTCCGGGAACACATCCACG
The DNA here is from genome assembly GCF_042871525.1 of Streptomyces sp. NPDC005784. Classification (NCBI taxonomy): domain Bacteria; kingdom Bacillati; phylum Actinomycetota; class Actinomycetes; order Kitasatosporales; family Streptomycetaceae; genus Streptomyces; species Streptomyces sp. NPDC005784. The sequence continues at coordinate 539,550 of NZ_JBIAIQ010000004.1, forward strand.
AATCACCTACGCGGGTCGTCCGCAGTTTCAGCGGATCCTTCGGTCACCACGCCCTCTTGCGAGCACGAGGCAACGACCAGCGGTCTTTGGCTTCTCGAGGAGAGTACGTGAAGGGGACGTCGCCAAGCAAATCCGCCCGGAGGGGGTCAGCCCTGCTCGGCGCCCTTCGTCATCTCGGCGAGGTCGACGGCGTCCTTGGCGGGCAGGGCCGTCACCGTCACCGGCCTGTTGAAGTCGAGGAAGGTGATGGTCATGTCGAGCGGGCCCTTGTCGGCGGTCCCCCGCATACGGAACTGCTTGGTGCGGTCGGCGCCGTCGACCGACATGTCCATCGTGAGAAGCGTCGATGCCCATCGTCGTTTACCGGTCGAGGCTCTTCTGCCGCGCCTCACGGGTGGCCTTGTCCTTCATTCTTGAGGGACTTGCGGAACTCGTCGAGGGTGACCTTCCCCTTGTAGTGCGTGGTCCGCACACCGTCGACGGTCTCGGTCCCGACCTTCTTCACGTCCTTCGAGCCGGTGAGGAAGGTCGACTCGGTGGCCGGGTTCCTGTCGGCCGCTCCGCCGCCCGGCTGGTCGGCGTTCAGTTGCTTGTCCGCACCCAGCGCGGACATGTCGAACTTGATCCAGTGCTTGCCGCCCATTGTCCTTGGCGGCCTCGGCGCCTCCGCCGATGTACATCGGCTTGCCCACCAGCCGGATCTCGACCGGGCCGTCGGCGGCCTGGTCCTCGGCGGTCATCTTCATGCTCATGGCCAGCGGCTTCATGCTCATCGCCGCCTCCCCGCCGACCTTGCCCTCCTCGGGGACCCGGCCGGTCATCCGGTAGCGCAGGGATCATCCGAGTTTCCCCGCGACCTGGAGAGGGGGCGGCGAGGCCAGGCCTGGACGGCGGGCGGCGGGGCCAGGCCTGGACGGCGGGCGGCGGGGCTCAGGAGCCGGAAACCGTGCCGGATCCGGTCGACGTGTCGCTGCTGCCGGGTGTCCCGCCCTGCTTCTTCAGGAGGTCCTTGAAGTCCTCGGTGTCACCGGCCGGGGGCGCCGCGGCGGAGACCTTCACTCCGTAGTCGCTGTAGTACGTCGTGGAGGACATCGTGCCGCCCGTCATCTCGGCCTTGGAGACCGCCTTGACGACCAGGCCCTTGCCGTCGACCCAGATGTCGACGGCCTCCGTCGTGATGCCGGCCTGGGTGAACTGCTTCTTCATGTCGGCGAGTTGACCCGCGGTGAGATGGGAACTCTTGGCCGCGAAGTCCGCGACGTTCACCGTGCCCGCGTAGTGCGCGGCCTTCTCGCCGCGGACCGTCTCGTCGCCGACCTTCTTGACGTCGCCGGACGCCAGCAGGGTCTTCACCGACTGGTTCGGCGAATTGTTCTGCATCTGGTCCTTCAGGAGCGCGCCGGAGCCGCCCCCGAACTTCGCCAGGTCGTCGTACCCGTACCTGATCCAGTGCTTGCCGCCCGCCTGCTGGGCGAACGTGTCGCCCATCTTCGCGTAGTAGGCGTCGGACAGATAGCGGGCCTCCATGGAGGCGCTGCCCATCTTGCGCATCGTGTCGGCCATCGTGCCGCCGGTGTACGTGATCGTCATGTCACCGGTGAGGCCGTTGCCCCAGCCCATGACGCCGCCCGACTTCATGGACATGATCGTGCCCATGCTCGTCGTGGACTCGATCCGGGCGGAGTCCGCACCGTCGGTGGACTTCTCGGCGGACCGCAGGGCCGCGATGGGACTGACGCGCGTGGTGCTCTTGTGACCGGCCTTGTCGTCCTTGCCCGAACTCCCGGAAGAACCCGAGGAGTTGCAGGCCGTCACCCCCGCCAGCGCGGCCGTCAGCGCGATCGAGAGGGTCACGCGGCGCACCATGGTGCTGTTCATTCGTCCCACCCCTATGCGAATTATGTGAACCGCACGCTAGCGCAGCCCACTGACACACGTATCTGAATTCCTTCCGGCGCGATCGCCTCGGAAAGGCCTCCGGACATGAGGACGGGCCCCGCACCTCGAAAGGTTGCGGGGCCCGTTCAGATACGCGTGCGCGACGCGGTCACCGGGGTGAGCGGGAGGCTCAGACGGCGGCCGGGTCCTCCTCGACGAGGAGGTTGCGGGTGCGGTTCGAGTCGACGGGAACGCCGGGGCCGATCGTGGTGCTGATCGCGGCCTTCTTGATGTAGCGACCCTTGGCGGCCGACGGCTTCAGACGAAGGATCTCGTCGAGGGCCGCACCGTAGTTCTCCACCAGCTTGGCGTCGTCGAAGGACACCTTGCCGATGATGAAGTGCAGGTTCGAGTGCTTGTCGACGCGGAACTCGATCTTGCCACCCTTGATCTCGGTGACAGCCTTGGCGACGTCCGGGGTCACGGTGCCGGTCTTGGGGTTCGGCATGAGACCACGGGGACCGAGCACGCGGCCGAGGCGGCCGACCTTGCCCATGAGGTCCGGGGTGGCGACGACGGCGTCGAAGTCCAGACGGCCCTTCGCCACCTCGTCGATGAGCTCGTCGGAGCCGACGATGTCGGCGCCCGCGGCAGTCGCGGCCTCGGCACGGTCACCGGTCGCGAAGACCAGGACCCGGGCGGTCTTACCGGTGCCGTGCGGGAGGTTCACGGTGCCACGGACCATCTGGTCGGCCTTGCGCGGGTCGACACCCAGGCGGAAGGCGACCTCGACGGTGCCGTCGAACTTGCTCGTGGAGGTCTCCTTGGCGAGACGGACGGCCTCGAGCGGGGCGTAGAGCTTCTCCCGGTCGACCTTGGCGTCCGCAGCGCGGAGAGACTTGCTGCGCTTGCTCACTACTGCTCCTGATGTGTTCTGAGGAGTCGTGGTACGGGCCGAGCAGGCCCTGCCACGCGCGGCCGGAGCCGCATGGTTCCTACGAAGGTGGGTGTCAGCCCTCGACCGTGACGCCCATGGAACGGGCGGTGCCGGCGATGATCTTCGCGGCGGCGTCCAGGTCGTTGGCGTTGAGGTCGGGCATCTTGGTCGTGGCGATCTCGCGGACCTGCGCCTGGGTGATCTTGGCGACCTTGGTCTTGTGCGGCTCGCCGGAGCCCTTCTCGACACCCGCGGCCTTGAGGATCATCTTGGCGGCCGGCGGAGTCTTGGTCACGAAGGTGAAGGAGCGGTCTTCGTAGACCGTGATCTCCACCGGGATGACCCAGCCACGCTGCGACTCGGTCGCGGCGTTGTAGGCCTTGCAGAACTCCATGATGTTGACGCCGTGCTGACCGAGCGCGGGGCCGACCGGCGGGGCCGGGTTCGCCGCACCGGCGTTGATCTGGAGCTTGATAAGCCCCGTGACCTTCTTCTTCTTGGGAGGCATTCCGGGTCCTCTTTCGTTTTCGCCTTCCTACGTCCGAGTCGCCCCGGACGGCTGCCTTCAACCGAGGTGATGATCCGGATGGAGGCATACCGCACAACGATAACGGGTATCTGCGCGCGGCTAAAAACCGAGCAGGTCAGACGGGCTGTGACAGCCCGTCTGACCTGTTCGGAAGACGTACGTCCAGAAGGTGCTAGTTCTTCTGGATCTGGTCGAAGGAGAGCTCGACCGGGGTCTCGCGGCCGAAGATCTCGACGAGGCCCTTGACCTTCTTCGAGTCGGCGTTGATCTCGTTGATGGTCGCCTGCAGCGTGGCGAACGGGCCGTCGGTGACGGTGACCGAGTCGCCGACCTCGAAGTCCAGCACCTGGACCTCGACCTTGCGCTGCGGAGCGGGCCTGCCCTCGGCCTCTGCGGCCTCGCGGGCGGCCTTCTCCTCGGCCTCCGGGGCGAGCATCTTGACGATCTCGTCCAGGGTCAGCGGGTACGGGTCGTAGGCGTTGCCCACGAAGCCGGTGACGCCGGGCGTGTTGCGGACGACACCCCAGGACTCGTTCGTCAGGTCCATGCGGACCAGAACGTAGCCCGGGAGCTTGTTCTGCTTGATCGTCTTGCGCTCGCCGTTCTTGATCTGCGCGACTTCTTCCTGCGGCACCTCGGCCTGGAAGATGAAGTCCTCGACGTTCAGCGAAACGGCACGCTGTTCGAGGTTGGTCTTCACGCGGTTCTCGTAACCGGCGTACGTGTGGATGACGTACCACTCGCCGGGGAGCATGCGCAGTTCCTCGCGCAGGGCGGTCACGGGGTCGACGGGCTCGGCCTCTACTTCGGGCTCGGCCTCTACTTCAGCCTCGGCCTCGTCGGCGAGCGCCTCGGCGGGCACGTCCTCGTCCTCGACGTCGTCACCGGACTCGTCCTCGACGTGCAGGGCCGCATCCTCGGCGGGCTCGCCGGCGGCGGCATCGGCAGCCTCGAACTCGTCCACGACGTCCGCTCCCTCGACGATCTCGAGCTCGTCGTCAACGGACTCGACCGACTCGGTGGCGTCGTTCAGGTTCGGGTCAGACACGGTGGCTGCTTCTTCCTGGATACATGGGGGTGGAACACGCGAAAGGGGCGCCGGTGACGGCGCCCTTCGCTCTCGGCTCAGCCGAAGACGTACTTGGCGGCGTGGTTGAGCCCATAGTCAATCACGGTCACCAGGCCGATCATGATGACGACGAACACAATCACCACTGTGGTGTAAGTCGTCAGCTGATTGCGAGTCGGCCAGACAACCTTACGGAGTTCCGCGATGATCTGGCGGTAGAAAGTGGCAAGGCGCTTCAGCGGGCCCTTCTTGGCACGCTTACCACCCTTGCGGGCCTTCTTTTTGGACTCCGGCGCCTCGGCATCAGGCATGTCGATGGAGCCCACGGCGTCCGTCACTCGTCCTCACCTGATTCCCGGGTCGTGACCGTGCCGCGCCCGGTTGAGCCGCACGGCGGTGCATTGCAGTACGTACATGCGCACACATCCTGGCGAAAGGAGTGTGTAGCAGGGCCGGAGGGACTTGAACCCCCAACCGCTGGTTTTGGAGACCAGTGCTCTACCAATTGAGCTACGACCCTTTGATTTCCCCCAACGTACCGCATCCGACCGGATGCTCGGTGTGCACCGGTTGAGCGCGGCCGGTGAAGGCCAACGAGGTGAGAGTGTACGTGGTCCGGAGCCGGTCGTCGAACAGAAAGTGTCCGTACGGGCTTCCTCCGTTGAAGATCGACTGGTGGGCGCGCGGATCCGAATGAACGTTCTGCCGTTGTTCAGTCTGTGAAACCCGTGTGCCGGGGGCGTTTCCGGTCTGAAACGATGGGTCCCATGAGCCCTGCAACCCCTCCCACCGAGCGCCGGGTCTCCGCCCGAGTCGGCGCGATCTCCGAGTCCGCCACCCTCGCCGTGGACGCCAAGGCCAAGGCACTCAAGGCCGCCGGACGTCCGGTGATCGGCTTCGGCGCCGGTGAGCCCGACTTCCCGACCCCGGACTACATCGTCCAGGCAGCCATCGAGGCCTGCTCGAACCCCAAGTACCACCGCTACACGCCGGCCGGCGGGCTCCCCGAGCTGAAGGCCGCGATCGCCGCCAAGACGCTGCGCGACTCCGGCTACGAGGTGGAGGCCGCCCAGGTCCTGGTCACCAACGGCGGCAAGCAGGCCATCTACGAGGCCTTCGCCGCGATCCTCGACCCGGGCGACGAGGTCATCGTCCCGGCGCCGTACTGGACGACCTACCCGGAGTCCATCCGTCTCGCCGGGGGTGTCCCGGTGGACGTCGTCGCGGACGAGACCACCGGCTACCGCGTCTCGGTCGAGCAGCTGGAGGCCGCCCGCACCGAGAACACGAAGGTGCTGCTCTTCGTCTCCCCGTCCAACCCGACGGGCGCGGTCTACACCCGCGAGCAGATCGAGGAGATCGGCCGCTGGGCCGCCGAGAAGGGCCTGTGGGTCCTGACCGACGAGATCTACGAGCACCTGGTCTACGGGGACGCGGAATTCCACTCCCTGCCCGTCGTGGTGCCCGAGCTGCGCGACAAGTGCATCGTCGTCAACGGCGTCGCCAAGACGTACGCGATGACCGGCTGGCGCGTGGGCTGGGTCATCGGCCCGAAGGACGTCATCAAGGCCGCGACCAACCTCCAGTCGCACGCCACGTCGAACGTCTCGAACGTGGCCCAGGTCGCCGCACTCGCCGCCGTCTCGGGCGACCTCACGGCCGTCGCGAAGATGCGCGAGGCCTTCGACCGCCGCCGCAAGACCATGGTGCGCATGCTGAACGAGATCGACGGCGTGCTCTGCCCCGAGCCCGAGGGCGCCTTCTACGCGTACCCCTCGGTCAAGGGACTCCTCGGCAAGGAGATCCGCGGCAAGCGCCCCGCGGACACGGTCGAGCTGGCCGCGCTCATCCTGGAGGAGTCCGAGGTCGCGGTCGTCCCGGGCGAGGCCTTCGGCACGCCGGGCTACCTGCGCCTGTCGTACGCCCTCGGTGACGAGGACCTCGTCGAGGGCGTCAGCCGGATCCAGCAGCTGCTGTCCGAGGCGAAGGACTGACCTCCTTCGTCCTCTCGCGCCCTTCGGGGCGCCGGTGACGTCATCGCGCTCCACGCGCGCGTGCGGGGGCCGGCCACTCCGCGGAGTGGCCGGCCCCCGTTCGTTCGTTCGAGCAAGCCTCCGATCAGCGAAAGCGCTACCGGCACGACATCCGCGTACGGCAGGATCTTTGGATGGAGCGCGTACGTGATGTGAGTGAACTGCCGAAGGCCCATCTGCACCTGCACTTCACCGGGTCGATGCGGCACACCACCCTGCTGGAACTGGCCGACAAGTACGGCGTACGGCTGCCGGACGCGCTGACCAGCGGGGAACCGCCGAAACTGCGGGCGACCGACGAGCGCGGCTGGTTCCGCTTCCAGCGCCTGTACGACGCCGCGCGGTCGTGCCTGAGAGAGCCCGAGGACATCCAGCGCCTGGTACGTGAGGCCGCCGAGGAGGACCTGAAGGACGGCTCCGGGTGGCTGGAGATCCAGGTCGACCCGACGTCGTACGCCCCTCGCCTCGGCGGGTTGATCCCGGCCCTGGAGGTCATCCTGGACGCGGTCGACTCGGCCGTGCGGGAGACCGGACTCGGGATGCGCGTCCTGGTGGCCGCCAACCGGATGAAGCACCCGTTGGACGCCCGCACACTGGCCCGGCTCGCCGTGCGCTACGCGGACCGGGGGATCGTCGGTTTCGGGCTCTCCAACGACGAGCGGCGGGGCATGGCGCGGGACTTCGACCGGGCCTTCGCGATCGCGCGCGAGGGCGGGCTGCTGTCCGCGCCGCACGGCGGCGAGCTGACCGGGCCCGCCTCGGTCCGCGACTGCCTGGACGATCTGCACGCCTCACGGATCGGCCACGGGGTGCGGGCCGCCGAGGACCCGCGGCTGCTGAAGCGCCTGGCGGACCGCGGAGTGACCTGTGAGGTCTGCCCCGCCTCGAACGTCGCCCTGGGCGTCTACGAGAAGCACGCCGATGTCCCCCTGCGAACTCTGTTCGAAGCCGGTGTACCGATGGCCCTCGGAGCCGACGATCCACTGCTCTTCGGATCCCGGCTCGCCGCCCAGTACGAGATCGCCCGCCGCCACCACGCCTTCACCGACCCGGAGCTGGCAGAGCTGGCCCGCCAGTCCATCCGCGCCTCGGCGGCCCCGGAGGATGTCCGGGCGAAACTGCTGGCCGGCGTCGACGACTGGCTGGCTTCCTAGCCGCTTCTCAGGCCCCCGCCGTCTCCGCCGTGTCCCTGGGCGCGATCCCGGCGAGCAGCGTGCGGGCGAGCGCCGGGGCGAAGGTGTCCAGGGGCGGGGGCGCGCCCTCGGGGGTGGCGTCGTAGGCGAACGCCCGCTGCGCACAGGCGCCGAGGAGGAGGGACGCGGCCGCGAAGGTGTCGGTGTCCGGCCGTATGCGCCCGGCCCGCTGCTCCGCCAGCAGATACGCGGCGACGCCCCGGATGGGCATGTGCGGGCCCGCGCCCATGGCCCGCATGGCGTCGTCGTGGCGGCGCTTGAGCTGTGTCTCCGCGTACAGGGAGGCAGCGATCGGGAAACTCTGCTCATAGAAGAGGGCCGCCTGGCGGGCGATCTCGGTGAGGTTCTCCTCCAGGGAGTGCTTCCCCGGCTCGGCCGTCAGCCGCTCCAGGAGGGGGCCCAGCCGCGGCAGCCGCTCCTGTAGGACCCGGATGAACAGCTCTTCCTTGCTCGCGAAGTACTTGTAGAGCGCGGCCTCGGAGCAGCCGGCCGCCCGGGCGATCTCCTTGGTGGTGGCGCGGGAGAGGCCGAGGGTGAGCATGAGCTCGTGCGCCGCGTCGAGGATGCGGATCCTGGCCGGCTTCGACGGCGTGGGCTCCGTGGCGGATTTCTGCTGCATGGGGCCCAAGGATTCCATGACACGTCCTCACGGGTTGACGGGTGGGTGAGTACTTACTCACTCTAGAAGAAGCATGGGTGAGTGAACACTCACCCACCCCATCCCCACCTCATGCGGAGCGCGTCATGAAACTCACCGTTCTCGGTGCCACCGGAGGCATCGGCCAGGAGATCGTCCGCCAGGCCCTGGGCGCGGGCCACCAGGTCAAGGCCGTCGTACGGGATCCCGCGCGGCTCACCGTCACGGGCGCGGGTCTGGAGGTGTTCCGGGCGGATCTCACCGACCCGGGGTCGCTGCGCCCCGCCGTCGCGGGCCGGGACGCGGTCCTGTCCGGTCTCGGCGCACGCAGCCGCAAGGACGCCGGGGTCGCGGCCCGGCTCACCCGTACGGTGCTGGGCGCCATGGAGGCGGAGCAGGTGCGGCGGCTGCTGGTGGTCAGCGCGAGCCCGGTCGGTCCCGGCGCCGAGAACGACACGCTCGTCGACCGCACCATGCGGCGCCTGATCTCCAGCATCCTGAAGGACGTCTACGCCGACCTGCGGGAGATGGAGGACGAACTGGCGGACAGTGCCACGGACTGGACCGTCGTCCGTCCGCCCCGGCTCCAGAACAAGCCGCTGACCGGCTCCTACCGCACGGCCGTGGGCGGCTTCCCTCCCAAGGGCCGCTTCATCGCGCGCGCGGACGTGGCGCACGCGATGCTGGCGATGATCGACGACCCGGGGACCGTGAAGCAGGGCGTCGGCGTCGCCTACTAGGGCGAGCCCACATGTCCGACACCTGCCGGGCGCGCGGCGAGGGCCTGCGGGGCTTTCGGGGCCCTTAAGGGAACGTCGAAGCCCTCAGAACCCTTCGGAGACCTTGAGGGCCTCTCAGAGGCCGGCGTTCACCGTCACCGGTTCGTTGACGAGGGTGATCCCGAAGGCGTCACGGACACCGGCGACGACTTCGCGGGCCAGCGCGAGGAGGTCCTCGGTGGTGGCCCCGCCCCGGTTGGTCAGGGCCAGCGTGTGCTTGGTGGAGATGCGGGCGGGCCCGGTTCCGTAGCCCTTGGTGAAGCCCGACTTGTCGATCAGCCAGGCCGCGGAGGTCTTGGTGTGGCCCTCACCGGCCGCGTACGCCGGCGGTACGGCGTCGGCGCCGAGCCGCTCCTTCACGCGCGCGTGGAACGCGGCGAACGCCTCGTCCGTGAGGATCGGGTTGGTGAAGAACGACCCGGCGGACCAGGTGTCGTGGTCCTCGGGGTCGAGCACCATGCCTTTACCGGCACGCAGCTTCAGTACGGTCTCGCGGGCGGCGCCGAGGGGCACGCGGTCGCCGGGCTCCACACCGAGCGCGCGGGCCGTCTCGGCGTACTTGACCGGCGCCGACAGCCCCTGCGCGTCCTCCAGCTCGAAGCGGACGCGCAGCACCACATGGCGCTCGGGGTCGGCCTTGAAGCGGCTGTGGCGGTACGAGAAGGCGCACTCGGCGTTGGTCAGCGTGACCGTCTCGCGCGTCTTCCGGTCGTAGGCGATCACTTCGGTGATCGTCGATGACACTTCCTGGCCGTACGCGCCCACGTTCTGGATCGGAGTCGCGCCCGCGGAGCCAGGGATACCGGCGAGGCACTCGATCCCGGCGAGCCCTGCCTCGACGGTGCGGGCGACCGCGTCGGTCCACACCTCGCCCGCGGCCAGCTCCAGCCTCGTACCGTCGAGCGAGAAGCCCTTCGTGGCGATGCGCAGTGCGGTCCCGGCGAAGCCCTTGTCGCCGATGACCAGGTTCGATCCGCCGCCGATGAGCAGCAGCGGGGTACCGGCGTCGTCGGCCTCGCGCACGGCGGCGACCACCTCGGCGTCGGTCGTGGCGGTGATCAGCCGGGCGGCCGGGCCGCCGAGCCGGAAGGTGGTCAGCGGGGCGAGCGGGGCATCGTGGAGTTCCTGCACGCGCCCAAGACTACGAGAAGCGGCGGGGGCGCCCGGCCACCGGTGCGCTCCGGAGACGCGAGCGGCCCCGCCGGTGGGGCGGGGCCGCTCGCGTCCGAGCGCTTGACCGAGGTGGCTCTCCTGGGGGTTCGATCGCACGATCAGGTGATTCCCCGGGGGCGGCCGAAGGGCCGGTACCTCCGTTCCGCGCGTCAGCGGGAGGCGGTTTCGAGGGAGGCGGTCACAAGCCGGTCGGCTTCGACCGAGTCCGCTTCGAAGGATTCGGCCTCCCGGTCCACCGGGTCGCCTTCGAGGGCGTGCGCCGGGGCGTCGGCCGTCTCGGTACGCGCCGCGCGCCGGGCGGTCGGGATGAGCAGGGCCGCGAGACCCGCGAGGGCGACGACCGAGGCGCCGACCACGAGCGCGGGGCGCAGTCCGTCGATGAAGGTCTGGGCGGTCGCGTAGCCGCCCTGCGCCGAGAAGATCGAGGACATCACCGCGATGCCGAGCGCGCCGCCCACCTCGCGCAGCGCGTTGTTGGCGCCGGAGGCGATGCCCTGCTCGTGCGGCCGGACGCTGGACATGACCAGGTTGGAGGCCGGGGCGAAGTAGAGGGACATCCCGATGCCGCTGATGATCAGCGCGGGCAACTGGGAGGCGTACGAGGCGTCGGCGGCGACCACGGAGGCGTAGTACGCGAGCCCGGCGGCCTGCAGGAAGAGCCCGGTAGCGACGACGGGGCGCCCGCCGATGCGGTCGGACAGGTAGCCGGCGATGGGCGCGACGAGCATCGGCATGCCGGTCCAGGGAAGCATCCGCAGCCCCGCCTCGGTCGGCGAGTATCCGAGCACGCCCTGCATGTACTGGCTGAGCAGGAAGATCGAGCCGAACATCCCGAGGAACATCAGCAGGCTGGCCGCGTTGATCCCGGCGAAGGCTCGGGAGCGGAAGAGCCGCATCGGGAGCATCGGGTGCTTGGCCCGGGTGCCGTGGATGACGAAGCCGGTGAGCAGCGCGGCACCCGCGAACAGGCCGGTCAGGACGAACGGGCTGGTCCAGCCGTCGGCAGGCCCGCGAACCAGGCCGTAGACGATCCCGAAGAGACCGCCGCTGGCGAGCAGGGTGCCCGGGAAGTCGAGCCTGGCACCGGCACCGAACGACTCGGACAGACGCAGCCGGGCGAGCGGGAGCACGGCGAGACCCAGCGGTACGTTCAGCCAGAAGATCCAGTGCCACGAGATGTGTTCGGTGAGGCTGCCGCCGATGAGGGGCCCGGAGGCGACCGCGAGTCCATTGACGGCGCCCCAGATCCCGTATGCCATCCCGCGCCTGGCGGCCGGAACCGCGGCCGTCAGCAGGGTCAGCGTCAGCGGCATCATGATCGCCGCGCCGACGCCCTGCACCGCGCGGGCGGCGATCAGCGAGTCGATGCCGGGCGCCATGGCCGCGGCGGCGGACGCTCCGGTGAAGACGCTCAGGCCGACCAGGAAGAGCCTGCGGCGGCCGAACCGGTCACCCAGCGCCGCGCCGAACATCAGCAGGACGGCGAAGGTGAGCGTGTAGGCGCTCACGGTCCATTCCAGGTCGCCCAGCGCTCCCCCGAGATCCTTGCGGATGGAGGGCAGGGCGGTGGTGACGACGAGATTGTCGAGGGCCGCCATGAATCCGGCGACGCTGGTGATGAGGAGGGCCCACCCGGCTCCACCTCGACGCGCAGTCGATTCCCCGGCCGCAGCCGCAGCCGCGGTCGATGCCGTAGCCGGTCCCGTGGCCGCGTCCACGGTCGATGCGGTGGCCGACTCCGCGATCGCATCCGCCGGCGGCGCTGCGGCCGATCCGGTGGCCGGTGCCGCGGCCGAAAGGGTGGCCGGTGCTGTGGCCGGTGCCGCCGATCCGTTCTGTGTTGTCCTTGCCGTCCGCTGAGACATCGCTCCCCCAGGGTTGATGTGATCACCATTGATGGTTAGTTATTGATGACTAACTTTCGCGCCCATGAAAAGGCGCCAAACTCCGCCTTGGCCATCGCGCTACTTCTCCAGCCGGCCCGTGACCCGCGCCGACGGGTAGAGCCCTTCCCAGACCCGGTGCTCGGGCGGGAACCCCATCGCCACCAGGCAGTTGATGAGCATTCCGTACGCCATGAAGGTCGCGGTCTCGTCCGCGTCGGCCCCGAGCGGCACATGAACCGTGTCCCAGAGCCGCATCCAGCCAGCCCGGACCGCCTCGCCGAGCTCATGGTCGCCGGCCTCCTCGGCGGCCGCCACCGCGACGTACATCTGCATCTGCATGAGCAGCCGCTCCGGGTGCTCCGCGATGACCTTCACGTAGGCGTTCGCCATGGCATGCACGGCCTCTTCGCCCTCCAGCCCTTCGGTGGCCTCCTCCAGGGTGCGTCGGGCGAGATCCATGCAGTGCTCGGCGGCCGCCAGGAAGATCGCCTTCTTGCCAGGGAAGAGCCGGAAGAGATACGGCTGCGAGACACCCACGCGCTTGGCGATCGCCTCGGTGGACGTGCCGTAGTAGCCGCCGTGGGCGAACTCGCTCATCGCCGCACGGATGACGCTCTCGCGCCTCTCCTCTGCGCTCATCCTGACCATGCGGCTAAGTTAGTACTCAATCACTAACCAGGTCAAGAGGTGCGGAGGCCTAGGGGTCGCATGACAGCCAGTACTGCCCCGCCCTGTCGCGTCGCGTCCCGCCCGTCCGGCCCTGCCCCGTCGCACCCAGTCCCGCTTCCCGCCCGTCCGGCGCTGCCCCGTCGCACCCAGTCCCGCTTCCCCTCTCGCCCGGCATCGCATTGCCTCGCCTCGCCTCGCCAACAAGAAACGCGTAAGGGGCGCCCGCAATTGCGGACGCCCCTTACGCGACTTGGGGATCAAGTTGCTTGACCTGGGGTTCAAGCCAGCCGTACGACCGCTCGGGACATCCCCAGCACCTTCTGTCCGGCACTGGTCGCCGTGAGGTCGACGCGGACGGTGTTGTCGTCGAGCTTGGCGGCGACCTTGCCGCTGACCTCGATGATCGCGCCCTTGTCGTCGTTCGGGACGACGACGGGCTTGGTGAAGCGGACGCCGTACTCGACCACGGAGCCCGGGTCACCCGCCCAGTCGGTCACCACACGGATCGCCTCGGCCATGGTGAACATGCCGTGCGCGATGACGTCGGGAAGGCCCACCTCGACCGCGAACTTCTCGTTCCAGTGGATGGGGTTGAAGTCCCCGGAGGCCCCCGCGTACTGGACGAGCGTGGCACGCGTCACGGAAAACGTCCGGGCCGGCAGCTCGGTGCCGACCTCGACGTCCGCGTAAGAGATCTTCGCCGTCATGTCAGCCCACCTCCGCCGCACGGGACACGAGCTTCGTGACAGCCGTCACGACGTGCTCGCCCGCCTCGTCGTGGACCTCGCCACGGATGTCCAGGATGTCGTTGCCCGCGAGGGACTTGATCGACTCGATGGTCGAGGTGACCGTGAGACGGTCGCCCGCGCGCACCGGGCGGGTGTACGCGAACTTCTGGTCGCCGTGCACCACCCGGTTGTAGTCGAGGCCCAGTTGCGGGTCCTGGACGACCTGGCCCGCGGCCTTGAACGTGATGGCGAACACAAAGGTCGGCGGGGCGATCACGTCCGGATACCCGAGCGCGCGTGCGGCCTCGGGGTCCGTGTACGCAGGGTTGCTGTCCCCCACGGCCTCCGCGAACTCGCGGATCTTCTCCCGACCGACCTCATAGGGATCGGTGGGCGGGTAGGACCGCCCTACGAAGGACTGGTCGAGCGCCATGGGCTCGGCACCTCCTGGTTGTCTTCGCTGCGCTTGCGTCGCAGCTGGACCGACCGTCTTGGCCGGACGGCCCATCTTCGCTCTAAATCGCTGGTCCACCTATGCCGCCGGGTACGCGCCCGACATCGGTTCCACAACGACGCGAGGCCGCCCCCCGTGAAGGGGACGGCCTCGTGTACGAGCCTGAAACTATCGCGTTTCGCGGTGCGCGGTGTGCGCGTTGCAACGCGGGCAGTGCTTCTTCATCTCCAGTCGGTCCGGGTCGTTACGCCGGTTCTTCTTGGTGATGTAGTTCCGCTCCTTGCACTCCACGCAGGCCAGCGTGATCTTGGGGCGGACGTCGGTGGCAGCCACAGGAGTGCTCCTTGACGAACGGATGGGACATTAACGCATAGAAGAGTAGCCGATCGAAGGACCGACCCCACAATCGGCTACTGTCAGTAGCGGTGACCGGACTTGAACCGGTGACACAGCGATTATGAGCCGCTTGCTCTACCGACTGAGCTACACCGCTGAGATGCGATCGGCCCCCGTCTTGCGACGGGAACCTCTCACACCAGAGCCCCAATACGGAATCGAACCGTAGACCTTCTCCTTACCATGGAGACGCTCTACCGACTGAGCTATTGGGGCGAGCGATGAAGACATTACACGGTCGGCCGCCGATCGCCCAAATCCGTTTCGCGGCACCCGCCCCGGCCTGACCCCAGGCGTTTCCCCGGGCGTTCCCAGAACCCCTCACAGGCCTCTCAGGCCCCTTGGATCACACGGGGTGACGGGCCTCCCGGCCGCCCATGGGCGGGGGTGACCGGGCACTTACGTGGCCGGGCAGGGGGTCGCCGCGGACGGGGGTGGCCCCGGACGGGCAGACGGCTGACAGCCGCCCCGGCCAGGAGATGGCTGGTCCCCGGCTCGCCGACGGACCACACCGGTACGACTATTGCGCTCCTCCCCGACGTTGACGGGTCGCCGCCCTAGGCTCGACTCACGCTGCGTGATCTTGTGTCCCCACGCTCCGCAGTCGTCCCTCCCGCAGCCGCCCCCGAGCCCCAGGAGCGCGATGCCCGACAGTCAGCAGCAGCCGCCCCATTCCTCGTCGGGTCGGACCGACACGGCCGCTCTCCTGCTGTGCGGGGCGCGGCTCACCGACGGCCGGACCGTGGACGTACGGCTGGGTGGCGGTCGTATCGAGGCTGTCGGTACCGCCGGGAGCCTGGCGGCGGGTGCCTCGGGGGCTCTCGCCGCGAAGCTGGACCTCGACGGTTACCTCCTTCTGCCGGCCCCCGCCGAGGCCCACGCGCACAGCGACACGGCCCTCACAGCCGACGGCGACGGCCCTCTCGCGTACGACGACCAGGAGATCCAGCGCCGGGCCACCGAGGCGGCGCTGCTGCAACTCGGGCACGGCGTCACGGCGTTGCGGTCCCATGTGCGCGTCGGCGACGTACAGGGGCTGGACGCGCTGGCGGCGGTGCTCGAGGTACAGCGGTCGTTGCGGGGGCTCACCGAACTGACGACGGTGGCGATGCCGCGGGTACTGACCGGGGCGGCCGGCGCCGACGGGCTCGCGATGCTGCGGGACGCCCTGAAGATGGGCGCTTCCGTGGTGGGCGGCTGCCCGGACGCGGACCCCGATCCGACGGGGTACGTCGAGGCCGTCCTGGAACTCGCCTCCGAGCACGGCTGCCCGGTCGATCTGCACACGGACGCCGCCGATCCCGCCCGGCTCGCCCGGCTCGCCGCGATGGCGGGCGGGCTGCGGCCCGGAGTGACGCTCGGCCCGTGCGGTGGGCTCGGCCGGCTGCCGTCCGAGGTGGCCTCCCGCGCCGCGGACCAACTCGCCGCGGCCGGAGTGACGGTGGTGTGTCTGCCGCAGGGTGGCTGCGGTTCGGCCGACCGGCGCGGCACCGCTCCCGTACGGCTGTTGCGCGCGGCCGGCGTACGGGTCACGGCGGGCAGTGGCGCCCTGCGCGACGTGTCCAACCCGGTGGGACGCGGGGACCCGCTGGAAGCCGCCTACTTGCTGGCCTCGCGAGGCGGGCTGCGGCCCGAGGACGCCTACGCCACGGTGAGTTGTGCCGCCCGGGCCGCCCTCGGCCTGCCCGAGGTGCGCGTGGAGGCCGGATTCCCGGCCGAGTTGCTCGCCGTGCGCGGGGACCGGCTCGCGGGGGCGCTGTCCCTCGCGTACAGCCGGATCGTTGTCCACCGCGGGCGAGTGGTGGCGCGGACCAGCGCGGTGCGGGAGTACTGCAACTCGGCGGCCGAGTCGGGTCTGGAACTGCCCCGGCAAGGACGGGGCGAGCCGTCGTAGCCGGGCCGGGCACGGCGCCTTCGCTTCACGCTCGCGTGAAGCGAAGGCGGCGTCGCGGCTCGCGGCTCATCGCCGACACGGCGCGCACGGCGGCCAGGCGCGCTTGGAGCGCTTGGAGCGCTTGGAGCGCTTGGAGCGCTTGGAGCGCTTGGAGCGCTTGGAGCGCTTGGAGCGAGGATGGCCACCCGCGCGCGTGAGGTGATTGGCGGGGCACCCGCACGTGAGGTGACCGGTGGCACGCGCGCGTGGACGTGACCGGTGACACGCGCGCGTGGACGTGACCGGTGACACGCGCGCGTGCCGCGCTCCTCCGCGGGCTTCACAGGTTCCCTCGCGGGACTGCACAGGCTTCAGCGCCTCTACGGGCTCCACGCCCCCGTTACCTTTTCCGTGGCCCCGCAATGGGGCGCCTGGCCCCCGGGTCCGGTATGGCTGTGTGCCCCCTGTCGTACGGATGACCTGGGGGGTGT